>JAGGAG010000250.1 GCA_017889745.1 Gemmatimonadota bacterium | reverse complement strand
GTCGCTCAGGATCTGGCCGTGGATGACTCCGCCTTCCTTGAGGTACACGGTGGCCATGGCGGAGGTGCCCTGGGCCGCCAGTGGCACCGTGCCGCCGAGCGTACTCAATGACACGAGAACCACCGCAAGTCGGGGTGTGAACGTGGGCATGGCAAGCGCTCCTCTCGTAGGAATGCCCGAGGACCCCGGGCATCGATACGAGCGCGGCAACGGGAGTGCCACCCGTGGCCGCCGACATCGCGCAAACCGTGGACGGTGACGCGATGCGATTCAGGTAACCAAGGGGTTGTGGCTGTTGAGGTTACTGAAACGCGAAGTGCCGCCCGAAGGGGGCGGCACCGGGGACTGCAAAGATCGGTTCCGGGTGCGGCTACCGACTGCCCGACTCCTCGCGGAATCCGGCGCTATTGCGCGATCTGGCTCAGCTCCCAGGTATTGCCCCGCCGCTCGAGCTGGACCTGCTCGTTGACCACACGGGTGGTGCCGAAGGCACCGCCGTGGATCTCAGTGGTCGAGCCGCTCAACTGCGCCAGGGCGCGATTTCCGTTGACCTGCACGCCGGTGACCTGCCAGCGAATGCTGTAGCGCCCGCCACTGGCGAAGAAGCCACCGAGCTGTTCCTGCCGCGCCGCGGGCATGGCGGGATAGCGGCGCAAGGCTTCCGCCATGTCGCCCAGGGTCAGGGCCTGACCGTATCCCGTAAGCGTGCGCTGGATCGCGCTCCGGGCCTCGGGGGATACCGCGCCGGGTGCGGCGACGCGCCCCAGCAGCGCATCACTGCCGGAGATCGCAGTCTTGGGCGCCCCGGCCTCCTCGGGCTCCTCCATGTCGACCACCGCCACGGCCACGACTGGAACGGCGGGCGCCACGGGCGGCTCCTCGACTGGAGTCGTGACCGGGGGAGCCACCGTGCCTGCCTTGGGACCCTGCTTCGAAGCACCGGTGGCGGAGGTGCCCGCGGTCTCGGCCGGCTTGGCCGGTTCGCCTGCGGCGGTGGCGCCCTGCTGCGGGCCGCCGTTGGCGGCTGCCCCCGCCACGTCGATCGGCGCTGGCCTCGCCTCAGGCGTCAAGCGCCGCCAAGGCGCGAAGTAGACCGCAGCCGCGAGCAGAATCCCGGCACCGATCACGGCAGCCCCGACTCCACGCCGGCTCTTGACGGGACCGATCTGGACCGTCTTCGCCTCGGAAAGGCCAAGGCTCGCGCGGGGAAACGGAATGGGGCTCCGCGGCGTGGTATAGCGCACGCTGAGCGGCCGCGAGCCCGTGGTGGCGAGCGTGATGAGACCGACATCATCGAAGTGCCGGGGAACGGCAGGCGCCCGGTGAGCATCTCGTATGCGACCACGCCGAGCGCGTACTGGTCGGAGGCGCCGCTGATGTCGTTCGACAGGCACTGCTCCGGACTCATGTAGGCCGGCGTGCCGACCATCATGCCGGAGGTGGTCAGCCCCTCGGACTCGGCCACCTTGGCGATGCCGAAGTCGGTGACGACGCACCAGCCCTCGTCATCGATGAGGATGTTGCCCGGCTTGATGTCGCGGTGCACGACGCCATGGCGATGGGCGTACCCGACGGCACCAGCCACCTGGCCCAGGATGGCCTGTACCGTGGGCAAGGGCAGCGCGCCGGTTTCGCGGAGGATGCTGTCGAGTGGGCGCCCATCGACGTGTTTCATGACGAAGTAAAGCAGCCGATCGGCGTGCCGGACGGAATAGATCGGGATGATGTTGGGATGGCTTAGCGATGCCGCCGTGCGGGCCTCGCGGCGGAACCGCTCGACCAGGGCCGGGCTGGCACCGAGCGACGGGGAGATGACCTTGATGGCCACCCGACGATCGAGTGCAATATCGTGCGCGGCATAGACCGTGGCCATGCCGCCGCGACCGAGCTCGGCGAGGATCTCATACTCGCCCAGCGTAGTTGCGCGGAGGAGCTCGAGTTCGTCGGTGTTGGCGGCGTCCACGGGGGTGGCCATCCGGTCGGTTTCCTGAGCGGATTTCACGGTGGTAACGTGCCCCTCCGGGGGGTTATTCGCAAGGATGTCAGCTAGGCCGTGCTGAAGCCTGCTTTCTCGTGGCTACCATCGCAAAACGGCTTGGTACCGGAGTGGCCACAACGGCAGAATGCGGCCCCGGTCGTGGTCCCGGCCACCGTCCCCGCCGCATCGAGGACGCGGAGGTTGCCACTCAGTTGCACAGGGCCGTCCGCCTGTGGCTCGATGCGCAACAGGCCCGATGGGCCGGCGTGATCGGGCTCCAGCTTGTCCTTCGGAAGAGCCCTCGCGCCGTCCTGGAAGCGGACCTTGAGATGCGAGTTGTCGCAGTACGGCTTGTGGGCGGAGGCGCCGCAGCGACAGAGGGTGAGCCGCGTCTCCTTTCTCACGCTGCCATCGGGTTCCACCAGCTCGAGCTGCCCGCGAATGAAGAGCGGACCGTCAGGGGAAACGAGCAGCGCGTTCCCGGCGTCGGGCACTTCCGCGGGCCCGCCATCCTTCCGGACGTATTGCAGGGAACCGGACGGGCACAGCTCGACCGCGGCGGCGATCTTGTCGGCGGTGCTGTTGCCGACGATGACCCAGGGCCGGCTGCCGGGATCGAAGACGCGGGGCAGCCCGCGGATGCAGGCGCCCACGTGAATGCAGCGCTTCTTGTCGTATGTCACGTCGATGGCGGTGCCGGTATAGACATGAAGCTTGTCGGGCAGCGCGTCGCGGGGATCGTTTGCCATGGAGATGCGTGAGCGGTGAGCGGTAAGCGGTGAGCGGGGGATTCCGTTCACGGCACAGCGTCTGGTCATACCCGCATATGGTCCGGGCGCCAGTGGGTGACGGCGCGCTTGATGTCGCCGTTGGTCGCAAATTCGCCGGCAAAGACCCGTCGTGCCAGGGCGGGCA
>JAGGAG010000069.1 GCA_017889745.1 Gemmatimonadota bacterium | reverse complement strand
TTGTCGAGCCCGTACTTCGAGTTGAACGCCCCGTAGAGCTTCCCGACCGCCCCACCCACGTCGCTCAGGAAGGTGAAGGGGTACTTCGCGTCCCGGGCCCACGACGCCAGTGTCGTGTCCGGGTCGGTGCTGATGGCCACCAGCGTGACGTCCTTACCACCATTGAAGAGCGTCGCGTACTGATCACGGTACGCGTCCATTTGCACTGTTCAGCCAGACGTCCTGGCCTTGTAGAAGAATGCCAGGACCACCGTGCGCCCCCTCAGTTCGCTCAGCTGGAACTGCTTCGGCAGCACCCCGGCGGACGTCGCGGCAGGCAGGGAGAAGTCGGGTGCCATGCTTCCCGCGGCCAGCGGCTTCACCTGCGCCACGAGTGGCGTCGCTGCCAGCACCGTCACCGCGACCAGCACCTTCCCGGCGTTCATCGCTGACTCCTTTCCCTGACACGTCCTCACGCCCTCGCTTCACGTCCCGCGAACAACCTTCCAGATCGTCTCGCGGTTGTCGGCTGAAATGTACACCGCGCCGTCGGGTGCCACCGCCACCCCGGAGGGCCGGAGCCACGTCTCGCTCCCGGTGCCCGTGGCGAACGTGGTGTAGTGGCCCGCAGGCCTGCCGTCGGCGAAGGGCACGAAGACGACGCGATAGCCTGCCTCCGGGAGGGGTGCCCGGTTCCACGATCCATGGAGCGCGACAAAGACACCGTCGGCATACGGCTCGGGCAGGGTGCTGCCGGTGGAGAAGGCCAGCGCGAGGGGGGCCCAGTGGCCGGGAAAGACCATGAGCGGCCCCTTCACGGCCGCACAGCGACCGACCTTCGTGCCGTCGCCGCCATACTCCGGGGACAGGACGAGGGACGTCGTTTCGGTGCTGTAGTAGCAGTAGGGCCAGCCGAAGTCGTCACCCCGGTCGATCGCCATCAGCTCCTCGCCCGGGTTCTCCGCGTTGTACGCGTCGCTGAAGTCCCAGTTGGCACCGAGCTGGTCCCGGCCGTGTGTCGCGCCATAGAGCTGGCTTGTCCCCGGGCGGACGCCAAGCGCGGTCGAGTTCCGGATGCCGGTGGCGAACCGCGTGCCCTCGGAGTGCCTCTGCCCGGGGCGGGACGCGGAGTACTGCCAGATGCCGGCGCGGGTGGCGAGCTCCGGGCACGGGTCGATGCCAGGGGATCCCTTCTCACGATCACGCTCCTGGCAGCTGTTGGAGGGCGCCCCGACATTCACGTACATCATGTCGTCCGCCCCGAACGCGATGCTCTTGGCGGCATGGCTCCGGTCGCCGGGCAGGCCGCCCACAATGACCTCCGGCTCGCCCGGCGGCCTCAGCTGCCCGGGCACGAGCCGCCAGCGCAGGATGCGATCCGGGAGCGCCAGGTAGAGATGGCCATCGTGCACCTTCACGTCGTTGCCGCCCGGTGGGCCGAACACCCGCCGCTCGTCGGCGCGGCCATCGCCATCGGTGTCCCGCAGGGCCACGACGCCGCTGTCCCCCTTCGCGATCGCGCCGTAGAGGGTACCATCGGGCCCCAGTGTGATCTGCCGCACACGGCCCAGGCTCTCGGCCACGGCCACGGCGCAGAATCCCGGCGCCAGTGTGAGGCCGCCGTTGCCGGGCGCACAGCCCGGCGTCGCGGCGGCGCCAGAGGGCGGGACCGTCCCCGCCAGAGGGAGAACGGCCAGTATCAGAGGGAAAATCACGCTGCGCATCGTCACTCCGGAGGTTGTCCCCGGGCGCCACCCAGCGCGGCGCCATAGGGGAAATTACCCCCGAGCACGGCCGCCGGCCCACCCGGCGCCCGGCGGACGGGAGCCGCGCCGAGGAGAAATCGGACGTTTTCAGAGGGAAATACCTATTGCAACTCCGTGGCAAGGTAGTACCTTGAACCCCGAGTGTTTGTGCAGGGCGAGTGCAGTACCTTCACTTTCACAGGAGAATCGCGATGGCAGCCAAGAAGAAGGCGGCGAAGAAGGGCGCGAAGAAGGCGGCGAAGAGGAGCGTGAAGAAGGCCGCGAAGAAGAAGTCAGCGCGCAAGCCGAATGCGGCGTTCATGAAGGCCGTGAAGCCGAGCGCGGCGCTGGCAGTGGTGGTGGGCGCGACCCCGCTCCCCCGGACCGAAGTGACGAAGAAGCTCTGGGGCTACATCAAGCGGAAGGGCCTCCAGGACAAGAAGAATCGGCGCATGATCCACGCGGACGACGCGCTGAAGCCGATCTTCAAGAAGGACCAGGTCAACATGTTCGAGATGACCAAGCTGGTGAGCAAGCACCTCAGCTAGTCGCTCGACGGTACACGCACCGCAAGGGCGTCCCCGTCGGGGCGCCCTTTGGCGTTCTGCCCCTTCCGCCTATCTTTGCCGCCCTATGGCCGGCGAATACATCTTCACGATGCGCGACCTCAGAAAGGTCGTGCCCCCCTCCCGCGAGATCCTCAAGGGCATCTACCTCTCCTTCTATCCGGGCGCCAAGATCGGCGTCATCGGGTCGAACGGGGCGGGCAAGTCGACGCTGCTGCGCATCATGGCCGGCGTCGACACCGATTTCCTTGGCGACGCACGCCCGCTGCCGGGCACGAAGATCGGCTACCTCCCCCAGGAGCCCCAGCTCGACCCGGCGAAGGACGTGCGGGGCAACGTCGAGGACGGCGTGGCGCACCTGCGGAAGCTGCTGGACGATTACAACGACATCTCGATGAAGTTCGCCGAGCCGATGGACGACGCTCAGATGGAGAGGCTGCTGGACAGGCAGGGTCGCCTCCAGGAGCAGATCGACCATCTGGGGCTCTGGGAGCTCGACCACAAGCTCGACATGGCGATGGACGCGCTGCAGGTGCCCCCGGGCGACGCCGACGTGACCAAGCTCTCCGGCGGCGAGCGGCGGCGCGTGGCCCTGTGCCGTCTGCTCCTCTCGGAGCCGGACATGCTCCTGCTCGACGAGCCGACCAACCACCTCGATGCCGAGAGCGTGGCCTGGCTCGAGCGCTACCTGGAGCAGTTCAAGGGCACCGTCGTGGCGATCACGCACGACCGCTACTTCCTCGACAACGTCGCCAAGTGGATCCTGGAACTCGACCGGGGCGCTGGCATTCCGTGGGAGGGCAACTACTCCAGCTGGCTGGAGCAGAAGCAGAAGCGCATGGCGGTGGAGGAGAAGCAGGCCTCGGCGCGACAGCGCACGCTGCAGCACGAGCTCGAGTGGGTCCGCATGTCGCCCCGCGCGCGCCAGGCCAAGAGCAAGGCGCGGCTGGCGCGCTACGAGGAGATGCGGGCCGAGGCGGAGCGGCAGAGCGAGGGCAGCGTCGAGATCCTGATTCCCGTGCCGGAGCGCCTGGGCGAGGAGGTCGTCATCGCCAAGGGGCTGTCCAAGGGCTACGGCGACCGGCTGCTCTTCGAGAACCTCACCTTCGCCCTTCCCCGCGGCGGCATCGTCGGCGTGATCGGCCCGAACGGCGCCGGCAAGACGACGCTGTTCCGATTGATCGCGGGCCAGGAGCAACCGGACAGCGGCGAGCTCGTGGTCGGCAAGACGGTGAAGCTCGCCCACGTGGACCAGAGCCGCGACTCCCTCGACGGCAGCAAGACCACGTATGAGGAGATCTCGGGCGGGCAGGACGAGCTCCTCTTCGGCACGCGCAAGGTCAATGCGCGCGCCTACTGCGCCGGGTTCAACTTCCGCGGATCAGACCAGCAGAAGAAGGTGAAGGACCTGTCGGGCGGCGAACGGAACCGGGTGCACCTGGCCAAGCTGCTCAAGAGCGGCGGCAACCTCCTGCTGCTCGACGAGCCGACCAACGACCTGGACGTGGACACCCTGCGCGCGCTCGAGGACGCCCTCGAGGGCTTCGCCGGCTGCGCCGTGGTCATCAGCCACGATCGCTGGTTCCTCGACCGCGTCGCGACGCACATCCTGGCCTTCGAGGGCGACAGCCAGGCGTTCTGGTTCGAGGGCAACTACCAGGAGTACGCCGCCGACTTCAAGCGGCGCACGGGGCAAGGCGTGGACGAGCCGCACCACTCGTATCGAAGGACTGAGCCGGCTCGCCACCAACCTCTGGTGGAGCTGGAGTCCGGAGGCGCGCACCCTCTTCGGCGCCATCGACACGCGGCTGTGGCATCACACGCGGCACAATCCGCTGCTCCTGCTGCAGCAGATCGACCCGGCGCGGATCGCGGCGTGCGCGAGCGACTCCGCCTTCCTGCAGCGCTATGACATGGTGATGGCCGCGTTCCACCATCACCTCACGACCGGCGACACCTGGCTCGCGCGCCACGGGCTGGAACTCGACGGCCGCCCGATCGCCTACTTCTGCGCGGAGTTCGGGCTGCACAACTCGGTGCCGATCTACTCCGGCGGCCTGGGGGTGCTCGCGGGCGACCACCTGAAGAGCGCGTCCGACATGGGTGTGCCGATCGTGGGCGTGGGCCTGTTCTACACCAACGGGTACTTCGACCAGAAGGTGAACCTCGACGGCTGGCAGACCGACAGCGACGAGGTGTTCGACCTCGCGGGCACGCCGATCCAGCCGCTCGCCGGCCCGTCGGGCGAAGAGTGGATCACCGTGGTGGAGACGTCGGGCCGCCCGGTCCACGTGCGGGCGTGGAAGATGATGGTGGGCCGGGTGCCGGTGTATCTCCTGGACACCAACCTCGAGGTGAACGCCGCCGAGGATCGCGCGCTCATGAACAAGCTGTACGCCGGCGGGCCGCAGCTGCGCATCCGGCAGGAGTGGATTCTCGGCGTCGGCGGCGTGCGCGTGCTCCGCGCGGTGGGGATCGACCCGGCGGTATGGCATGCCAATGAAGGCCACGCGGCGTTCATGTTCGTGGAGCGGCTGCGGGAGCACGTCGAGGGCGGTGCGTCATTCGAAGGTGCCGTGAACGCGGTGCGCGCGCGCAGCGTCTTCACCACCCACACCCCGGTGCCGGCCGGCCACGATTTCTTCGCGCTGGACGAGCTCGAGCGCGTCTCGGGTCCCGTGTGGACCTCGCTGGGCATCGACCGCAGCCGGTTCTTCGCACTGGGCACCATGCCCGGCGACGCGCAGAACTTTCACATGACGGTGTGCGCGCTGCGGCTGGCCGCGCGGGTGAACGGCGTGTCGCGGCCGCATGGCCAGGTGTCGCGGCATCTCTGGCGCGACCTCTGGCCCGACCGTCCCTGGGAGGCCGTGCCGATCGGTCATGTCACCAACGGCGTGCACCTCCCCACGTGGATGGCCGGTGCGATCCAGGGGCTGCTGGCGGAGCATCTCGGCCCGAACTGGACGGAGCATATCGACGACAGCGCGATGTGGGACCGGGTGCTGTCACTCGACCATGCCAAGCTCTGGCAGGCGCACCTGTGGCTCAAGCGGATCCTCCGCGACTTCATCCGTGAGGATGCCCGGCACCGCTTCGCGGGCCAGCTCAAGGAAGCGGCGGCCGTGGTGGGCGCCGGCGCGCTCTTCGATCCCGACGTCCTGACGATCGGCTTCGCGCGCCGCTTCGCCACGTACAAGCGCGCGAACCTGATCTTCAGCGACATCGACCGGCTTCGCCGCCTGTGCACCAATCCGGACAGGCCGGTGCAGGTGATCTTCGCCGGCAAGGCGCACCCGGCGGACACACCGGGCAAGGAAGTGCTGCAGAGCGTCTACCGGTACACGCGAGATCCGAGCTTCGAGGGACGGATTGCATTCGTCGAGGATTACGACATGCACATCGCGCACCTGCTGGTACAGGGCGTGGATGCCTGGCTCAACCTGCCGCGGGTGCCGCTCGAGGCATCGGGCACGAGCGGGATGAAGGCGGCCCTCAACGGCGTACCGCAGCTCAGCACCCTCGACGGCTGGTGGCAGGAGGGATACGATGGGCTGGGTGGCTGGGCGATCCCCACGGGCGCGGACGGCACCAGCAGCGACGCCCAGGATGCGGAGTCCTGCTACCGCCTGCTCGAGGAGCAGATGGTACCGCTCTACTACACGCGGGACGGCCGCGACATTCCGCTGGGCTGGGTGGAGCGGATGCGGCACGCCTTGCGGCTTGGCGGGCGCCGTTTCACCGCCCAGCGGATGCTGGCCGACTACGTACGGGAGTATTATCTGCCAGCATCCCGCGCCGATCTCGCGGGCGATGTCCCACCCACGGACTGAATCCGGGAGGCCTCGTGGCCGCCGACAAGCCGGACCGCCCCTCGCTGCCAGCCGTCGTGCACCTATCGGCGGAGTATTTTCCGTACGCGCGCACGGGCGGCCTGGCGGAGGCAGTGAGCGGGCTCGCGACCTTCCAGCAGCGGGCAGGTCACCGGGTGGTGGCGATGCTGCCACTGTACCGCTCGGTGCGGGAACTCGCGGCCGGGCTGGTGCCTGCGGGTGATCCCTTCCCGGTGCAGGTCGGGCCCACCACCGAACTGGCGCAGCTCTTCCGCGTCACCGGGTCCGGGCCCGGCCCCGAGGTGTACGCCATCGCCCATCCACACTTCTACGATCGTCCCGGCATCTACGGCGATTCGAACGGCGACTATCCCGACAGCGCGCGCCGCTTCGCGTTCTTCGTGCTGGCCGCGCTCGAAGCGCTGCCCCGGTTCGTCTCAGGCCCCACCATCCTTCACGCACACGACTGGCATACCGCGCTGGCGCCGTTGTACCTCCGCACGACGCACGCCGACCGTCCGGTGGCGACGCAGGTGCGCACGGTGCTCGCTGTCCACAACCCCGGCTACCAGGGCCACTTCCCGCCCTCGATGGTTCCCGACGTGGGCCTGCCATGGTCGGTGTATACCCATCACACTCTCGAGTGGTACGGCCGAGCCAACATGCTCAAGGGTGGCCTTACGACCGCCAGCCTGGTGGTGACGGTGAGCGCGAAACACGCCGAGGAACTCCGCACGGCCGAGGGCGGGTTTGGACTCCAGGAAGTGTTCCAGGCGCTGGGACCGCGCCTTGTGGGCATCACCAACGGCATCGACCAGTCGGTGTGGGATCCATCGACGGACACCCATATCACGGCCACGTACGACTCGGAGCACCTCCAGGGGAAGGAGCGCTGCAAGGCCGCCTTGCAGCGCGCCTTCGGCCTGCCCCAGCGCAAGCGGACGCCGCTGTTCGGGTTCGCCGGCCGCCTGGCGCAGCAGAAGGGGCTCGACGTCCTCTTCGAGAGCTACCACCTGCTCACCTTCGACGCGCAGTTCGTGTTCCTGGGGGGCGGCGAGAAGCGCTACGCCGACGCGCTGCTCGAGCTTCGGCGTGCCCTCCCGGAGAAGGTCGGGGTGGAGACCAACTTCACCGACCGGATGGAGCACCGGCTGATGGCCGGATCCGACATGTTCCTGATGCCTTCGGTGTACGAGCCCTGTGGCCTGACGCAGATGCGGTCACAACGGTACGGCTCGCTGCCGGTCGGTCGCCGCGTGGGCGGCATCGCCGATACGGTGGAAGACGGCGTGACGGGCTTCCTGTTCGACAAGTACGACGCGACCGCCTTCCAGGAAGCCGCGTTCCGTGCCATGGGGGCGATGGAGGACCGCGAACGCTGGACCACGATGATGCGCACGGCCATGCACCGCGACTTCAGCTGGGATCGCGCCTGCCGGCGCTACGCGGCCGTGTACCGGGCCGTCCTGAGTCACACATGAGCCTCGACTTCGTTCTCGCCCTGCACAGCCACCTTCCGTGGGTCCTCAACCATGGGCGGTGGCCCCATGGATCCGACTGGCTGACTGAGGCGGCACTCGATACCTACCTCCCCCTCCTCGAGTCGCTGCAGGCGCTCGAGCGCGACGGGGTGCCGGCGCCGGTCACGCTCGGGATCACCCCCGTGCTCGCCAACCAACTCGCGCATCCGCTCTTCCGCACGGAGCTCGAGGCGTTCTTCGAGCAGCGGCTGGAAGCCTGTCATGCCGCGCCGGAATCGCTGCGCCAGACGGGCGACATGCACCTGCTCCCGCTGGCCGGCTTCTGGCTGGAGCGCATTCACCGGCTGCGCAAGCTGTTCCACACCCTCGACGGGGACCTGATCGCGGCGTTTCGCGGGCTCGAAGATCGCGGCCGCCTCGAAATCATCAGCTCGGCGGCCACGCACGGCTTCCTGCCGCTGCTCGCGCGCGACGAGAGCATCCGGCTGCAGCTCGCCGTGGGTGTGCGGGAGCACCGCCGGCTTTTCGGCAAGTCCCCGTCGGGCTGCTGGCTGCCCGAGTGCGCCTATAGGCCCCGGGAGCGCTGGGCACCGTGGCCCACGGCGCCGGCGGCATCCATCCGGCGCGGCATCGACGAGCACCTGGCCGACGCCGGGTACCGCTACTTCTTCGTCGACGCGCACCTGGTCACCGGCGCGCGGCCCCTGGGGCTCACCAGCGACGGAGAGGTGACCATGGATGGGGAGGTGGGCGTGAGCGTCGCCGAGGCCAACGAGGCCCTCGCGGTGGCGCAACGGTCACCCTATCGCGCGTGGCGGGTATCGCATCCGGGCCAGGGCGCCAGCGTTGCCGCCTTCGCCCGAGACCCGAAGGCTTCGGCGCAGGTCTGGAGCCGTCACGGTGGCTACCCGGGCGACGGGGCGTACCTCGACTTCCACAAGATCCGCTGGCCCGGCGGCCTCAAGTACTGGCGGGTGACGGGCGCGAGCGTCGATCTCGGTGACAAGGCACCGTATGACCCCGAGAAGGCCGCCACGCACGCAGACGCCCACGCGGCGCACTTCGCCCGCCTGATCGATGCGCTGGCCGCCGAGGAGCCGCGCAAGGGCCCGGCGGTGCTGGCTGCACCGTTCGACACGGAGCTCTTCGGTCACTGGTGGTTCGAGGGCCCGCATTTCCTGGAGGAGACCTATCGCCGGCTGCCGGACCATCCGGAAGTGCACGCCACCACCGCATCCGCCCACCTGAGGCGGCACCCCCCGGCGGGCGCGCTTCGGCTGCCCGACGGCTCTTGGGGCGCCAACGGCAACTTCAGCATGTGGCTCAGCGAGCAGACGGCCTGGACCTGGGAGCGGCTCTGGCCCCTGGAAGACGCCTACTGGGAGGTGGCGGCGACGGCGCTGACGCAGCCCGCCACGCGCACCATCCTGGCGCAGGCGACGCGCGAACTGCTCCTGGCGCAGTCGTCCGACTGGCAGTTCATCATCTCCACCGGTGCCGTGCCCGACTATGCCTTCCGCCGCTTCACCGGCCACTGCGAGGATGCGGAGCGGCTGGTGTCGGCGCTGCGCCCGGGACATGAGGCCGAGTTGTCCGCCGCGCTCCGCCTCGCCGAGGAAAGTCATCAGCGCGACGACCTCTTCCCGGATCCCCTTCCCGCTGTCGAGGCGGTGCTCGCAGGCTCGCGCACCCTGGCCCTCGGCTAGGCCGAAATGCCGCCGCTTCGCTTCGTCATCGGGCTGCACCTGCACCAGCCCATCGGGAACTTCGACCACGTCTTCAGCCAGCACCTGGATGACGTCTACCGTCCCCTGCTCGACCAACTGGAGAAGTCGAACCTCTTTCCGGCCGTGCTGCACCTGTCGGGCCCGCTGCTGGAATGGCTGGAGGCGAACGAGCCGGCCTACCTCGACGAGCTCGCCGGCCTGGCGCGCTCAGGCCGGCTCGAGCTGCTGCTCTCGGGCTTCCACGAGCCGATCCTCGCGTCGCTGCCTCGCGTCGACCGGGTAGAACAGGTGCGCTGGATGCACGAGGCGATCGCGCGCCGCTTCGGTGTCGAGGCCGCGAGCCTCTGGCTCACGGAGCGGGTGTGGGAGCCCGAGCTGGCCGCCGACCTCTCGGATGCCGGCGTCGAGGCCGTACTGGTGGACGATCGCCACTTCCTCGTCGCGGGCTTCAGCCGCGAACAGCTGCACACCTGGTACCTCACGGAGAGCGACGGCAAGCGGGTCGGCGTGTTCCCGATCGACGAGCGCCTGCGCTACCTGATCCCCTTCCGTCCACCGGAAGAGACCGCAGAGTATCTGCGGGGCCTCAACCGCGCGGGGCACTCCATGGCGCTCCTGGCGGACGATGGCGAGAAGTTCGGTGGCTGGCCGGGCACCAAGGAGTGGGTGTACGAGAAGGGATGGTTCGACCGCTTCGGCACGACGATTCGCGGCCTCGTGGACGAGGGCACCATCGTGCTCAGCACCCTGGCCGACGTGCTCCGCGAAGTGCCGTGCGGCGGGCTCGCATACCTGCCGACGGCATCCTATCGCGAAATGGAGGGCTGGGCGCTCCCGCCCGATCCGCAGCTTCGCCTGGCGGCCCTCGAGAAGGAACTCGGCACCGAGCGCCTTGACGGGCCCGAAGGGTCCCTCGTGCGTGGCTCGCACTGGCTGCACTTCCTGGTGAAGTATCCCGAGTCGAACCGGATGCAGAAGATGATGGTGGCGCTGTCGAGGCTCTGCCGCGAGCGGGGCGATCCCCCCGAGGCACGCCGTGCCGTGGCGCGGGCGCAGTGCAATGACGCTTACTGGCACGGCGTGTTCGGCGGGCTGTACCTGCCGCACCTGCGGAACGCCCTCTGGCACGAACTGGTGCGGGCAGAGGCGCTGCTGCGGCGCGACGAGCCGCTGACCTGGGAAGAACTCGACCTCGACAGCGACGGGGCGGAGGAGATCTGGGTCCACGGGGCGCACTGCTCCATCGTGGTGGCACCGGCGCGCGGTGGTGCCATCGAGGTGCTTTCCCATTTTGCGGCCGGTATCAACTATGCGGACGTGCTGACCCGACGCCGCGAGGCCTATCACGACGAGGCGCTCACGCGAGGCCAGGCGGATGCCGCGCAGCGCTCCGATGGTACCGCCAGCATCCATGATCTCGAGAACTCGCTGCGCCTCGACGTGCGGCCCGCCATCGACCCGCACGACCGTGCCATCGGGGTCGAGCGCCTGCTGCCCGCCGATGCGACCGCCGAGGCGCTCGAGGCGGCCGCGGTCGCGCCCGTCCGAAGCTGGGCGCGCGAGCGCATGAGCGTAACGGTGCGCACCGTCGACACCGAGGTGCGCATCCTGCTGGCGGCTGCCGACACGTCGCTGGTGAAGGAACTGCGCATCTCGCCCGACGGCAGCATCGTGATCAGCTGGCACTGGACGCCGTCGGCGGCCCGCTGGTTCAGCAGCGAACTGTCACTCGCCGCGCCATTGCAGGCCGTCGCAGAACCGATGGCCGAGCTCGTGACCTACCCCATCGAGACCGTGGCGAAGTCGGAGAAAGGCTTCGATCGCACCCGCCAGGGGGAATCGCTCACCTTCCTGTGGCCCGCATCCCAGGGCTCCGCGCAACTGATTCTGTCGCCATCCCGCTGACGCACGGCCATGACCGCTGATCACCTGCAGCGCCTCCGGCGCGCGGTGGCACTCGACCTGACGCCGCTTCGCGAGAGCCGTGACTACCGCCTGCTCTACGTCGGGCGCACGGTCTCGTATGCCGGGTCGATGCTCACGACGGTGGCATTTCCCTACCAGGTGTACCAGCGGACCCACTCGACCCTGGCCGTGGGCCTCCTGGGCGCGGTGGAGCTGGTGCCGCTGCTCTTCATGGCGCTCGCGGGCGGCGCCTACGCCGACGCGCACGACCGCCGGCGCCTGCTGATCCTCAGCGAAGTGGGCCTCGCCTGCTGCAGCGTGGTGCTGGTGATCCTGGCCCTCACGACGTCCCCGCCCGTCTGGGCGCTGTTCGTGCTCGCCGCGATCAGCGCGGGTTTGAGCGGGTTCCAGCGGCCCGCGCTGCAAGCGCTGGCGCCCCGTCTTCTCCCGGCGGAACTGATGCCCGCCGCTGCCGCCCTCGAGTCGTTCGGGAGCACCTTCGCCGCCATCGGCGGCCCCGCGATCGGTGGCCTCCTGATCTCCACGGTGGGGCTCCCCGCGACCTACGCGCTCGACGCGCTCAGCTTCGTCATCTCCATCGGCGTGGTGACGGCCATCCGGAGCGTGGCCCCGCCGGCCGATGCGGAGCGGCCGAGTCTCGGCCGGGTGCTGGAGGGTTTCCGCTATGCCCTGAGCCGCAAGGACCTGCTCGGTACCTACCTCATCGACATGAACGCGATGTTCTTCGGCATGCCCTACGCGCTCTTCCCCGCCATCGCGGAGCGCCTGGGTGGCGGCAAGGTGCTGGGGCTGCTCTACGCCGCGCCGGCGTTCGGGGCCTTCCTGGCCAGCGCCACGAGCGGCTGGACGGGGCGGGTGCACCGGCATGGCCGCGCCATCGCCGTCGCGGCGGCGTTCTGGGGCGTAGCCATCATCGGCTTCGGTTTCACCACCACGCTCTGGCCCGCCTTCGCGTGCCTCGCGCTGGCTGGTGCGGCCGACATGGTCAGCGCGGTGTATCGCATGACCATCTGGAACCAGACGATCCCCGACGGGCTCCGGGGGCGGCTCGCCGGCATCGAGCAGATCAGCTACATGAGCGGCCCGCTGCTCGGCAACGTCGAGGCGGGGCTGGTGGCGAGTTTCGCCGGCATCAGGGGATCGGTGGTGTCGGGCGGGATCCTGTGCGTGGCCGGAACGGCTGCGTTGTGCTGGCTGCTGCCGGATTTCGTGACGTACGATGCGCGGACGTCGGTGCACCGGAAGCTGAAGCAGAGTGAAATGACAGCGTAAACTGTAAACGGTGAACGGTGAACAGGAGAGGAGATCCCGTGCACCGTTCACTGTTCACCTTTCACGCGTTTGTCGCTACGGCGTCGCTGCCCCCGCCTTCGGCTCCAGCTTCAGGATCCACAGCCCCGAGTTGATGTCGGGCACGTAGATGTAGCCGTTCTTCACGACCGCGCCCCACGCGAAAGTAGCCCGGGGACGGTTGCCTTCCGCATCGGCCGTGAGGATCCAGCTGATCTCGCGGCCTTCCTTGAGCAGGTCGCCCTTCAGTTCGCCCGAGATGTCCACCGCGCGGGCCCCGCCCTGATAGTTGCCCAGGTACAGCGTGTCGCCCGCCACCCAGATGTTGTGCACGCCGCCGTCCGTGGGCTCGTACCAGGCCACGATCTTCGGCTGTTCGATGTTCGACACGTCGAACACGGTCATGCGGCCGAACGTCAGGTTGTTGCCGTCCTTGAGCCCCGTCGCCGCCCTGGACGCATAGACCTCGTCGCCAACGAAGACATAGTTCTTGTGCCGCCAGGCGGTATGGGTGCCGCGCGCACCCAGTCCCCAGAGCTGCTCCACACGGGTGTACAGCTCCTGCAGGTCGTACTTGGCCTGCGAGACCAACACCGGCCTTTCGGGCGATCCCCCCTTCATCCCGTTGCCCACGTCGACGATGACCAGTCCGTCGTTCCAGTAGGACAGGTACGCCAGGCCGTCCACCACCATGATGTCGTGGAGGTAGCGTCCCTCCTCGGTCTGCTCGGTCTGGAACCGGGCCACCTCGTGCGGCTTGTAGGGATCGGTGATGTCGATGACGCGCATGGATCCGGTCGCGTCATCGGTCAGATAGACGTGCCCCTGGTACACGTAGGAGGAGTGCACGCCGCCCTGCACTGTCTCGGTATACTCGGCAATTGGCTTCGGGTGGCACGGGTCGCTGGCCTCGAAGATCACGATGCCGTTCTTGCGATCGGACGCGCCCTCGCGCGAGAAGGCGCCGAACTTGCCATCCTCCGTGGTCATCACGTCGTTCACGATCCGCGCGTTGGTCATCATCGAGTCGACGATCTTCGGCGCCGACGGCGTGGTGATGTCGATGGCATAGACGCGGTCGGCGATTGTGCTGAGGTAGACACAAGTGTTCGATGGATGGACCCACGCCTCGGCGGTCGAGAACTTGACCGGCACGCGGCCGACCACCTGGAACCCGCGCCCCACCTTCCGCCTGGCCACCTCGATCACGGCGTCGGCGGAAGCACCGCCCACGCTTGCCGTCACCGTGTACTTGCCGGGTGTCTCGGCCACGAAGGCGCCGTCAGCGTCGATCGAGGCGGATGCCTCCGGGCCGCCGGCCTCCAGGGTCCAGCGAACCGAGACGTCACACAGCGACCTGCCTCCCGCCCCACGCACGTCGCTCTTGAACCGCACCACGTCGCCCGTAAGCACCGACGCCTTGTCGGGCGCGAGGGTCACCTTCGACACCGGACCGGCCACCACCTGCACCGGGATCGCCTGGGTGGCTCCGGCGGCCCTGGCCGTGATGGTGGCCGATCCCGGCGCCACCGCCAGCACGCGGCCGTCGGGCGTCACCTGGGCCGCCTTCGGGTTGCTCGACGTGAAGGTGACCTGGTCGTAGCGGCGGTCGTTCTCGTGACTGTAGGGCGTGCCGGTGATCGACACCCGCGTTCCCACCACGAGCCGCGAAACCGATGGCGCTACCACGATGCGGGCCGGGGGCGACGGGATCACCTTCACGTCCGCCTCGCCGAACGCCGGCTTGCTGCCGGGGACGGACGCCGCCACCGTGACGCGAACCCGGCCGCGATAGCCCGCCTTCACCAGGCCGGTTTCGGACACGCTGCCCTCGTCGCCGCCGGTGAACCACCGGAAGGACGCGTCCGGCAGGACGTTGCCGCTGGCGTCGTACGCCTTGGCGGCCAGCTGCAGCGTCTGGCCCACGCCCACTTCGGCGGAGGCCGGGATGACTTCTACACGTTCGATCAGCTTGGGTGGCGCCGCCGGCTTGGCTGGCGGAGGCGGCGCGACGGGTTGCTGAAGCAAGGCAAGCAGGGCGAGCAGCATGGGATCGATCACTCCGGGAATTGGGACCTGGACGCCGGGAAGGCGGACACAGAGAGTAACCCTACGGCTGTCGGAGCGGAACGGTTGCGCGTGCGGGCGCGCGCGGCGCCGAGTATCTTTTCCTCCCCATGGCACACACCGAACGCATCATCCAGATCGGCCTGGTGCAGCAGCGTGCATCCGCGAGCGCCGCCACCGGCCTCGCACGCGCCATCGAGGGCGTGCGCACCGCCGCGGCCCGGGGCGCCCAGATCGTCTGCCTCCAGGAGCTCTTCCAGGGGCCCTATTTCTGCCAGACCGAAGACCACCGCTTCTTCGCGCTGGCCGAAGCCATCCCCGGACCGTCCACCGAGGCGCTCGGCGCAGTAGCGGCGGAGCTCGGCGTGGTGATCGTGGCAAGTCTGTTCGAGAAGCGCGCCGAGGGACTCTACCACAACACCGCCGCGATCATCGATGCTGACGGCCGCTACCTGGGCAAGTACCGGAAGATGCACATCCCGGACGATCCCCAGTATCTCGAGAAGTTCTACTTCACGCCCGGTGACCTCGGCTTCCGCGCGTGGGACACGCGGTTCGGCCGCATCGGCGTGCTCGTGTGCTGGGACCAGTGGTATCCCGAGGGTGCGCGGCTCACTGCGCTGCGCGGCGCGCAGATCCTGTTCTATCCCACCGCGATCGGCTGGCTCGTGCCGGAGAAGGCCGAGTTCGGCGCGCAGCAGGCTGACGCATGGGAGACGATCCAGCGAAGTCATGCCATCGCGAACGGCGTGTTCGTCTGCGCGGTCAATCGTGTCGGGGTCGAGGATGGACCGGCGGGGGGCATCGAGTTCTGGGGGCGCAGCTTCGTCGCCGATCCCGGCGGGCGCATCCTCGCCAGGGCCGGCGAAGGCGAAGAGGTGATCGTCGTGCCGTGCGACCTGGCACGGGTGGACGTGCAGCGGACCCATTGGCCGTTCCTGCGGGACCGGCGGATCGAGGCCTACGGAGACATCACGAAGCGGTTCATCGACGATTGATGTCTTCGACTCCCGCGCAACTCGGCTACTCCATGCCCGCCGAGTGGGCGCCGCATCGCGGCACCTGGCTCAGCTGGCCGCACAAGGAAGCGTCCTGGCCCGGCAAGTTCGAGACGGTGCCTGGCATCTTCGCGCGCATGGTGCAGCTGCTGA
This sequence comes from Gemmatimonadota bacterium, assembly GCA_017889745.1. Classification (GTDB taxonomy): domain Bacteria; phylum Gemmatimonadota; class Gemmatimonadetes; order Gemmatimonadales; family GWC2-71-9; genus JAGGAG01. Next base: position 5,841 of record JAGGAG010000069.1, on the reverse strand, counting down.
GCGAGCGCGAGGAGGTGCACGTCAACGTGAGCGGGCCGGAGATGGAGTCGCGGGCCCGTGGCACGCTGGTGCGCGGCACCAACCTGCCCAATGTCTTCTTCCACCACTTCCCCACCGACGACGCGTGGTGCCGCGATCATGGGCCGATCTTCGTGCAGCGCACCACTTCGCGCGGAGCGGAACAGGCCATCATCGACTGGGGCTACAACGCGTGGGGCGGCAAGTACCCGCCGTTCGACCTCGATGACGTGATCCCGAGTCTGGTGGGCCAGGCGTTCGGCATCCCGGTGTACCACCCGGGAATCGTGATGGAGGGCGGATCGATCGACGTGAACGGGGCGGGCACCCTGCTCACGACCCCTGCGGGTCGTTGCGCTGCCGATGCCGGGGCGCCTGGAGCACGAGGGCCAGCGGCTGCCGGCGAGCTACGCCAACTTCTATATCGCCAACTCGCTCGTGCTGCTACCCACGTATGACCATCGTCGCGACGGCGAGGCCCTCGACACGCTGCAACGCCTGTTCCCCACGAGGCGGGTGGTCGGTATCGACTGCACCGACCTGGTGTGGGGGCTCGGCGCCTTCCACTGCGTCAGCCAGCAGTGGCCCGCCCTGCCTCAGGACTTGGTCCAGGTCCCCACCAGCGCGGCGTGACGGGCACCGCAGGGATCGGTGCTGCCCGCCCCGATCGTGAGGGTGTTCCCGCTCACCGCGAACGCGTACTTGGGCGCCGGCTGCGCGCAGGCCGATGGGCCGCCGTCGGCGGTTATGCTGAGGCTGTCGCCGACAACCGCGACCTTGCCGGTCATGTCGATCTCGGCCGGCCACCGTCCATCGGGAAGCGCGAGCGACGCGTCACCGTTCGACGCGATCGTCAGCACGACATCTCCCTCGCCCGCCATCGCCTTCGTCCACTTCCCGGCAATCGCGCTGCTCCCGCCGCCACAGGCCGACATCACCGCACCGACCAGCACGATGCCAACGACCCACCCGGATGCACGCCGCATACGTTCTCCTCCGCTAGAGGTAACTGAGCCACCACAGGTCGCGCCGGCGCGCCTTCACGCCGGCGAACCATCGACAAGGCAGGTACAGCACCAGCACCACGAACAGCCAGATGAGGTACACATTCAGGAGTCCCGTGCCCCAGCCCTCGCCGTAGCCGAAGAACGGCGGGTTGAGCAGTGCCTTCATCGGGAACCCCTGCATGGCGCCCGCGATGAGGGCGAGGGCGTGAAGGAGCGCGATGTGGAGCACGTAGTAGAAGAAGGGCACCCGCCCGATCGTGTCGAAGTACCTTCCCGCCGGTCCCCGCAGGCGCTCGAATGGCCCGAGGAGCATGATGGCCGGCCCGAGCGTCATCAGGAGGTACAACAGCGACGGGGGATACTTGGTCGTGTTCAGGAACGACATCAGCGTCATGGCCGGCCGCGGCTGGACGGCCCAGCGCGAGGCGTCGCCATACACGTTGAGGGCGCGCAGCAGCACGAACAGCAGCGTCAGCGCCCCGCCAAGGAGCAGGAGCGCGCGAACGCGCTGGGCGCGCGGCTTGAGCAGGATCGGCGCGAAGGCGTAGCCTGCCGCCATGACGCCGATCCATGGAATGATCGGGTACGCGATCGGCATGCGCTGGACGTGAAGGAACGACCAGAACCAGTCGCGGGCGCCGGCACCGATGAGCGTGTCGCCCTGGTACAGGAGGGGGATGCCGTCGAGCAGGTTGTGACCGGCGATCATGACAATGCCGAACGTCGCCACCGCCCATCTCGGCAGGTGCACCAGCGCGGCGAGGACGATCATCGACCAGCCCAGGGCCCAGATCACCTGGACCCACACCTGGGTGGTGTACGCGAAGTTGAACGCCCAGGCGAACCGCACCACGGTGAGCTCGGCGACGATGAGCCAAAGCCCCCGCGTCCAGAGAAAACGCGACAGCGATCGGAGCGAACGTCCGCCGGCCCCGCTCAGCCCCGCCCCCACGCCGGCGAGGAACACGAAGGTCGGCGCGCAGAAGTGGGTGATCCACCGCGTCAGGAAGAGCGCGACCGACGTCCGGGTGAGATCAGCGGGATCGTAGGGGATGTTGGTGAAGTAGTCCCGCGTGTGGTCGAGGGCCATGATGACCATGACCACGCCCCGCAGGATATCTACGGAAGCGATGCGTCCGGCCACCATGGGAGCGGCCGGCGAAGGAGCATCGACTTCAATCGTTGGGCGTACCGCAGTGGCCAAGCAGCCTCAACATGGATATATGAAGGCGCCCTAATGATGAGAGGGCGTACTGCTTCGCGCCAGAGCGAGGGTCTTGGCCCGCCAGTCAGGGGCGCGCGGCAAACCCCCGCAGCACCTGCCAGATCGTCAGCGCGGCCAGCCGGCCGGTTTGTCCGTCCCGGTCGTACACCGGGTTGAACTCGGCCAGGTCCACGGAGCGCACGCCGGCCTGGCGTCCGCCGCCGTAGGCAAAGGCGAGCCATTCCGCCGGCGTGAACCCTCCGGTGGAGGGTGCGCTCACGCCTGGGGCAAAGGCCTGGTCCACCGCATCGATGTCGAAGGAGACAAATGAAGGGTCGCCGAGTTGCGCGTAGAGCTCGCGCATGACCGTCGGCGTCACCTCATCGCGGAACACCGCGCGCCCGCGCTTCCGCACCAGGTCGAGGTGCGCCGCGGAAACGTCGTGCGGCTGCAGCCCCGCGACCGAATAGCGGCGGAGCGCTCCCGATGAGTGCTCGAGGGCCTGCCGGAACGGTGACCCGGAGTGGGCGAGCCGGTCGCGCAGGGGGCGCACGTCGGCGTGGGCATCCCAGTTCAGGGCATCCACCTGCAGGCGGGCGTTGACATAGCCGAGAAAGTGCCCGAACGACGTTTCGTGGCCACCGCCCAGGATGATGACGAACCGCCCGAGCTTCAGCTGCCCGCCGACCACCTCGCCCAGCGCCGCCTGGTCGGCATCGAGGTTTCCGGTAAGCGCGATGTCGCCAAGATCGGTGGTATGCTCGAGCAGCGTGGTGAACCGTGGGGCATCGCGCGCGTCGGGCGCGATGCGGGCGAGCCAGCGCCGGATCTCGGCCGGACCGCGCGCCGCGCCGGGCCGTCCCCCGTTCCGCAATACGCCCTCATCCGTTGGAAAGCCCAGCAGGACCGCGTGAGGCGCCTCGCCGGCGGCCACCGCACGTCCCATGATGTTTTCCACGCGCGGGTCACTGCGATCCCATGGTGTCACGAGCGCCACACTGTCTCCCCGCCGATGACGGTCCGCACACAGGCGTTGGCCTGCAGCTGATAGAGCCATTGCGTCACGTCGGGCACATCGAACAGCGCGAAGTCGGCGAACTTGCCCGCCTCGAGCGAGCCGACCTCCGCATCACGCCCCACGGCCCGCGCCGCGTAGATGGTCGCGCCCTTGAGCGCCTCCGCCGGCGTCATCCGCTGCAACGTGCAGGCCAGTGTGAGCGCGAACGGCAGGTGGAAGCTCGGTGCGGACCCCGGATTGAAGTCCGTGGCAACCGCCACCGCCACACCGGCCTCGATGAGCCGCCTCGCCGGCATGGGAGGCTGGTTCAGGTACATCGTCGCGAGGGGCAGGCTCACGGCGACCACGCCCGCGCGCGCCATCGCGGCGATCCCCGCGTCGGAGACATGCTCCAGGTGATCGGCCGACAACGCACCGAGTTCGGCGGCCAGCAGGGCGCCGCCACCATCGGAAAGCTGGTCGGCATGGAGCTTGGACCGGAGGCCGGCGTCGAGCCCCGCCCGGAGGATGGCCCGCGCCTCCTCGATGGAGAACGCCGACTGCTCCACGAAGGCGTCGCAGCAGTCGGCGAGGCCCTCGCGGGCCACCAGCGGGATCATGTCATCGATGATCAGCCGCACGTAGTCGGCACGACGCTCGCGATATTCCGCCGGGACCACGTGCGCGCCCAGATAGGTGGAGACGAGCCGGCACGGCTGTGACGCCGCGAGGCGACGGTACACCCGAAGGAGGCGCAGCTCGGTGTCCCGGTCGAGGCCGTAACCGCTCTTGCACTCGACCGTGGTGACGCCGAGCTCCCGCATGGCCGCGAGCCATCCGCGGGCGCGTGCCTCCAGCTGCGCCTCGGTGGCCTGACGCGTCTGCCGGACGGTGGACACGATCCCGCCACCGCGCGCGGCGATCTCGAGGTAGGTGGCACCCTGGATGCGCTGCTCGAATTCATCGGCGCGCCACCCGCCGAACGCGAGGTGCGTGTGGCAGTCCACGAGTCCGGGGAACACCGCCAGGCCACCAGCGTCCTCGGCCGGCAGTGCGCGCAGGGCTGCCGGAAGGTCACGCGCCGGGCCGGCCCACGTGATGCGACCGCCTTCCCAGGCGAGTGCGGCCTCGCGGACCGGGTGGATGTCTCCCTGCGCGCCCGGAGCGCGGCAGGTCGCGAGGTAGCCGATATTGGTGAGGAGAGGCACGGCCAACACTAAACGGTAGACGGTAAACGGTGAACGGGCGTCGATTCCCGTTCACCATCCACGGTTCACCGTTCACGCCCTTCCAGCATGGGGAGATCCACTCCGCGCTCGCGGGCCGTGTCGATCGCCTCCTCATACCCCGCATCGGCATGACGCATGACACCGGTGCCGGGATCGGCCGTCAGCACGCGCATCAGCCGTTCCGCCCCCTTGTCGGTTCCATCAGCCACGACGACCATGCCGGAGTGAAGGGAGTAGCCGATGCCGACGCCGCCGCCGTGGTGCAGCGACACCCAGCTGGCGCCACACGCGGTATTCAGCATGGCGTTGAGCAACGGCCAGTCGGCGATGGCGTCGGAGCCGTCCTTCATCGCCTCCGTTTCCCGGTTTGGCGACGCCACGGAGCCGGTGTCGAGGTGGTCGCGCCCGATGACGAGCGGCGCCCGCACCCTGCCCTTCTTCACCAGCCAGTTGAACCGCTGCCCCATCTCCGCGCGTTCCCCGTACTCGAGCCAGCAGATCCGCGCCGGCAGCCCCTGGAAATGCACCTTCTCGCGGGCCTTCGCGATCCACCGCGCAAGGTCGGCCTTCTGCGGGAAGGTCTCGAGCACCGCGTCGTCAGTGACCGCGATGTCCCCCGGATCACCCGAAAGCGCGGCCCAGCGGAAGGGCCCCGACCCGCGACAGAAGAGCGGACGGATGAACTCCGGCACGAACCCGGGAATCCGGAACGCCTCGCTCATGCCGCGGAGGTCGGCTACCTGGCCGCGCAGGTTGTTCCCGTAGTCGAACGCAACGGCGCCCCGAGCCTTCAGCGCCAGCATCGCCTCCACGTGCACGCACATGGAGTCGAGCACCGCCGACTCGTAGCCCTTGGGATCCTGCTCCCGAAGCACGGCCGCGGCCTCGAGCGAATATCCCAGCGGGATGTAACCCAGCCGCAGGTCGTGCGCCGACGTCTGGTCGGTCAGGACATCGGGAGTGATGCCGCGGCGCACGAGCTCGGGCACCACCTCGGCAATGTTGCCCACCAGGCCCACGGACAGTGCCGCCCCCGTCGCCTTCGCGTCGAGCAGGAGCTGCAGCGCGCGGTCGAGGCTCGTCTCCATCCGGTCGCAGTACCCGGTGTCCACCCGCCGGTGGATTCGTTCGGCGTCGACATCGACGCCCAGGAACGCGGCCCCGTTCATCGTGGCGGCAAGCGGCTGCGCGCCGCCCATGCCGCCGAGACCGCCCGTGACGACGAGCCGGCCCGCCAGCGTGCCCCCGAAATGCTGGCGGGCGCACTCCGCGAAGGTCTCGTAGGTGCCCTGGAGGATTCCCTGCGACCCGATATAGATCCAGCTGCCGGCCGTCATCTGCCCGTACATGGTGAGACCCATGGCCTCGAGCCGGCGGAACTCGTCC
>JAGGAG010000181.1 GCA_017889745.1 Gemmatimonadota bacterium | reverse complement strand
TCGACGGCATTCGGGTCCAGGAGTTGAAGACATGCGCGACGCCATGCTCGCGCAACACCGCGAAGTAGGCGGGGGTGAGGTACTCCGGGTTGCGGATCTCCACGGCCCACGGCCCGCCGGCCGGCAACTCCCCGAAGAACCGATCGAGCCGCTCCGCAAACTCCGCCGCCGTGACGCCGCCGCGCCCCTCCGACTGAATCGCCTGGAACTCGAAGACGAACGGTCCGGTATGTCCGGCAAAGTGCGCCTGGTACGGCCCGTAGACCGACTCCAGGAACAGGACCGCGTCGAGGAAGTGCGGATTCGCTTCTCCGGCGCGGGCCTTGTTCTGCACCTTGGCCCAGGTGTGCACCGTGATCTCCTGCCACACCTTGCTCACGCAGGGGAAGCCCGCGGGCAGGTTGGCGGAGTAGCTCTCCAGGACGGCATCGGTGGGCGGGGCGTAGAAGCTGGAGTCGATGCCCACCGTGCGGAAAAGCGGAAAGCGGCTGTACTCGGCGAGCATGGGTGCCGCCGTGCCCCTGCCGTGATAGTCGCGGTGGTAGACGAGCCCCTTCCATCCGGGATAGGTCCAGGAGGAAGTGCCGAAGCGGATGAGCGCCGGCACGCGCGCGGCAAGACGCTCGAGCTCGTCGGGGGTCACGCGGGGCGCCGCCCCGTGTCAGTGCTCGACGATGCGGTACACGCCGCCTTCCGCCGTGAGTACGTACAGTTCACCCGCACTATCCTCCCCGAAGCTCGGAATGCTCCCGCCCGGCGCGAGCGCGCTCCAGGTTCCTGCCTCCGTGACCTGGCCGCCGGTGTACCGGAAGCTGCGCACCCACCCGCTGCAGAAGTCGGCGTAAAAGTAGGTGCCTGCGAGGTCGGGAATGGCACTGCCGCGATAGACGTACCCGCCGCTGACTGAGCATCCATCACCGTGGGTGTAGTCGAGAACCGGGAGCGTGAGCCCCGTCATGTCGCAGCTGCCCGCGTTGTAGCACCGCGTTCCTTCCATGATGTTCCAGCCGTAGTTCAGGCCCCTGCCGCCGCCCGACGCCGCGGTGGATACGTCGATCTCCTCACGCTCGTTCTGGCCCACGTCGCCGATGTAGAGGTCGCCGGTTGACCGGTCGAAGCTGAAGCGCCACGGATTGCGCAGGCCCCAGTTCCACAGTTCGCTTCGCGTTCCGGCCACACCGACCAGTGGATTGCCTGGTGGCACGGCGTAGCCCGTGGTGCCGCTGACATCGACGCGCAGGATCGAGCCGAGCAGGTCGTTGCGATCCTGGCCGTGACCGTTGGGGTCACCCCCACTGCCGCCGTCGCCGATGCCCATGTACAGGTAGCCGTCCGGGCCGAACGCGATGTGGCCGCCGTTGTGGTTGTCGTAGGGCTGGCCCACCGTAAGGCGGATGACGGCGCTGGCCGCATCCGCCACGTCCGCGTTGCCGGAGACCTGGTAGGACGCGAGGACGTTGTCTCCCGCGGGGTTGGTGTAGCTTATGAAGAAGCGCCCGTTCGCGCCGTACTGCGGATCGAACGCGAGCCCGAGCAGTCCCTCCTCACCGCCGTTCGAGATGAGCCCGCTCACGTCGAGGAATGGCGTGCCGAGGACCACGCCGCCCTTCACGACCTTTACCAGGCCACCCTTCTCGACCACGAACAGCCGGGGGTCGCCGGTGGGGGCGGTGGCGAGGATCGGAAAGGTGAAGGTGGTCGCCACGGGCTCGAGCGCGAGGTTGATCGCCACCGGCGGCGGCTGCTGGCTGTCGGAGGAACAGGCCGCGAGCAGCAGCATGGCACTCGGCAGGAGCAGGTTGAGCGGCGCGGGCCGTCGGCGCATTGTGCACGACCTTGAGAGAGAGGAATTGACGCGTGCATGGCGGCGCTGCAATCCTCGTACCCCCGCCATCATCAACGTATCACGGTGAATCCCGTGCAGATGCGCGCAGCATGGTACAACGGCGCCGGCGATACCGACGTCATCGAGATCCGCGATGTTCCCGCGCCGGCACCCGGCCCGCACGAGGTCCGGGTGCGCGTGCACGCGGCTGGCCTCAATCGCGCCGACATTCTGCAGCGGAAGGGGCACTATCCCGCACCCCCGGGATGGCCGTCGCAGATCCCCGGACTCGAGTACGCGGGCACGGTCGAAGTCCGCGGGCCGGGCGCGTCGCGCTGGCAAACGGGCGACCGCGTCATGGGCCTGGTGGGCGGCGGCGCGCACGCCGAGACCGTGGTGGTTCGCGAGGACGAGGCGATGCCGATCCCGCGCGCCCTCTCGTACACCGAAGCCGCGGCCATTCCGGAAGCATTCCTCACGGCCTGGGACGCACTGGTACACCGCGCGAGGATCGCGACCGGCGATCGGGTGCTCATTCATGCCGCGGGCAGCGGCGTCGGCACGGCCGCCGTACAGCTCTCGCGCTTCCTCGGCGCGCACACCGTGGGCACGTCGCGCACCGCGGCAAAGCTGGAGCGGCTCATGGCCCTCGGGCTGGACGAGGCGATTGACACGAGCCGCGGATCACTCGCTGAGCAGCTCTCCGAGCCGGTGCATGCCGTGATCGACTTGCTCGGTGGCCCGGCCCTGCAGCAGAACCTGGCTGCCCTTCTTCCGCGCGGCCGGCTGGTCCTGCTCGGGCTCCTGCTCGGCAGCCAGGGCGAGGTGGACCTTGGCTTCGTGCTGCGGCAGCGGCTCGAGATCATCGGCACGGTGATGCGGTCACGCGGGCCAGCGGAACGCGCGACGCTGGTGCGCGAGTTCATCCAGGAGGTCCTTCCGGCGTTCGCCATTTCGGTGGCCGGCGAGAATGCCCGGCTCAGGCCGGTGGTCGACACGGTGCTGCCAATGAAGGAACTGGGCCGGGCGCACCGGCTGATGGAGGAGAATGACACGTTCGGGAAGGTGGTGTTGTCATGGGCGTGAGTCCGTGAGGACGTGAACCGAACGCCTAGAGTGTCAGCGCCATCTGCTCGTCGCCCTGTACGTCCGTTCCGCTCATTGCATCGATGTCGCTGGTCATGCCACCCACCGGAAAACCGAACTCCTCCTGCAGCCCGTGCAGCCGGCGCGAGAGCGCCTGGCGGTAGGCGGGCTCGGCGTTACGCGAGCGGGCGAAGTGGCGCTCGTAGCGGCCGAGGAGTTCCGGGAACTCCGTGGCGATCTGCGCGAGAAAGCGCTGCCTCGCGGTTGGTCCGAGTCGAAGCACGCCGCCGTTGACCCGGCGGGCATTCGCCGCGCGCGCGGCGGCGAAGAGACGGGCCAGGCCCTCGCGGGAGTCGGTGAGCAGCGGCACGATCGGCGCCACGAGCACGCCGGCGTCGAGTCCTGCCGCGGTGAGTTGCGCCAGGGCGCGCAGCCTCGCGTGCGGCACAGGGGTGCGGGGCTCCAGACGCCGGAGCAGCGTGTCATCACAGGTCGCGAGCGAAACGTGAATCTTGAGGCGATGCCTGGCAGACAGTTCGCGAAGCAGCGGAATGTCCCGGGTGATGAGCGGCGACTTGGTGATGAGGCCAAGATGGAGCTTGGGGAAACGCAATAGCACCTCGAGGACGCTGCGCGTGATGCCGAAGCGGCGTTCCGCGGGCTGGTAGGGATCGGTGGCGGTGCCGATGACGATGGCGGCATCGCCGACGCGCGACGGGTCGAGCGTCCGCATGAGCACGGTGGCGAGGTTGCGCTTGACCAGGATGTGTCGCTCGAACGCATCCACGGCTGGCCTGGAGAGCAGCGCGCGATCCGCGTCGGTGCTCAGGTCGCCGCTGGCCGCGTGACGCTCGACGGTGTAGCGATGCGTGTCGCGCGCGTAGCAGTAGCTGCAGCCGAACTCGCAGCCGATGTAGGGATTGAGCGACCAGAATCCCATGTGGGTCGCGGCTGGGCTGTTGAGCGCGGACCGAACGGGGAGTTCGCGGAAATCGGTGCCGCGTTCGCGGGTGTCGAGCACCGGGAGTCCGCGCTGCGTTGCCCGCTGGGCCAGCTCCGCGAGTTCGATCTGGCGGGCAGTGGACCCCGCACTGGCCGGGGCGGACTTCAGCCGCATCGGCCCCAGCCGCACTGGCGGCAGCTGATGCAACCGCAGGCGTGCGCCAGCGGGCCCTCGCACTCCGGACATGTGCGTAAGCTGGTGGAAGGCAGGGGATTAGGGCTGCTGCCCTTGGGTCGAACCACGATGGTGATTAGCACTTGGCACCCTCCGGATCTTTGTCTCAAGATACCCGAAGAAATGCCGAAGCTCAAGCTGTCGGCGTAATGTGCCCGACAGGCAACTGAGTCCAGCGCAAGACTCGGAGCCTACGGGCGTTTAATGACTTCATGGTTTCGTCGCGATTTCGAACTGCGAGGCTCGTCATGCCACCACTAGCGCCGCGCTGCTGGCGGGAAGGGTCGCCGTTCGTGGTGCTGGCCCTGCTTGCATGCGGATCCGAGAAGGTCGGAGACCCCGAGGCATCGGTGCCCGCGGGATCCGCGGCTGCCGAGATCATCGTGTCCGCACCGATTCCACGCGCCTCGCTGCCGGGAGGTGCAGACTCGAGCGGATCGGTGGTGTTCGTCTCAGCGATGCCGCAGGCGGTACCCGGAGCGGTTCAGGCCCTGGTGCGCGGCGAGGACGGCGAGTCGGCGACCACCGGCATACTCGATGGCGGATTCGATCCAATCGCCATCGCGGCTGCGAGCGGGGATGTGGTTGCACTGACCCTGACCGACAGCAGCGGCGCAACGAGCTCGGAGGAGTTGAGGGTGCGGTCGGGTCGCCCACCCCGCGTCGTTCGGACGAGTCCCGCCCCGCACCGGACCGACGTGCCGCTCAACGC
>JAGGAG010000180.1 GCA_017889745.1 Gemmatimonadota bacterium | reverse complement strand
CGAGCGGGTGGACGGGCAATCACCCCGCGGTGTGACCGGCATCACCGAATCGCATCACCGCATCTCCCTCCTATGGACTTACAGCACAAGGGTTTGTACCTTGTCACCTCCTGCACCGCTGCAATCATGGCAGTGCAAGGAGTCCACCCCACCTCACCACTAGCGGAGTTGAGAGTCATGAAGAAGGGTCTGTTGGCGCTGGCCGCGGTCGCCGCGATGGCCGCTTGTGCGTCTCCCGAAAAGAAGGCCGAGAAGGCCGACGCGGGTTCGATGAAGGCCGATGCGGCGTACTGCAATGATCTCGCTGGCCTGGCCAGCTCGATCGCCGCCTACACGACGCTCGACTCCACCTCGTCGGTTGCGGACCTGAAGACGGCAACGTCGAACATGGAGTCGGCGTACGCGAAGGTCCAGACGGCCACGGCCGCGATGGACAAGGCTGAGGCGAAGGCCCTCGTGGCCGCCCACGATGCCTACGCGGCGGCGGTTGCGGCAATCCCGGGCTCGACTACGCTGGGCGCGGCCGCGACCCAGGTGCAGGCTGCCTACACGGAATATCAGAACCGTGTGCAGGGCCTGACCGGCGTCGAGTGCGTCGCGATGGGTGAGGCTGCGCCGGCGAACTGATTTCGCCTGCGGCAAACAAGAACCCCCGCCGGTCAAGTACCGGGCGGGGGTTCTTCTTTGGGGGTCGAGGGTCCAGGTCCAGGGTCCAGCGTCCAGAGTCGAGAGACGAGGGTCAGCCCTGGACCCTCGACTCTGAACCCTTGGCCCCGAGGATCCACCTCACATCCAGCGCGATCCCGGTCGCGATGTCGTCAACCGGCAGGTCGTTGCGGTCCTGACCGAAGGGCTCTTCCACCTCTCCCGCCAGCAGCTCCAGTCCCATGGTCGAGAAGAAGATGAACATCTCGGCGATGATGGTGCCGTAGCCGAACTCGTCGGCGAGGGCGAAGGGCGCGAGCAGGGCGAAAAAGAGGACGAACTGCTTGACGTAGCTGCTATAGGAGAACGGGATCGGCGTCTTGAGGATGCGCTCGCAGCCGCCCTGGATGTCATCGAATGCGGCCATCATGGGGGTGAGCGAGATCAGGGCCTCGCGAGGGAGCGCGCCCTGGCGGATATCGCCCTGCAGCGCGCAGACGAGCTCGCTGGAGAGGCGACCCGGTTCGCGCAGGCCGTTGCCGCGGAGGCGCTGGGTGAGGGCGACGGGCCAGGCGGCCAGCAACTCCGCGTACGTGTCGCGGCGCTCGCGCGCTTGCCCGGGCAGCATGGCGTCGAGCTGGCGCGCGAGGGCACGGCTCACGTTGGTGAGCTGGCCCAACAATCGGCGCCCCTCCCACCAGCGATCGTAGGCGGTGTTGGTGCGGAACACGAGCAGGAGGCCCAGGATGATGCCGAGCAGGGAAAGGATCTGGGGCCCGAGCGGCGCCTCGAATCCGAGACGCTCCTGCACCCATACCACCAGCCCAGCGTAGATCCCGACGCCGATGACGTCCAGGAGCAGGGTGGTGAAGACGGGGCTCCTGGGGAAGCTCAGGAGCACGAGCCACCAGCGCTTGGGGTCGTAGTTGATCATTGGGGGTCGGTAGAGGGATGTTTCCCGATATGCGACGCAACCCCGCCCAGTATTCTCACGCCGGCCTCACCCTGGTGGAGCTGCTGGTGGTCATCGTGGTGGTGGGCATTCTCGCTGGAGTGGCCGCGATGCGCCAGCGAGGACTGACGGCGCGGGCCCGGGTCGCGGCGGCCGCGGCCGATGCCCGTGCCATCCGGGAGGCCGAGGCGGCGTTCCACGCCGACTCGGGCCGCTATGCCGACCTCGCCACCCTCACGCGCGCGGGCTACGCCCCGCAGCCATCGCCGGGGAACGAACTGAGCATCACGCTCGACGCGCAGGGGTACGCCGCGACCGTCGTGATCGGGGAAGGCCAAGGCGCGGCCAGCGGGGGCGGGTGCCGTCTCGAAGTGGGAGCAGCGCGCGACGGCCTGGCCTGCTCGGCGCGCAGCGTTCCCGCCACCACGTCGGGCGAGGTGCCGGGCACCATCGGCGCCGAGGCCCCCTCGCCGGCGCGATGAAATCGAGCCGGTCACTGCCGTCGTGAGGTTGCGGGATCGGGTCCCGAGCCGTATCTAAATTGTACCCCACGTCGTTTCCCCCGCGCATTCCCAGTCCGGAGGTTCCGCGATGGAGAGCAGTCGTGCAGCAGCGCCCGCCATGGGCGCGACTGGCCTCACCCGCGCACTCTGTCTTCTCATCCTTGCGTTGATGGCTGCCGCGGCCGTCTATGGCGCGGTCATGGCGCTGCGCTATTTCACCGCTATCGGCGTCTGACCCGGGTTACCCATGACAAAACGACAGACGCGCATCTTCTTCCTTGGCTCCACGGCACTGTTCTCCCTCATATTCCTCGCGCTCACGGTCGACACCCACCAACGCATCAGGACCCTGACGCACTCGGGAGAGATAACACCCGCGGTGATCGCGGGAAAACACGTGTGGCACCGGAAGAACTGCATCAACTGCCACACGCTGCTGGGTGAAGGCGCCTATTACGCTCCCGACCTGACCAAGATCGCCGAACAGCGCGGCGCGCCGTACCTGCGGTCCTTCCTGACGGATCCGTCGAAGTTCTACAACGAAACGCGTGACCGGCGGCTCATGCCGAACCTGCACCTGACCCCGGGCGAGATCGACGAGGTCATCGCGTTCCTGAGCTGGGTGGGCAAGATCGACAACCAGGGCTGGCCACCGAGGCCCATCCTGGTATCGGGTGCGGCCATCCCGGGCAGCGATGTCGGGGGTGCCGCGCCGCAGGCGGCATCGGACGATCCGGTCGCCGTGGGCCAGGCGCTGTTCCGGCAGACGCCGCCCGGGTGCTTCGCGTGCCACTCGACCGCGGCGGGCGTGAACGTGGTGGGGCCGTCGCTCTCGGGGATCGCCGCCACGGCCGCGGCCCGCGTGACCGCCGCGGACTACACCGGGAAGGCAACGGACGCGGCCGGGTACATCCGTGAGTCGATCCTCCTGCCGAACGCCTCGCTCGCTCCCGGCGCGAACTACTCCGCCAACGGCGTATCACTGATGCCGCCCGGGTTCGAACAGTCGCTCCAGCCGGCCCAGCTGGATGCGCTGGTCGCCTACCTGATGACACTCAAGTAGAACGGAGCGGTCATGCGCTATCGTACACAGGCAGTCGCCTATCCCTATTTCGTGGTGGCCCTCCTCCTGTACGGGCTGCAGATGGTCTTCGGGATCCTGTCGATCACGAAGTACCTCGGCCCCGATCCCCTGATGGGGCTGCTGCCGTTCGACATCAGCAAGGAGATCCACACCAACGTCCTGATCGTCTGGGTGCTGACGGGCTTCATGGGCGCCACCTACTGGCTGGTGCCCGAGGAATCGCGCACCGAGCTCCATTCCGTGCGCCTGGCCTACCTGCAACTCGGGCTGTGGACGATCGCCGGCGTCACCGCCGTGGTGAGCTACCTGTTCCACTGGACGGAAGGCAACAAGCTGCTGGAGCAGCCGCAGCCGGTGAAGTTCGCCATCGTGATCGTCATGCTGATGTTCCTCTACAACGTCGGGATGACGATCTGGAAGGCCCGGAGGCTCACGACGACGGAAGGGGTGCTCGTGGCCGGCCTGGCGCTGGCCGCGCTGCTGTACCTGCCGGCGCTGCTGACGTTCGACAACTACACCCTGAGCATCTACTACCGCTGGTGGACCGTGCACCTCTGGGTCGAGGGCGTGTGGGAGATGATCCAGGGGGGCCTGCTGGCGTACCTGCTCATCCGCCTCTCCGGGGCGGACCGCGAGGTGATGGAGAAGTGGCTGTACGTCATCGTGGGACTGACGTTCATCGCCGGCATCCTGGGCACCGCGCACCATTACTTCTGGATCGGCGTGCCGAGCTATTGGCTCTTCATCGGCGGCTTCTTCAGCGCGCTCGAGCCGCTGGCCTTCCTGGGCATGGCGATCTACGCGTACACCGCGATGCGACGCTCGGGGCTGGCGCACCCGAACCGACTGGCACTGCACTGGACCATCGGCAGCGCGATCTTCTCGGCGCTGGGCGCGGGCATCCTGGGGCTGGCGCACACCTGGCCGTCGGTGAACAAGTGGACGCACGGCACGATGATCACCGCCATGCACGGACACATGGCGTTCTTCGGCGCTTACGTGATGATCGTCCTGGCCATGATCACCTACGCCGCCCCCGGGCTGTTCGGCCACGACCAGGAGTCGACCGAATCGCCTGCGGGCGTGTGGGCCTTCTGGTTGCAGATGGCGGGGATGTTCGGCATGACGATGGCATTCGCGGCGGCGGGCATCGGCCAGACGTACCTGGAACGCATCCTGGGGCTCGGTTACCTGGAAACCCAGCACAAGATCCAGGTGCACTTCCTGATGGTGCTGGGCACGGGAACGCTGTTCACGCTGGGCGTGGCCCTGTACCTGTACGATTTCTTCTTCCTCGCGCCGAAACGACGCCCGGCGCCCGCGGCGTGGCCGCCCGCGCCGGAGGCGCAGGGCTGACGCGATGAACGTCCAGCGCACGCCGCTCGTCGCGCGAAGCCTGCCCGACGGGCTGCGGCATCCCGGCAAGGACGAGCCATTCTACCTTCCCGCCGGCAACGAGGTTGCTGTCTTCGAGGAATGCCACCGGCGGGGACTGGCCGTGATGCTCAAGGGGCCGACCGGCTGCGGCAAGACCCGGTTCGTGGAGCACATGGCGTGGCGCCTCCACCGTCCGCTCGCGACCGTGGCGTGCCATGACGATCTCTCCGCCAGCGACCTGAC
>JAGGAG010000007.1 GCA_017889745.1 Gemmatimonadota bacterium | reverse complement strand
CGCGGCGAGCACCGTCAGGGCCACGTTGCTGACGCTGTCGCGCGTGAGCCGTGACACGAAGTGAATCGCATACGCCACCACGATGCCCACTGTGACCCCGCCCAGCGCATCGTAGACGAAGTCACCGAGGGCGGACCGAATGGAAAACTCACCGGTGACCCGCGCCGTGATCGCTGCCGTATAGAGCACGAGGGCACTGGCGTCGTTGAGCAGGCTCTCGCCCTCGAGGAGAGCAATGAGCCGGCGCGGGAGGCCGAGCCGTCGGAACACCGCCGTGGCCGCGACGGCGTCGGTGGAGGACACCACGGCGCCGAGGATGAATGCCGACGACCACGCGATCCCCGGCAGGGTCATGTGGGCCACCCATGCAACCGCGAGCGTCGTGACGACGACGAGCCCGACCGCCAGCGCAGCAATGGACCACGCGCTGCGGCGCAGCTGCCGCAGGTCGCTCTCGAACGCGGCGGCCCAGATGACCGGGGGCAGGAAGATCGTGAAGATCAGGTCCGGCCCGAGCGGTGCCCTCGGCAGCCCGGGCACGAAGCTCAGCGCCAGTCCACCCAGCACGAGCACGATGGGGTAGGGAATGGGCAGCCGGCGGGCAAACGCGCCCAGTGTCAGCACGAGCGAGAGGAGCAGCACCACCAGCTGCAGGGTGGACTGTGCTTCGCTCATGTGAGCTACAATTCGGCGGGGGCCTGGTCGCGGCGCCACTCGCGGGCGAGCAGGCCGTACACGACATGATCCGCGAAGCGGTCCGTGATCCAGTAGGACTCGCGCCGCACTCCCTCGTTCGTGAACCCCAGCCGCTCCGCCACCGCGCGGCTCCGCGTGTTCGCCACGCCGCAGATCATCTCGATGCGATGCAGCTGCTCCTGCCGCAGCAGGTGCTCGACGGCGCACGCGGTGGCCCGGGTGGCGAGCCCCCTGCCCGTCTGGTCGGCGGCGAGCCAGTAGCCCAGCTCCGCATTGAGGTCGCCACGATTGATGTAGTGGCAAATCACGCCGCCGGCGAGCCGCTCCTGCTGCCAGATGCCCCAGTGGAAGCCGTCGCCCGCGGCCTGCTTGGCCTCGAATCGCGCGATCAACGCGGTCACGTCGCTCAGTGCCCGCACCCTGGCCGACCATCGCAGCCACTTGTCGAGGTGGGCCCGGTTCTGCTCGATGAGCTCGAGCACGCCGGGCGCATCGCCGGCTTCGAGCGGGCGGACGGACGCGCCATCGCCGAGTTGCAGCGAGTCCGTCACGGCGTGACCATGCTAGCGCGCCGGCTCCCGGCTGGCGACCCGGAACAGGAGGACGCCGAGGACGAAGAAGAGACCGAGCGCCAGCAGGTCCTGCCCGCCACCACTGACGAGCCGGCCCACCAGCGCCTCCGTGCCGGCACGGTGCGCGAGGTAGTCGGCCGCCGGGACACCGGCCTGGTCGGCCGCCGACGCGAAGAGGGTAGCGAGTCCCGCCACCGCAATGCCGGCGATCGCGCCGCCCGCGATCAGCCCGCTGGAGAAGAGCACGCCGGGGCCGGACTCGACGTCGGCGATCGACTGGCTGGTGCTCCTGAGCCGGCGCTCCACCAGCCAGCGCACGAGGCCGCCCGCGAACATCGCCGACGACGTGGAGATCGGCAGGTACACCCCCACCGCCACCGGGAGCGACTGCACGCCCATCAGTTCGATGCCGATGGTGATGAACACGCCGAGCAGCACGAGGCCCCAGGGCAGCTTCTGAGTGAGGATGCCATCGGTGACGAGCGCCATGATCGTCGCCTTGGGCGAATCGAGCTTGGTCACGGCGGAGCCGTTCATTTCGTGTATCCGCCCGCCGATGCCCGGATCCACCAGGAAGGCGATCTCCCTCGTGGCCGGGTCGACCAGGTACTTGCCCGGCAGCACGCCCTGCGTCTCGACATTCACCCGATACACCGCCCATGACCGGCCATCATGCTCCAGCGTCTCGCCGGTGCTGGTGACGGACCGGAGGTGCTCGCCCGGTGCCGCCGCCTCGAGCGCCACGCCCGGATGCATCTCGGGAACGATGGTGGTGTAGGTGTTGTTGAGCAGCGTCAGCGTCCAGCCGATCGCCAGTGCCGAGGTGACCGCCCCCACCACGATGGCGATCTGCTGCCGCCGCGGCGTGGCGCCTACGAGGAACCCGGTCTTGAGGTCCTGACTCGTGGCGCCGGCATTGCCCGATGCCACCGCGATCACGCCGGCGATGGACAGCGCGCCCACGCGATAATCCACCCCGGTCCAGCCGAGCAGCAGGAAGATCGTGGTGGTGCCTATCAGCGCTGCGATGGTCATGCCCGAGATCGGGTTGGCACTCGACCCGATCTCGCCGGTGATGCGTGAGGAGACGGTGACGAAGAAGAAGCCGAACACCACGATGAGCGCCGCCCCCAGCAGGTTCACGCCGATCTGCGGCAGCATGGTGAGCAGCAGCGCGAGGGCGATCGACCCCGCGATCGTGACCCAGATCGGCAGGTCGAGGTCGGTGCGCAGGCGGGTGGCCGCGGTACCCATGCTCCCACGGAGGTCCTGGAATCCCGACTTGAACGCGCTGGCGATGGTCGGCAGCGCCCTGAGCAGCGCGATGATGCCCGCCGAGGCCACGGCGCCAGCGCCGATGTAGAAGATGTAGTTGGACCGCACCTGGCCCGCGCTCATGTCCTTGATGAGCATCGTCGCCGGGAACAGCGGTACGCTCAGGCCGGCGCCGAAGAACTTGATCGCCGGCACCAGCACGAGGTACGCGAGGGTTCCGCCCGCAAAGAGGTAGCCCGCGATCCGCGGCCCGATGATGTAGCCCACCCCCAGCAGTTCCGGCGAGACCTCGGCCGCGATCGTGCCACCGCTGAAGAACGAGAAGCTCTTCGTGGCCACTTCCTTCCACAGCTTGAGCCCCGCCATCAGGAACTTGTACAGGAAGGCGAGCCCGAACGCCTGAAAGAGCAGCTTCGCCTGCAACCCGCCCTTCTCGCCCGCGATGAGTACCTCGGCACAGGCGGTGCCCTCGGGGTACGTGAGGGTCTTGTGCTCCTTGACGATCAGCGCGCGCCGGAGCGGGATCATCAGCAGGATCCCGAGAATACCGCCTACTGCCGCGATGATGCCGACCTTCGCGATGCTCAGGTCATAGCCCATCAGCAGGATGGCCGGCAGCGTGAAGACCACGCCGGCGGCGATCGACTCGCCGGCCGAGCCGGTGGTCTGGACGATGTTGTTCTCGAGGATGGTCGAGCGCCCGAGCGTCCGGAAGAACGCCACGGCAAGCACCGCAATGGGGATCGACGCCGACACCGTGAGGCCGATCTTGAGCGCCAGGTAGACGCTGGAGGCCGCGAAGATCACTCCAAGCACCGCACCCAGGACCAGGGCCCTGAGAGTCAGTTCCTTCGGGCTCGACGACGCGGGGACGAAGGGCGTGAACCCGGAGGAATCCTCGCTCGACGGCGAGACGATCGGTGGTGCGGCGATAGCCATGGGTCGATTCTCGGAGGGTGAGGAGGCGCAGGGGCTGCGCGCCCCGAAAGCTACGGGCCCGGACTGGGGGCGTCCAGCGAAGGCATGCTCAGGACGAACGCCGTACCGCCGCCGCCGGGCCGCTCCAGCACGAGGGTGCCGCCGTGAACCTCGGCGATCTGTCGCGCGATCGCGAGGCCCAGGCCGCTGCCGGGCGCGCCGGCGTCCACCCGTTCAAAGCGCTCGAACACGCGCGACTCCGCCTCCGGCGGGACGCCGGGCCCCCAGTCGCGCACCCGTAGCCAGGCTCGGGAAGCGTCCTGGCCGGCGCTGAGCTCGATGCGCGACCCCGCCGCATGCACCAGGCCGTTGTGCACCAGCGCGAAGATGGCGCGCTCGGTGAGCGCCGGGTTGGCGCGCACCGGTGCCTCGCCGAACTCACCGAAGGTGATCTCCCGGCCGGCGGCGACGGGCAGCCGTCGCAGCCGGGCCACCACGCGATGCGCCAGGTCGTCGAGGAACACCGGCTCGCGGGCTTCCACGGCGGTTGCGGTCCCCTCGCGGGCGAGCGCGAGCAGGTCGCCCACCAGGCTGCCCAGGCGTGTCGCCTCCTGCGCGATGGCGGCGAGCGCGTCCCGGCGCTGCTCCGCATCGTCATCGCCGGCGAGGGATACCTCGGCCGTGCTCCGGATGATCGCGACCGGTGTCCGGAGCTCGTGCGCCGCGTCGGCGAGGAACCGGCGCTGCTGCTCCGCCATCTCGCGGTCGCGGCGGAGCGCGCGCGATCCCTGCTCCAGCAGCTCGCTGATGGCGCGCGTGAGCCGGCCGATCTCGTCGGGGGCGGTGGCGGATGGCAGGGCGCTGAAGCTGGTGGCCCCGCTCGCCACCTCGCGAGCGATCACATCGGCGGCGCCCGCGAGCCGGGTGATCGGCCTGAGGGCCGAGGCTGACGCCGCTGCGCCGACCATCCCGCCGAGGAGCAGGATGAGCGGGAGCCCGACGAGCAGGGTGACGCGCAACTGTTGCAGGCGTCGCTCGAGCGGAGTGAGTGGCATCGCGATGAGCAGGCGGACGCCGTCGGGCAGCGGCTCCTCCACCACCCGCGCCCGGCCGCTGGTGAGGGACACCGTGACGGGCTCGGGTGCGTGCAGTCGCAGGTCCAGGTCGTCGAGCAGCAGCGGCGCGCCGGTATAAGGGAGGGTCGAGGCGATGCGCCGGTGCGAATCGTCGGTCGCCACGATCGTACGGTCGACGAACACGAGCTCGGTGAGCAGGTGGGCAGCGGTTTCCGCCGTGGTGGCGAACTCGCCGCGGTCGTGCTCGAAGAGCGCCTGCGCGGAATGGGCCGTCTCCGACAGCTCCCGGTCGAAGTCCTGCCAGTACTCCCGCTCGAGCCACCAGTAGAGACCGGCACCGGCCGCGGCCAGCAGGATCGCGAAGCCCGTCACGAACAGCATGGCGAGCCGCACCCGGATGCCGCGGATCGGGTAGGTCATGCCGTGTCGCGCTGAGGATCGAGTGTATAGCCCGCGCCACGCACCGTGTGCAGCAGCGGGGTCAGGCCGGGGAGGTCCACCTTCTTCCGGAGGCGTGCCACGTAGACGTCGATGAGGTTGGAGAGCGGGTCGTAGTTCTCGTCCCAGACATGCGCGCTGATCTGGGCCCGTCCAAGCACCGTGCCGGCATTCCGTGCCAGGAACTCGAGCAGCGCGTACTCGGTGGTCGTGAGCGGGATCTCGCGCCCGCCGCGGCGGGCGTTGCGCGCCGCGGGATCGATGCGGAGATCCGCGACGACGAGTTCGGTTGGCCGCAACTCCGGTGCGCGTCGCTCCAGTGCCCGGAGGCGCGCCAGCAGCTCCTCGAGGGCAAACGGCTTCACGAGGTAGTCATCGGCGCCGTGATCGAGGCCCCGGACCCGGTCGGGGATCGTGTCGCGCGCCGTGAGCACGAGAATGGACATGCGGCTGCCGGCCTCGCGGAGTTCGCGCGCGAGCGTCAGGCCCGAGCCGTCCGGCAGGCCCAGGTCGAGCACCATCGCGTCGTACTCTTCCAGTGCGAGCTTGGTGCGCGCGCCAGCCAGCGTGGGCGCCACGTCGACGGCATGCGCCGCCTTCCGCAGTCCCCGCGCCAGTGCATCCGCCAGCGCCGCCTCATCTTCGACCACCAGGATCCGCATTCCATTCCCCTTCCCGCCGCAACGTTGGGTGAAGAAACACGCGGCGTCAATCACCGGCGGCATTCATCATCAATTCATGTTCACGGAGTACACTGTCCCATGTCACCGTAACCCTGGATCGTATGCTCGTACTACTGATGGCCGGATGGATCAGCCAGGCACCCGACACCCTGCGGCTCGACGGTGCCGCGGCGCTGCGCCGCGCGGTAGCCCAGGCGCCGGCGGTCCGCGCGGCGGCAGCGCGGGAGAGCGCCTCCGTGGCACTGGTGCGCCGCGCCGGGTCATGGCGCAATCCGATCTTCAGCGTCACGGCGGAGAACCTCGGAGCCGAAGTGCAGACCACGGGCGAGAGCGGGCTCGCCGGGATCGAAGGGCAGGCGATCATCGAGCAGACCCTGACGCTGGGCGGCGACCGCGGTGCCGCGATCAGCGAGGCGCGTGCGCAGGCGGGCGCAGCCGGGGCCACCTCCGCCGGCATCGAGGCCGACATCCGGCTGCAGGCCATCCAGGCGATTGCGCTCGCGGACCGGGATGCGGCCAACGCGCGCTTCGCCGCGCAGGAGTCGGCGGCCCTGCGACAGATCGCCGCCATGATGGCGCGTCGCGCGGCCGAGGGCCGGAGCAGCGGTGGCGATGCGGCGCTGGCGGCGCTGGAAGCAGCCAGCGCGGCGTCCTTGTCGGCACGGCGCGGGGCCCTGTCCGCCGAGAGCCAGGCCGAACTTGGGCGCGTCATGGACGCCACCCCGGGCGTGTACGTGAAGGTCGAGGTCGCGACTTGTCCGTCGCCTTGGGCGGGCGGCATCGGCAGCCGCCCCGCCGAACTCGTGCGTGCCGACTTCGACGTGGCCGCTGCCGATGCCGCCGTGGCGCGCGCCAAGGCCGGGCGCGTGCCCGACCTCCGGCCGTCGGCGGGACTGCGCCGCACCCAGGGCTTCTCCGGACTCTGGCTGGGTCTCTCGCTCGACATACCCATCATGCCGTCCGGCTCCGCCACGGAGCAGGCGGCGCGCTTCCAGGCCGATGCGGCGCGCGAGGATCGCGATGCGCTGGCGCGCCTGGTTGCGGCACGTGATGCCGGCGCGGGTGCCGCACTCCAGCAGCTGGACGAGGTGGCCGGTGTCTTCGACGCCCGGCTCGTGAGTGATCTCGAACGGGCGGTTCGCTCGGCCGAGTCGCGCTACGCGGCAGGAGAGGGCACGCTGGTCGAGCTGCTGGACACGCGCCGCGCCCGGCTGGTGCTGCTGACCGAATACGAGGAGTGGCGCGCGGCGCAGCGCATCGCGCGCGCGCGGAAAGCGCGCTTGAGCGGTATTCCCATCGAGGCGGAGATGCTGTGCGACAGCAATGGAAGGCAACTGCAATGACCCGCGCCCGTGGAGGCTGGAGCGCGGCCGTCACGGCCGCCGCGCTCCTGGCGGCATGCCGAAGCACACCGGAGAGCACGACCGTGGAAAAGCTCCCGGCCGGCACCGTGGTGCTGACGCCGGCACAGGTGCAGGCGGCAGGCATACAGTCCGACACCGTGCGGATCGAGATGGTGTCGCTGCCGCTCGTCGTGCCGGCCACGCTGGAGACACCCGAGCCGCTCTCGGCCCGCGTCGGCTCGATCGTCGAGGGACGCGTGGACGACGTGCTCGTGATCGCTGGAGACAAGGTGGCACGCGGCGCCCCGCTCATGCACATCCATTCGCACGAACTGGCGACGGCCGTGCGGGATTACTCCGCGGCCGAGGCGCAGCTTACCGTGGCGCAATCGGCCTACGACCGGTCAAAGCGCCTGCTGGTGGATGAGGCGGTACCGCGCGAGGAGGTCGAGCGCCGGCGCGGCGCGCTCGACCAGGCGCGCGCCGAGTATGCGCGAAGCCGCGAGGTCATCGATCACCTGAGCCCTTCGCCACAGGGGGATGTGACGGTTCGCGCAACGCGGGCGGGCACCGTCTTCGCCGTGCATGTGCGCGCAGGCGCCGTCGTCACGCCCGGGACGCCGCTGGTGGACATCGGGGACGAGCGCCAGCTGTGGGCGACCGGCTTCGTGCCGGAGAATGCGGCGGTCCTCGTCCGTCCGGGTGCGCGGGTCGGGATCCTCGTCGACGTGGCTCCCGATACCATCTGGGGACGGGTGGTGCGCATGGGCGGCGTGGTGGATTCGCTCCGCCGCGCGGTGGAAGTGCGCGTGTCGCTCGACCGCGTGCCCCCGGGCGTCCGCCCGGGAATGTTCGCGTCGGTTTTGCTCCCGATGGGCGCCCGCGCCGGCAGGGCGGTGCTGCCCGAGTCCGCCGTCCAGCGCATGCCCGATGGCGACGTGGTCTTCCTGCAGGAGACGCCCGGGCGCTTCCGCGCCCATCCGGTGCGGGCGGTGTCGCTCGGCGATGGCCGCGTGGCGGTGGAGGGCCTGACGGCCGGCGTACTCGTGGTGTCGCAGGGCTCCTATTACCTGCGCGCGGCGCTGCAGGTTCCGGCCCAGGAGGGATGATCCGATGATCCGGCAGCTCGTCACCTTCGCGATCCGCAAGCGCGTCTTCGTGTTCGGCGCCGCCGCGACGCTCCTCGGGCTGGGCCTCTGGGCGCTCAGCACCATTCCCTTCGAGGCCTTTCCCGACATTACCGCCAACAGCGTGAGCGTCATCACCGAGGCGCCGGGCCTGGCCGGCCAGGAAGTGGAACAGCTCGTCACGTTCCCCATCGAGCGGGCCTTGCTCGGGCTGCCGGATGCACAGGCCGTCCGCTCCACCACGAAGTTCGGCCTCGTCATCACGCAGGTGGTGTTCCGCGACCGCGTGGACCCCTATTTCGCCCGGCAGCTGGTGTCACAGCGGCTGGGCGACGTGGGGAGGCAACTCCCGCCGGGGGTGACGCCGGTCCTGGGCCCGATCTCGACGGCGATGGGCGAAGTCTACCAGTACGTCCTCACGTCGACATCGCCCGAATGGGACCTCATGTCGCTGAAGACGCTCCAGGACTACACCCTTGCGCCGGCGCTCCGCACCGTCGACGGCGTGGTGGAGGTCAACAGCTGGGGTGGCCGCATCGAGCAGTTCCAGGTGGAGCTCGATCCCCGGCGGCTGTCGCAGGCGTCGCTCACCCTCGGCGATGTCGAGCGCGCGCTGGCGAGCGACAACAGCAACTTCGGCGGGACCTACACCGAGAGCCGCGACGAGCGCTTCATCGTGCACGGCGTCGGCCGGCTCACCGGCCTCGACGACATCGGCCGCGTGACGGTGGCGACGCGCGACGGCGTCCCCATCCGGCTCGGCGACCTCGGCACGGTGGTGCGCGGGTCGATGCCACGGCAGGGCGCCGTGACCTACAATGCCGGCGGCGAAGTGGTGAGCGGCATGGTCATCATGCGGAAGGGGGCGAACGCCCAGGACGTGATCGCGCGGATCAAGGCGCGCGTGGCGGTCCTGGTGCCGACCCTGCCGCCGGGGGTGCAGCTGGTGCCGTTCTACGACCAGACCGAACTGGTCGGGCGCACCACCCACACCATCCAGAAGAACCTGCTGCTGGGCGGCGCGCTCGTCGTCGTGCTCCTGTGGGTCTTCCTCCGGAACATCGCGGCGAGCCTCATCGTAGCCATCGTCATCCCGTTCTCGATGCTGTGGGCATTCGTGATGATGCGCTGGTTCGGCTTCTCGGCCAACCTGATGAGCCTGGGCGCGCTCGACTTCGGGCTCCTGGTCGACGGCTCCGTGGTCATCATCGAGAACATCATGCGACGCTCGGGCGAGCCCGGCGGGCCGGGCGAGCGCATCCGGAAGGCCACGGTGGAAGTCGGGCGTCCGGTCGTGTTCGGCATCGCCATCATCATCGCCGTGTACCTGCCGATCTTCGCACTCGAGGGCACCGAGCGGAAGATGTTCGTCCCCATGGCGTTCACGGTGGTGGCGGCCATTCTCGGATCGTTGCTCATCGCGCTGACGCTGGTGCCTGCCCTTGCCCGCGTGTTCCTGCAGAATGCAAAGGAGCCGCACTCACCCCGCTTCGAGCAGTTTCGCGGATTCTACCGCGTCTTCCTCGCGCGCACGCTCCGGCACCCCGGGCTCATCATCGGCGCCCTGGCCGTCCTGTTCGTAATGGCGATCGTCGGCGCCACCCGTCTGGGGCGTGAGTTCATGCCGCGCCTCGATGAGGGCAGCGTACTGGTGCAGTCGCGGCGACTGCCCTCCACGGCGCTGGGCCAGGGCACCGACTACTCCGTGGCGATCGAGCGGGCACTGCTCACGCTGCCCGAGGTGCAGAGCGCCGTGAGCAAGCTCGGCCGCCCCGACCTCGCGACCGAGGCCATGGGCACGTACGAGTCGGATACCTACGTAGGGCTCCGCGACCGCAGCGAATGGCGCCCCGGCGGCAAGGACGCGCTGCTGCGCGCCATGGACAGCGCGCTCAGCGAGATTCCGGGGCTGACCTTCGCGTTCACCCAGCCGATCCAGATGCGCCTTGATGAGGCCGAGACCGGCATCACCACCGACGTGGGCGTGAAGGTGATCGGCTCCAATCCGGATACGCTGGCATTGCTGGCGGCGCGGGTGGAGCGGGTGCTGGTCACGGTCCGCGGGGCGGCCGAGGTGCGTGCCACCGCGGCGTCGCGGGTCAAGCAGGTGCGCGTTATCCTCGACCGCGAGATGATGGCCCGCTACGGGGTCGGCAGCGGCACGGTGGGTGCGGAGGTCGAGCGGGCACTGGGGGCGTCGATCGCCACCGCGGTGGTGGATGGCCCGCGCCGTATCGGCGTCGCCGTGCGGATGCCCGATGCGACGCGTATCGATCCGGCGCTGTTCCGGCAGCTGCCGGTGCCGGTCGCTGGAGGGGCGGTCGTGCCGCTTGGCACCCTGGCGAGTGTCGAACTCGCGGAGTCGCCGGAGGCCTATGCACACGAGGGCGGACAGCGGCTCGTCGTCGTGGGTGCCAACATCCGCGGCCGCGACGTGGTGGGCTTCGTCGAGGATGCGATATCCCGCCTCGGCAGCGAGGTGCCACTGCCGTCCGGTTACCGCTATGAGTGGGGCGGCCAGTACACGCACCAGCGCACGGCGCTGCAGCGGCTCGCGGTGCTGGTGCCACTCGCCATCCTCGCGATCTACCTGCTGCTCTTTGCCGCCTTCCAGCGCGTGCGACAGGCGGCACTCGTGCTGGCCAATGTCCCCTTTGCGCTCGTGGGCGGCGTGACGGCGCTCTGGATCACCGGCCTCAACCTGAGCCTCTCCGCCTCGATTGGTTTCATCGCGCTCTTCGGCATCGCGGTGCTGAACGGTGTCGTGATGGTGAGTTCCATCAACGACCTCCGTGCCCACGGCGCCGAGCTGGCCGATGCGACGCTCGACGGAGCCGCAAGCCGCATCCGTCCGGTGCTGATGACCGCCCTCGTCGCCGGTTTCGGCTTCGTCCCGATGGCGATCTCGCGCTCGCCGGGCGCAGAGATCCAGCGCCCCCTGGCCACGGTGGTGATCGGCGGGCTGCTCACGTCCACGCTGCTGACGCTGCTGGTGCTGCCGGTGCTGTACGTGACGGTCGAGCGCTACTTCGATGCATTCCGCCGGCTTCGCCGCACCGCTCCGGCTCTCGAGCCGGCCGCGAGCGGTGGCTGAGTGTTCACCTGTGCCGCAAGGAGTACAGCATGAACTATCCGCACCTGCACCTGATGATCAACCACCTGCCGGTGATAGGGACCGTGGTGGCGCTCCTCCTGCTCGGCTGGTCCCTGGTGACCCGCCGGCGCGAGTTGATCCGCCTCAGCCTCTTCGTGACCTTGCTGGTCGGACTCTCAGCCTGGCCCGTCGTCTTCACGGGCGACGAGGCCCATGAGCAGCTGGAGGATGTCCGGGGGTTCGACAAGGACCTGATGGAGGAGCACGAGGAGTCGGCCGACTGGGCGCTCTGGTGCCTTCTCGGAACGGCGGCGATCGCAGGTCTGGGTCTGTGGGCCAGCCGGAAGGACCGGGAGGTGCCGCGATGGGCGGGAGCGGCAACGATGGCGGCGCTGCTCCTGTCTACGGCCGTGGTCGCGCGCACCGCGCTGCTTGGCGGAGAGATCCGTCACCCCGAAACGACCGGGCCGCTCTGGGCGCCACCCGACGTGTCCAAGTCGGTGATGCTCGACTCAGCCTCGACCGGCCGGCCCCGCGATCGTGACTGAGTTCAGGGGCCGGTGGTATCCTCGACCACCACTTCGACGCTGTCGCTGTCGCCGCCCAGGTGCGTGTCGTCGAGGAAGCTGTCCTCCGGGATGAGCACCCCGTCCGCGCCGAGGATGCGGAACAGGCGCCACTCAGCCTGGCGGGCCGCTGCTGGCCGGGGACCCTCATACATGAGGGCCACCAGCAGCACGCCGTTCGGCCGGCCGAGATAGCCGACCACGTTGGACACCTGCGCGAGCGTGCCGGTCTTGGCGCGTACCACGCCGGTTCCCGGCAGCCCCGATGACAGCTTGTGCAGGGTGCCCGACCCGTTGGCCGGCAGCAGCATGGGCAGCGCGCGGCCCGCGGGCGTGAGCGGGTAGCGCGCGAGATAGTTGATGAAGGCGTGCGGCGTCATGCGGTTGTCATAGGACAGCCCGCTGCCGTCCACCAGGTGCACCGCCTCCGGCATCCCCGTGATCGAGGCGACGTGTGCCGTGAGGCGTGCCGACGCGCTGTCCCCCCGCCCGGCCGCCCACTGCAGCAGGAGCTCCGCTCCGGGGTTGAGGCTGCGCCGGTTCACCTCGCTCGCCACGCTGTCGAACACCGCCGACTGCACCTCCGCCAGCACACGCGACGCGTCGCTGGTCATGGCGCCGTTGGTGCCGCTCCGGTCCCACTCGATCCCCTCGTCCCTGAGCGCCTGGGCCCAGACGGCATCGAGCACCTGCTTCGGGTTGACCATCGTGGCGAGCAGCGTCCGCAAGCGCGCGCGGGCGCCGATCGTGCCGCTGACCACCAGGCGGCCATCCTTCCCCTGGCTCAGTGACAACCGCGAGCGGCGGCCGCTCCGCGTCATCGCGCGCACGGTGACCATCGATGAGAGGCCGCGTGGCGAGGCGCTCACCAGCACCGCACGCGACCCCACCTTCGATCCGGGACTGATGCCCACGAGGACGACGTTCTCATGGAACATCAAGGGTCCCACCAGCGGCGCGAAGCTCCGGCCACGATGCTTGGTTGACCACACGGCGGGATAGACCGCGTCGGCGGCGCCGGCCTGGCTGGTGAGCTCGAGCGGCCCGCGCAGCTTCCTGATGCCGGCAGTGCGCAGCTGGGCGGCGAGGTCCCGGAACATCGGGCCGGTGCCCGGCAGCCGCTCGAGCGTCACGTCGCCGTTGAGCTCGAGCCACCACCGTCCCTTCCACTCGCCGGCATCCGAGAGCTGCCCCACGCCGATGACGCGGGTGTCCCGGCGCGCGTCACCGCCCACGAGCGATCGCGCGAAACCGGTGGTGAGCAGCTTGACGGTGGAAGCGGGAACGAACGGCACGTCGAGATTGACCGACCAGAGCACCTTGCCCTGCTGGTCCGCCACCGCCACGCCCCAGTGGCCCCGGGCCATCTTGAGTGCCATCGGGTACCAGGCCGCGACCTGCTCCTCCACCCAGGATCCACTCGTCTGGGCCGGCAGGGGCCGGGTCGAGCAGAGGCCGAGCAGGAACAGCAGGCCGCAGAGTCGCTTCATCTACTTGAGCAGCACCTTGGCGATGGTCTGCAGCTGCATGTTGCTGGTGCCCTCGTAAATGGTGCCGATCTTGGCGTCGCGATAGAACTTCTCCGCCGGGTATTCCTTGGAGTAGCCGTACCCGCCGAAGAGCTCCACGCACTGCGAGGTGATGCGGTCGGCCGTCTGCGAGCTGAACAGCTTGGCCATCGCCGCCTCGGTGGCGAAGGGCTTCCCGGCGTCCTTGAGCCGCGCGGTGTTGTACACCATCAGGCGCGCCGCCTCGAGGTCGGTGGCCATCTGCGCCAGCTGGAACTGCACCGCCTGGAATTCCGCGATGGCCTTGCCGAACTGCTTCCGCTCCTTCACGTACTTCGTGGCTGCCTCGAGCGCCCCGGTCGCGACGCCCAGCATCTGCGCGCCGATGCCGATCCGTCCCTCGTTCAGCGTCTCGATCGCGATCTTGTAACCCTGGCCCACCGGGCCCAGCACGTTCGCATCCGGAACGAAGCAACCCTCGAGGATGAGCTCCGTGGTGCTCGAGGCACGAATGCCGAGCTTGTTCTCCTTCTTGCCCACGTCGAACCCCGCGAAGCCGCGCTCCACGAGGAAGGCCGTGATGCCCTTGTAGCCCTTGGAGAAGTCGGCGTTGGCGAAGACGATGAAGATGCCGGCCTCGGCACCGTTTGTGATCCAGAACTTGCGGCCGGTGAGCGCCCAGCCGCCGGCCACCTTTTCGGCCTTGCACTCGAGGGCGAAGGCATCGCTGCCGCTCGCCGGCTCGGACAGCGCGAATGCGCCCAGGAGGTCGGCCGTCATGCGGGGGAAGTAGCGCGCCTGCTGCTCGTCGCTGCCCCAGCGGAGCAGCGCATTGTTCACCAGGGTGTTGTGCACGTCCACGTAGATGGCGGCCGAGGCGTCCACCCGCGCCACTTCCTCGATCGCGATGGTGGCGAGGAAGATGCTGCCGCCGGCGCCGCCGTAGATCTCCGGGACCTCGATGCCCATGAGCCCCATGCCGAAGAACTTCGCGATGATGTCCGGACGGAATTGCGCGGCCTCGTCCATCTCGGAAACGAAGGGCTTGATCTCGGTTTCCGCGAACTCGCGCACGGCGTCGCGGAACATCGTCTCTTCTTCCGAGAGGCACGACAGCGGGAGCGGGGCAGTGCTGGTGTCCTGCATACGGTTAGTCCTCGGAATCCGGGTCGGTGACCAGTCATCTGGGGACTAAGCTAGCGGAGGCCGGCACCTGCTTCAACGCAACGTTTCACCGTTACGTCCTAGCGGTCGTACCCCAGGTTGGGCGCCAGCCACCGCTCTGCCTCCGCGACGGTCATTCCCTTGCGGCGCGCGTAGTCCTCCACCTGGTCGCGGCCGATCTTCCCCAGGCCGAAGTAGCGGGCTTCGGGATGCCAGAAGTAAAGGCCGCTCACCGACGCCGTGGGCAGCATGGCGAAGCTCTCCGTGAGCAGGATCCCCGTGCGCGGCGTGGCTTCGAGGAGCTCGAACAGCGTCTGCTTCTCGGTGTGATCCGGGCAGGCCGGATAGCCCGGCGCGGGGCGGATGCCCTGATACGCCTCCTTGATCAGCGCGTCGTTGTCGAGCTGCTCATCGGGGGCATAGCCCCAGAATTCCCGCCGCACCCGCTCGTGCAGCCGCTCGGCGAACGCTTCGGCGAGGCGGTCGGCCAGCGCCTTGGCCAGGATGCTGCTGTAGTCATCATGCTCTGCCTCGAACGCGGCGGTGAGCCGGTCGAGGCCGATGCCCGTGGTCACCGCGAAGGCCCCGACGTAGTCCGCGATGCCGCTCTCGCGGGGCGCGGTGTAGTCGGCCAGCGCGATGTTGGGCCGGCCCGGCTGCTTCTGCATCTGCTGCCGCAGCGTATGGATCACCGCCCGGGTGTGACGCCGGCTGTCGTCGGTGAAGAGCTCGATGTCGTCGCCCGCGCTGTTGGCGGGCCAGAAGCCGAACACCGCCCGGGCCTCGAGCAGTTCCTCCCGCACGATCCGGTCGAGCAGCGCGCGCGCGTCGAGGTACAGGCTCGAGGCCGTCGGCCCCACCCGCGGGTCGGTGAGGATCGCAGGGAAGTGCCCCGCGAGCTCCCATGTCTGGAAGAACGGCGTCCAGTCGATCCGGTCCACCAGCTCGGCGAGCGGGTATCGCTCCAGGGTGCGCACGCCCGTGAAGGAGGGCCTGGGCGGCGTCACGCCCCGCCAGGCGATCGGCACGCGATTGGCGCGCGCCTCCAGGATCGGCGCGCGCGCCTCGCCCTTGTCGCGGCCGGAGCGCGCGGTGCGCACCGCCTCGTAGTCGGCCGCCACCTGGCGAACGTAGTTCTCCCGCAGGCCGTCGCTCACCAGGCTCCCCGCCACGCCCACGGCGCGGGAGGCGTCCAGGACGTGCACGACGGGGCCGCCGTACTTCGGCGCGATCTTGACCGCGGTGTGTGCGCGCGACGTGGTGGCCCCGCCGATCAGCAGTGGCGTGGTGAACCCCTCGCGCTCCAACTCACTCGCGACGAAGCTCATCTCCTCGAGCGACGGCGTGATGAGCCCGCTCAGGCCGATGAGGTCCACGCCCTCGGTCCTGGCGGTCTCGAGGATCCTGGCGCATGACACCATCACGCCCAGGTCGATGACCTCGAAGTTGTTGCACTGCAGCACCACGCCCACGATGTTCTTGCCGATGTCGTGCACGTCGCCCTTCACCGTGGCGAGCAGTACGCGTCCCTTGGTCCGCGAGTCGCCGGCCTGCTTCTCGGCTTCGATGTACGGGACCAGGTGCGCTACCGACCGCTTCATGACCCGCGCGCTCTTCACCACCTGCGGCAGGAACATCTTGCCGGCGCCGAACAGGTCGCCCACGGTGTTCATGCCGTTCATGAGCGGACCCTCGATCACCTCGATCGGCCGCTTCGCCCGCAGCCGTGCTTCCTCCGTGTCCTCCACGATGAAGTCGGCGTTGCCCTCCACCAGCGCCCAGGCCAGGCGCTCCTCCACCGGCAGGCTGCGCCACGCCAGGTCGTCCTTCTTCGCCGCCACCTGGCCCTTCACCGAGTCGGCGATCGCGAGCAGGCGCTCGGTGCCGTCGGTCCGCCGGTTGAGCACGACATCCTCCACCCGTTCCAGCACGTCTTTCGGGATGTCGCTGTAGATCGGGAGCGCCCCGGCATTCACGATGCCCATGTCCATGCCGGCCTGGATGGCGTGGTACAGGAACACCGTGTGGATCGCCTCGCGCAGCGGGTTGTTGCCCCGGAAGGAGAACGACACGTTGCTCAGGCCGCCGCTGATGCTTACCGCCGGCAGTGCCGCCTTGATGCGCCGCGTCGCCTCGAAGTAGTCCACGGCGTAGTTGTCGTGCGCCTCGATGCCGGTGGCGATGGCGAAGATGTTGGGATCGATGACGATGTCCTCGAGCGCGAACCCCACCCGGTCGACCAGCAGCCGGACGGCGCGCTCCGCGATGGCCACCCGTCGCTCGACGGTGTCGGCCTGCCCCTGCTCGTCGAACGCCATCACGATCACGGCGGCGCCGTAGCGCCGTACCAGCGTCGCCTGCCGCAGGAACTCGGCCTCGCCCTCCTTGAGGCTCACCGAGTTCACGATGCCCTTGCCCTGGATGCACTTGAGCCCCGCCTCGATGACCGACCACCTGGAGGAATCGATCATGATCGGCACCCGGCTGATGGCCGGCTCCGACGCGCAGAGGTTGAGGAACGTGGTCATGGCGTGCTGCGAGTCGAGCATCGCCTCGTCCATGTTCACGTCCAGCATCTGCGCGCCGGTCTCCACCTGCTGCCGCGCGACCTCGAGGGCCGCCTCGTACTCGCCGTTGAGGATCAGCTTCGCGAACCGCGCCGAGCCGGTGACGTTGCACCGTTCGCCGACGTTGACGAACCCCGTCTCGGCGCCGCAGTTGAGCGGCTCGAGCCCGCTGAGGCGCAGGCGGGGGGCCACCGTGGGCAGCACGCGCGGCGGGACATCCTGCACCGCCTCCGCAATGGCGCGGATGTGGGCCGGAGTGGTGCCGCAGCAGCCGCCCGCGAAGTTGAGCAGGCCGGCGCGGGCGAACTCGCCCAGCATGCCGGCCATGTACTCCGGCCCCTCGACGTAGGCGCCGAACTCGTCGGGCAGGCCGGCGTTGGGATGCGTGCTCACGAACACCGGCGCGATGCGCGAAAGCTCCTGCACGTAGGGCCGCAGGTCCCTGGCGCCCAGCGCGCAATTGAGGCCGATGGAGAGCGGCCGCGCGTGCGCCATCGAGTTCCAGAAGGCCTCGGTGACCTGGCCCGAGAGCGTGCGCCCGCTCTGGTCGGTGATCGTGCCGGAGATCATCACCGGCAGCCGCTCGCCCATGCGCTCGAAGACGCCCTCGATCGCGAAGATGGCCGCCTTCGCGTTGAGGGTATCGAAGATCGTCTCGATCAGGATCAGGTCGGCGCCGCCCTCGATCAGGCCCTCGGCCGCCTCGGCGTACGCCGTGACCAGCTCATCGAACGTGATGGCGCGATAACCGGGGTCGTTCACGTCGGGCGACATCGATGCCGCGCGATTGGTCGGGCCGAGCACGCCAGCCACGTAGCGCGGCCGGTCGGGCCGCGCCGACTCGAACGCGTCGGCCACCGAGCGGGCCAGCCGGGCCGCCGCGACGTTCTGCTCCCGCGCCAGCGATTCCATGCCGTAGTCGGCCATGGCGATCGCGGTCGAGGTGAAGCTGTTGGTCTCCAGGATGTCGGCGCCCGCCTCGAGGTAGGCCGCATGCAGGTCCTGGATGATGTCGGGCCGCGTCAGCACAAGCAGGTCGTTGTTGCCCCGCAGGTCCCTGTGCCACCCGGCGAACCGCTCACCGCGGAAGTCGGCCTCCTGCAGCAGGTAGGCCTGGATCATCGTGCCCATGGCGCCGTCGAGCACCATGATGCGCTGCCGGAGCAGCGCGTCGAGGGCGGCCAGGCGGCTGGCCCGCGTCCACGGCGTTGGCCCGCGCGACGGGTCGGGCGCCCACGCCGGAACGGGGCGGGCGCCCGCGTGCAGGTGGGTGTCGCAGACGGCGCTCATGCCGGCGCCGCCGCCGGCTGCGCCCGGAATCCGAGCAGGTGGCAGATGGCGAAGGTGAGGTCGGCGCGGTTGAGCGTATAGAAGTGGAACTCGCGCACGCCCTGCGCCGCGAGCCCCTGCACCTGCTCCGCCACGACGGTGGCGGCGATGAGCTTCCGCGTCTCGGGGTCGTCGTCCAGTCCCTCGAACCGTGTCGCCATCCAGCGCGGTACACTCGCCCCCGCCGTGGCGGCAAATCCGGTCATCTGCCTGAAGTTCGTGACAGGCATGATTCCGGGCACGATTTCACAGGTGATTCCCGCCTTGTGACATCGCTCCAGGAAGCGGAAGTAGATGTCGTTCTCGAAGAAGAACTGCGTGATGGCGCGCGTCGCGCCGGCGTCGATCTTCCGCTTGAGGTTATCGAGGTCGGCGTACACCGACGTCGACTCGGGATGGCCCTCGGGGAAGGCCGCCACCGTCACCTCGAAGTCGCCGATGCGCTTGAGGCCGCCGACCAGGTCCGCGGCATAGGCATAGCCATCGGGATGGGGCACGTGCCGGCCCGCCCCCTGGGGCGGGTCGCCCCGGAGGGCCACGATCTGCCGCACACCCGCGTGCCAGTAGTCGCGCGCCACCTCGTCCACCTCGGCACGCGTTGCCGCGATGCAGGTGAGGTGCGCCGCCGGCAGCAGAGCCGTCTCGGTGAGGATCCGCTTGACCGTGCGGTGGGTGCGCTCGCGAGTGCTCCCCCCGGCGCCGTAGGTTACGGACACGAAGCGCGGGGCCAGCGGCTCGAGTCGCTTGATCGCGCGCCAGAGGGTCTCCTCCATCTCTGGCGTCCTGGGCGGAAAGAACTCGAACGACACCTGCAACGTCATGCGGACCCCGTCAACGAAAAATCCCGTGAGCCTGAACGGCCCCCGGGGGGTGCCGTTTTAGCGATTGTTTTTCGTGGCCGCAATAGGCACAAATTGCCACGGACTTCAGTTGTGTACTGCCACCAGCAAGTATCGAGCCTTTGAGGCGTCCTGTAAAGTGTTACCCCCCAACGCCAAGCCGCTGCGCCACCTGCTCCGGGGTGATGCCTCGGGCCGACACCACCTTGCTCCTGCTGCCTGCGCCCGACACCAGGGCGAGGTCCGACCGGGATACGCCGAGCGCCCTCGCGAGGAACAGGATCAGGGCGTCGTTGGCGGCACCTTCTACGGGTGGCGCGGTGAGCCGGATGCGCAGTTCGGACCCGCGAAGGCCCGCAATCTCGTTGCGGGAGGCGCGCGGCTGCACCCGGACGGCGATGCTGGTGCCGGTGGCGCTGGCTCGGAATGGCGTCAGTAGGGCAGTACCTGGAAGGCGGCCCAACGCAGAACCATCAGGATCAGGTACGCCACCAGCGGGCTCAGGTCCAGCATGCCGAAGGGAGGCATGTGCCGCTGGATCGGGATGACCAGCCAGTCCGTGAGCACGTAGACCGGCCGCAGCCAGCGCGAGTAGCGGAACCCGCCGAGCCAGGACGCGATGACGCGAACGAACAGCGCAACCATGAGGAGCTGAAAGGTCCAGCTGACGAGTAGCCGGAGGATGCCCGCCGGTCCCGCCTGGCCCAGGTAGGCGAGGTTGAAGATCAGCCCGACCAGCCAGCGGGTGAGCTCGAGGAGCGCGAGCCCGCCGAGGAGCACGATAGCGAAGAGCCACCACGGCGCGCTCTGTGGGTTGCCGCCCGCACCGAGCAGTCGGCGCTCGATGGGGCGGAGCAGGGGATCGCTGACGCCGCGCACGAAGCGCGGCCACGCGCCGAACGGCTGCAGGTAGCCGCGCAACACGGCCCAGTTGGTCAACGCCACGACACCGCTGAGTGCGGCGGCACCGAAGACGGCCATGCGCAGCCCGGCAAAGACCGTCTCGATCAACGGACGACCTCGAATCCCTGCGGGCCGGACGGCGTGTCGCAGGAGACCGCGAAGCGGCCCTCGTTGAGCGCGGCCTGCTCGAGTGCGTCCTCGCCCGCGCTGCAGGCCTGCACCGCGCGTCCCTGCGGACGCCGGTAAGCGACGGTCACGGTGAAGGTGCGGCCCTGGACGGCGAGGCGACGGATGGAATTGGGGGTCAGGCTGTCGACGCCGAGCTGGCGCAGGCTCTTGGGGGGCCTCCCTTCATGGGAGGAGCGGTAGTCGGCGATGCGGTCGATCAACTCGAACATCTCGGTGCCGAGCTGCTGGGCGTCGACAGGCGCACCGCTCACCGGTACTCCTTCGCTGACCGGCGGCTTCGGCGGTTCCTTCTTGCCGCAGCCTCCCACCAGTGCGACGACGAGAAGGCCGGCGAGCCACCGCGGGATCACGGCAGCGAGAACTCGCGGTTGAAGGCGACGTCGAAGCTGAATGTCTTGGCGCGGCTCCGGGTCTCCACCAGGTCGGCCAGCCGGCGAAGGCGATCGGGAATGAGCATGATGCGTTCCTGCGCCTTCCTGCCCATGTCATTGAGCCCGCTCAGGCCCTCGATCTTCCAGTAGCGGATCTGCTCCTGCACGATGCGCAGGTAGTCGCGCGGGCCGTAGATGCCGGCGCGGCGGATCACGTCGGCGAAGTCGCGGAAGCCCGGCATCGTCGCGCCGGGCATCTCGATGCCGGGCAGGATGTGCGACGCCGACTCCAGCGCCTGGTTCGGGTCACGCTGGAGGATTTCCTCGAAGACCGCGCGGTAGAACACGAAATGCCGCGCCTCGTCCTGGGCCACTTCGGCGAGGATGGCCGCGAGCCCGGGCTCGTACTCCTCGGCGACGCGGCCGGTTTCGGCGTGCGAGTGCTGGGTGGCCCGTTCCTGCACCGTGGTGTAGGCGAAGACGCGGTAGGGGTCCCGGTCCCACGACGGATGGAAGCCGGCCCGGAGGTACTCGAACTGCATTTCCTCGAACTTCCGCTGGTCGAAGAGCTGGGTATCGCGCGTGTAGTCGTGCAGGACCTGGCCGTGCCGGTCCTCCTCGGCGGTCCAGAGGTTGTTCCAGATGCGCCAGTAGCTGTCGTCCTCGAGATAGACCGCGAGCAGGCGGTGGAAATGCGGAAGCCCCTCTTCGGTAAGCGTGTTGACCGCGAGCGCCGCCCGCACGGCATCCGGGATACCCTGCGCGCGGGCGCGCAGGTTGCGCAGGTGCGTCTCGCTGCAATCGCCCTCGGCGAGACCGAGGAGGTCGGACGGCATCCAGAGCACGCGCTTGCGCTCGTGCACGGCCATCATCTCGCGTACGGTGGACTCGAGATCCTTCAGGACTTCGAACTTTGACAGAAGCTCGCGTGCCTGGTCGGTGAGGCTCATGTCACCTTCGAATAAGCATTTAGATCAGTATTTTGGAACGGAGGTCACAACCGACGGCGGAAATATAGCGGCTCACTCCGGCAGGCGCTTCTCCATGAGGGTCCATGAGCCCTCGTTCATGTAGCGGGTGCGGCGCACCACGACGGTCCAGCCAAGCGCGCCAAGCAGGCCTTCCGCACGGTCGTCGTCGGTCCAGAACTCGGCGAGGTGTGCACCTTCCATGGCGGCGCGGTCCTCGAATGCGGCGAGCAGCCGGTGGGCATGGCCCTGGTTCCGGTATGCCTCTGCCACGACCAAGTCGAGCAGGTGTGCCACCCCGCCACGCACGTAGTAGCGGAGCCCGCCGATCCAGTCGCCGATGGCGTCGGTCAGGCCGATGTATCGATCCTCGAACCCGGTGGGCAGGCCGGCCTCTTCCGCCTCACGTTCCAGCAATTCCGTGAGCCACGCGGCAAAGTCCTCGTCCTGGTCCATCGTGCTGATCTTGACCTCGGGCATCTTCTTCCTCCCTCGGGTCGGCCTCCACGAGGCCGTTGCATTCGAAGGCAGCAACTCGGGTGCCATCTGGCACCGACGCGGACCCGCCCGCCGTCGGTGCTGGCTAAATGCCGGCCTGTCCAATGGTTGCTCTCTGGAGTGCGCTGGGGTTCCGCTCCCGAATGATACCCGGGTGGGACGCCGCTGTGTCACGGTGTGGCGATCCCGCGGCTGGCTGCGCCAATCGCAAGTGGCACCCCGCGGCCCCACCCGAACCGTATATTCCGGCGCGCGCGCGCCCGGCGCAATGGCCGTTTCCTGCACGAGGCAGCGATGGCGTTCTCCACCCGGTATGACGCAGTAATCGTGGGCAGCGGGCACAACGGGCTCGTGGCGGCCGCCTACCTGGCCAATGCCGGCCAGTCGGTGCTGGTGCTGGAGCGGAACGACTGGATCGGCGGGGCCACGGCCTCCCAACGCGTGTTTCCCGACTACGAGGCATTCCTGTCGAGGTATGCCTATCTCGTGAGCCTGTTGCCTCGGCTGATCCTCGACGAGCTGGGGATCAGCTTCGAGACGCGCCGCAGGTCCGTGGCCTCGTTCACGGCCTATGAGCGCGATGGCGCCGCCCGCGGGCTGGTCATCTCCGACGCGGACGAGGCACGGTCGAAGGCGTCGCTGCGCGAGCTGACCGGTGGCGACCGCGCCTGGGATGGCTATCAGGCACTGCTCCGGCTCGAGGGAGCGCTCGCCGCGCAGGCCTGGCCCAGCCTGCTGCGGCCGATCCGCTCCCGCGGCTACTGGGCCGACCGGTTCTCGGCGAGCGCGCTGGAGCGCGAGGCATGGGAAAGCTTCGTGGAGCGGCCGCTGGGCGAGGCCATCGAGAGTCATGTGCAGCACGACGTGCTGCGTGGCCTCCTCTTCACCGACGGCAAGATCGGCGTCTTCAGCCACGCGCACGACCCGTCGCTGATCCAGAACCGCTGCTTCCTCTATCACGTCATCGGACAGGGCACGGGCGAGTGGCGGGTGCCCGTCGGTGGCATGCGCACCCTCGTCGATGGCCTCATCAGGAGGGCAACCGACGCGCACGCCAGGATCGAGGCGAACAGCCCGGTGGCGGCCGTGTACGACCTGGGGAAGCGGCACGCGGTGGTGTTCGAGCATGACGGGCGCGAGCAGACCGTGGACGCCGACCGGGTGCTCGTCAACGCCGGCCCGCGCACCTTCGCGCGCCTGTTCGGCCGCGAGTATGCGTCCATCGC
Organism: Gemmatimonadota bacterium; assembly: GCA_017889745.1. Taxonomy (GTDB): domain Bacteria; phylum Gemmatimonadota; class Gemmatimonadetes; order Gemmatimonadales; family GWC2-71-9; genus JAGGAG01. The sequence goes on along the minus strand of JAGGAG010000007.1, from coordinate 5,768 downwards.
GACCGACGAGGGCTCGGTGACGAAGGTGAACATGCTGCTCTGCCGCCTGCCACGCCTGCGGGCACCGGGCATCGCGCCCGCCGAGGCATTCGCGGGATCGTTCCATGTGGACGAGGGTTACGCGGCCATGGAGGCCAGCTACCGGCAGGCCGAGGCCGGCGCCCTTCCCGAGCTGCCACCATTCGAGATCTACTGCCACACCCTCACCGACGACTCGATCCTTTCGCCGGCCCTCCGGGCGGAGGGGTACCAGACGCTCACCCTGTTCGGGCTGGATGCGCCTTACCGGCTCTTCGCGAAGGATGAGGCGGCGCGGAAGGAGGAGCTGACGCGGCGCTACCTTGCCGCGCTCAACCGCGTCACCGCCGAACCGTTCGAGGATTGCCTCGCGCGGGACAGCAAGGGCGGGCTCTGCATCGAGATCAAGTCGCCACAGGATCTCGAGAGGGAGCTCGACCTGGACCTCGGCAACATCTTCCACAACTCGCTGAGCTGGTTCTTCACCGACGATCCCGAAGAGGATGGCACCTGGGGCGTCGAGACCGACATGCGGGGGGTCTATCGCTGCGGGTCGTCCGCGCTGCGGGGCGGCGCGGTGAGCGGCGTGCCGGGGTTCCTGGTGGCTCGCAAGATCTTCGAGGAGGAGCGCGTGCTGGTCCGGGGATGAACTCGCCTAGCCGATGGTGGGCCTGAACTCCGGTGCGCGCCGGGCCGACGTGGCCTGCTCGAAGGCGAAGGCGTATCGCAGCATCCGCCCCTCGCTCCACGCCGGGCCCATGAAGGAGAGTCCAACCGGCAGCCCGTCCACGAATCCCGCCGGTACGGTGATGTGTGGATACCCCGCGACCGCTGCCGGCGTCGAACTGTCTCCTGCCAGCCCGAAGTGGTCCCCATTCACCAGGTCCGTCACCCACGCCGGGCCGCCGGTGGGGCAGACGAGCGCGTCGAGGCGGAAGCGCCTGAGGGTCGCGTCGATTCCCTCGGCGCGCGAGAGCCGCCGGCAGTCGGCGAGCGCCCGACGATACGCCGCATCACTCAGCGGCCCTTTCGCCTCCGCCTTCTCGAACGTCTCCTGTCCGAACCATGGCATCTCCTTCGCCGCATTGGCCCGGTTGAACGCGATCAGCTCGGCAAGCGTGCGATACTTCGTGGTGGGGCCGCGCCTCGCGAGGTAGCGGTTGATGCCGTCCCTGAACTCGTAGAGCAGTACCTCGAACTCCGGCGCGCCGAGCCTGGGCACGGTGACGATGTCGACAGGATCCACCAGCACTGCCCCGGCATCACGCAGCGCGGTGAGCGAGTCTTCCATCAGCTGATCGAGCGCCGGCAGTCCACCGAAGTAGCGCCGCAGCACGCCGAGCCGCGCGCCGCCCAGGCCTCCTGACGAGAGGAACGTGGTGAAGTCGGCGGCACCTCCATCGGGTACGGCGGCGGTCGCCGGATCAGCCGGATCGACCCCGATCATCGCGTTGAGGAGGATGGCCGCGTCGCGTACCGTGCGGGTCATCGGTCCCGCGGTGTCCTGGCTCGCCGAGATCGGGATGATGCCCGAGCGGCTCACGAGGCCGACGGTGGGCTTGAGCCCGACGAGCCCGTTGGCCGTGCTCGGGCAGACCACCGAGCCGTCCGTCTCCGTGCCGAGCCCTGCGGCGGCGAAATTGGCGCTGATCGCCGCCCCGGTACCGGAACTCGAGCCGCACGGATTGCGGTCGAGCGCGTACGGGTTGCGCGTCTGCCCGCCCCGGCCGCTCCAGCCGCTGGTGGAATGTGATGAGCGGAAGTTGGCCCACTCGCTCGGATTGGTCTTGCCCAGGAGCACCGCCCCGGCGGCGCGCAGCCGCTCCACCACGAACGCGTCGCGCGGCGCGGGCATGTCGGCCAGGGCCCAGGATCCGGCGCTCGTGCGCATGCGGTCGCCGGTATCGATGTTGTCCTTGAGCAGGACGGGCACGCCATGCAGCGGGCCGTGCGACTTGCCCGCCGTCCGTTCGGCATCGCGCCGGCCGGCGTCCATCAGCGCCTCGGGGTTGAGCTCGATCACCGAGTTGACCGAGGGCCCCGAGTGATCGAGCGCCGCGATGCGATCGAGGTACTGCTGCGTGATCGCCGTGGACGTGAACCTCCCCGACGCAATCCCGTCCTGCAGCTGCGCGATCGTGATCTCGTCGAGCTCGAAGGTGAGCCGTGCGGACACGGGAGGCTTCGCGGCCTCGGGCCGGCAGGCGCCGAGCTGCGAAGCGACCGTTGCGGCGGCGGCGCTGCTGGCCAGGAACTCCCGGCGGTCGATCAGTCCGCTCACGTCAGTGCCACCCGATCGCAATCGCAATGACGAGCGCCACGCAGCCAAACGCGGCCAGGATCAGGCAGCGCGGCAGCGCCCACTTGAACCAGTCGTCGAAGCGCACACCGGACACGGCGAGCAGCGCCAGCAGCGGTCCGTTGGTGGGAAAGAGCAGGTCGAACGTCCCGTTGCCCAGCTGGTAGGCCAGCACCGTCACCTGGCGCGAAAGCCCGATGAGGTCGGACACCGGGGCCAGGATCGGCATGGTCAGCACGGCCTGGCCGCTGGTGCTGGGCACGGCGACGTGAATCAGCGCCTGTGCCCCGAACATGCCGAAGGCGGCAAGTGTCACCGGGAGCCCCTCGAGCGGCGTCACGATCGCATGCACCAGGGAATCAACGATGTGTCCCTGGTCCAGCACCACATAGATCGCCCGGGCAATGCCGATCAGGATGGCGCTGAACGTCATGTCGCGCGCCCCGGCGATCATGGCGTCGGCGGTGCCCGACAGGCCCAGGGCCCCGATGGCGCCCGAGGCGAGTCCCATGATCAGGAACAGCGTGGCGAGCCTGTCGAAGTCCCATCCCCACTGCTGGGCCCCGATCACGAAGAAGAGGAAGGTCAGTGCCACCACGGCGAGCACGAGCATGTGCCGGGGCGTCAGGACCCTGTCGCGTTCGTCGGGGCCCGCCGCGGCCACGGGAGGATTCGCATGGCGCGCCGCGTAGCGGGTGATACTCCACAGCCAGTACGCCGTGGCGAGGGCAAGGATCACAGTGCGGAATTGCCAGCCCGATCCCACCGGCACCTGCGCCACCTTCTGGGCGATCGCCACCATGAAGGGGTCGACGGGAGAGAATGCGGCTGCTATCGCGGCCGTGCCGATGCTCATCGCCACCGCCATGAGGGGAGGGAGCCCCAGGGAGGCGCAGATGAGCAGCAGGAGCGGGGCAAACGCCACCAGTTCCTCCGACATCTGCATCAGCGCACCTCCGGCCGCAAACGCGAGGCCGACGACCGGAACGACGAGCACGCCGCGACCCTCGAGGCGCCGGGCCAGCACGTCGACCACGCGGCGCAGTGCGCCGGTGCGGTCCACCACCGTGAACGCGCCGCCCGAGAGGAACACCAGGAAGATGACGCTCGCGGCGTCGATCAGGCCCTTTGGCACCGCCACCAGCGCCTGGAACACGCCGACCGGTGACGGGTCCACCCGGTGGTAGGTCCCGGCTACCACCAGGGCCCGGCCCGTCTCGGGGTCTTCGTGGCGATCGTAGGCACCGGCGGGTACAACCCAGGTGAGGGCTGCGGCGACCGCCACGCAGCCCAGCAACAGGATGAGGGGATGGGGGAACGCGAAGCGCCGCGTCACCTCACAATGTCTTGCACTCGGTCTTGGTGGGCGCCGTGTTGCTGCAGGCGATCGACTCGTTCATGCCGCTGGTGATCGGGCCGCACGCAGTGGTCTGGGCCTGCTGGGTCGCATCGTGCTCGGAGGCCGCCGACGCCGTGGCCGTGCCGGTGCGGCCCTGGTAGGTAACGCTGACGGTGCAGGAGTACTTCTGCGACGTGAGCGTGCTGTAAAGGAGGTAGGCGCCGAACACGACGATGGCGCCAACGGTGACCAGGGTGCTGCGTTTCACGGGAGCTCCGGAGGTCGAGTGTATTTTTCAGCCGGTATCGAGGTTCGCTGACCCGCGCGCCGTCAGCTCGCCGCCTTCGGCAGCCCAGGCGTATCCTGCGGTGCCTTGCCGTCGGCGATCGGCAGCACGGCCGTGTGCCAGCCGCTCTTGAACTGGACGGTGAGGAAGTAGGCGAGCGTGTCTGCCGTGACGCTCACCACGTCAGGCATCGTCTTCGCAAAGGCGACCGCCACGCCCATCTGCGCGGCGAAGTCGGGCGCGCTCTTGCCGTCATACGCCTGTGCCAGCGCGCGGCCGATGGCGATCTTCTGGGCCTGCTCCGGGCCATAGCTGGCGAACTGGTCGGCCGTCAGCATGCCCTTCTGGTCGGCCAGCTTGTCGTAACGGTCATAGGTCGGGCAGCCGGCGAGGGCGACGGCGGCGAGACATCCGAGGAGGCGACGCATGAAGCAGTCCGGGTTCCGGGATTGGTGGCAGCGCCTTCCGGGCGGCGCCCGGGGCGGAGACAATTATCGGCAACCATCCAGTCTGGCGCAAACCGGGTCCCGGCTCCGGCCGTGGATGCTGCTGTGGGCTGCGCTGGCGGCCTTTCCGACCCCCGCTGGCGCGCAGGCGCCGGGCGGGCCGCTCGTGGTCTACAACGCCGGGAGCCTTGCCCGGCCCTTCCGCGAGTTGCTCGACGCGTTTCGGGCCGGCAATCCTGCCGTGACGCCGGCGCAGGAGAACTCCGGCAGCCTCGAAGCCGCCCGCAAGCTCACCGAGCTCGGCAAGATCCCGGACGTGCTCGCGGTAGCCGACTACAACGTCATCGACGACCTGCTGCGGCCCAAGTACGCCACCTGGTACGCGAGCTTCGCGCGCAATGCCATGGTGCTGGCGTACACCGGGCGCTCGATCGCCGCCGCCACGGTCGACAGCACGAACTGGTGGCAGGTCCTCCTCAGGCCGGGCGTTCGGACGGGTCACTCCGACCCGGCACTCGACCCGAACGGCTATCGCACCCTCATCGTGCTGCAGCTGGCCGAGCGCTACTACGGCCAGCCAGGGCTGGCGCGGCGCCTCGACGCGGCCATGCCCCCGCGGTACCAGCGCCCGAAGGAGGCCGACCTGACCGCGCTGCTCCAGGCCGGCGAACTGGATTACGCCTGGACCTATCGGTCGATCGCCGAAACGAGCGGGCTACGGTACGTGTCGCTGCCGAAGTCAATCGACCTGAGTGATCCCGCGCTCGCGAAGGGCTACGAGACCGCGAGCGTTCGCATCCCGGGCCCCAGCCGGAGCAGCGGTGACTCCCTCACGTTCCGCGGCGAGCCGATCGTGTACGCGCTGACCATCCCCGTGGCGGCGCCGCATCCCGCCCTCGCTGCCGCCTTCGTCCGCTTCGCACTCTCGCCGGAAGGCCGCGCCATCCTGCAGCGGAACGGTTTCGTCGTGCTGCCGTCCCCGCTGATCGTGGGATCGCCGCCGGCCGGCCTCCTGACGATGTATACTCCCAGCCCATCACCAGCCGGGTCCCGTCAATGAGTGGCATTTCGAACATCCCGTCCCCGCGGAACGAGCCGATTCTTTCCTACGCCCCGGGTTCGCCGGAGCGCGCCACGCTCAAGGCCGAGCTGGCCCGGTTGTCGGGTGAGGTCGCCGACATCCCGGCCATCGTGGGCGGGAAGGAGATCCGCAGCGGTGACATGCTCGACGTCACGTCGCCGCACATGCACCGTCACGTCATTGCGCGGGCACATCTTGCCACCGCCGACACCGTGAGGGCCGCGGCGAAGTCGGTGATCGACTCGCAGCCGGAGTGGGCGGCGATGCGATTCGAGGATCGCGCGGCGGTGTTCCTCCGC
>JAGGAG010000006.1:29151-30902 GCA_017889745.1 Gemmatimonadota bacterium | reverse complement strand
GTGCACTACTACTACGGCGAGAAGGGCCTGCTCGCCATGGCGGGCGGCGCCGCGCTGGTGGCGTTCATCGCGCTGCGGTCGGCGGTCGCGCCGGCAACCCGGGCCTGAGATGCTCCCGCTCCGCGTGGTCGACCTCGGCCGGCGCGGGTACGCCGAGACGCTGGAACTGCAGCGCCGGCTGTGCGCCGAGCGGGGCACACCGGGTCACGGCCTGGACGACGTGCTCCTGCTGGTCGAGCACGAACCGGTGATCACGCTGGGCCGGAGTACGCGGTCCTCGAGCCTGCCCCTCGGCACCGGAGAGATTGCCGGGCGCGGCATCGGCGTCCACGAGGTCGAGCGCGGTGGTGACGTGACATGGCACGGACCGGGACAACTGGTGGGGTATCCCATCGTGGACCTGCGCCGGCTGCGCGAGGACCTGCACTGGTACCTGCGCTCGCTGGAGGATGCGCTGATCGACGCGCTGGAAGGGCTCGGCGTGCCGGCCGACCGCAACCCGGGCTATACCGGGGTATGGACCGCCGGGCGCAAGATTGCGAGCCTGGGGGTACACGTGAAGCGCTGGGTAACGCTGCACGGATTCGCGCTGAACGTCGTGAACGACCTGGAGGGGTTCGACCTCATCGTGCCTTGCGGAATCCGGCAGGTGGTCATGACGAGCGTCGCGGCCGAGCTGGGTGGCTCCGAGCCGCCCGAGCAGCTCTTTGCGCGGACGCGCGAGGCGGTGGTGGCGTCGCTGGGCCGGGCGCTCGATCGCGAACCGCAGGGGAACCAATCGGCCTCCGCCGGCGTTCCACTGTCATGACCAGCTTCACGCCCCGGATCGACGCGCGCACGCCGGCCGCCATCCGGCTGCCGCCAGGCCAGATCGTGACCCAGAAGTGGCCGGTGCTCCACTACAGCCATGTGCCTGCCATCGACAAGGCCACGTGGCGCTTCGAGGTGAGCGGCGCGGTCGAGCATCCCTTCGTGCTCACGTGGCCCGAGCTGGAGCAGCTCGGCCGGCAGGAGACGGTGTGCGACATGCACTGCGTGACCCGGTGGAGCCGCTACGACAACCTGTTCGAGGGCGTTCCGGTCAGGGCCATCCTTCGTCTCGCCCAGCCCGCACCGCACGCCACTCACGTGCTCGTGCACGCCGAGCCGGGCTACACGACGAACCTTCCACTCGAGGATCTCGACCGCGACGCCAACCTGCTGGCGACGCACCATGACGGCGAGGAGCTGACGCCGGAACATGGCGGCCCGGTGCGCCTGCTGGTGCCTCACCTGTACCTCTGGAAGAGCGCCAAGTGGGTCACCGGTTTCGAGTTCCTCGATGGGGACGAGCCCGGCTTCTGGGAGGACAACGGATACCACATGCACGGGGATCCATGGCGGGAGGAGCGGTTCGGGCGGCCGGACCATGCGCGGATGCGCCGGGGGCCTCGGCGCTAGTCCATCACTGGTCGGGCCGCCACGTCAAGAGGGGGCGCCAATTCCGGCGCCCCCGTTTGCCTTCCGGGCACACCTGCTATTTTTCTCCGCCTGATGATGACCTCGTCCGATCGTCCCTCGCCGGAGCAGGTGGCGGAACAGCAGGTCGCCGCCATCCTCCGCGCGGCGCAGAGCTGGTCTCGCGAAGCTCCCAGGGCCCTGGAGCCCGCCATCCGGGCGGTGTGCGTGCGGCTGGCCGAAATGGTGGCCGACCAGCGGCACTACCTTGCGCCCTTGCCGGAGCCGCAGGAGTCGGAACGGAAGGCGGTACT
>JAGGAG010000006.1:0-29130 GCA_017889745.1 Gemmatimonadota bacterium | reverse complement strand
GCGGCCCGGCTCCGGGCCGCGCCGGTCACGACGGGGATCGAGGCCAACCTGAAGGCCCTGGAGGAACTCGAACTGCGCGCCACCGGCTCCTGGGCCATCGTGGCGACTGCTCAGACCGACTGGGTGACCACCGCGATCCAGTACCTGGAAGGGTGCGCGCGGGAACTTCCGGCGGGCGATCGGCCCGATCCCTACTGGGCCGACGATGTAGCGGCAGGCGTCATCGCCTCGGTGCGCGCGCTCATCGGCGTGGACGAGCTGCACGCGCGCACGGAGTCACAGTTCCTGGGACAGCCCCGGAAAGAGCCGTCAGCGGACGCCTAGCTCGCCGCGTCCGCCTCCTCCAGTTCCTCTTCCTCGCTCTCCTCCACCGCCCCACCCTTCTCGGCAAACAGCTCCAGGAACCGCCCGAAGATCTGGATGCCGCTCCAGAGCTGATCGAGGTCGAGCTTCTCGTTGGGTGAATGCAGGCCATCGTCGGGCAGGCCGATCCCGGTGAGGATGACCGGGGCCCCCGCCAACCCGAGTTCAGGCACGATCGGGATCGAGCCTCCGGCCCTGACATGCACGGCCCGCCGCCCCGTCACTTCCTCGAAGGCCTCGTCCAGCACCGCAAACGCCGGGTGACTGGTATCGACCTCGACCGGGTCCCCGCCGTGGAGCATGGTGACCTCCACATCGGCCCACCTGGGCGCGAGCTTCGCCACCGCCTTCTGCAGCCACTTGGCCACCTTGTCGCGTTCGAGGCCGGGCACCAGGCGCAGACTCACCTTGGCCACGGCATGGGCCGGGATCACGGTCTTGGCGCCGTCTCCCACAAAGCCGCCGCGGATGCCGTGGATCTCGAGGGTCGGCAGGGCCCAGGTCCGCTCGGGCACCGAGTAGCCCTTGAGCCCGGTCAGCGCCTTTCCCGTCACCTCGCGCTCCAGATATTCGTCCTCGTCGAACGGCAGCTTCTTCCAGCCCTTGAGCTCGGCCTTCGACGGGGCCTTCACCGCCCTGTACAGCTTGGGGATCTGGATCTCGCCAGCGGCGTCCTTGAGCCCGGAGAGAATCCGGACGAGCGTTTCCAGCGCGTTTGGCGCCACACCGCCGTAGGTGCCCGAGTGCAGGTCGCGCTGCAGCGTGCGGACGGAAATCTCGGCGTAGCACAGGCCGCGCAGCGCGGTATACACCGCGGGCCAGCCCGGCGCGTAGTACGACATGTCACACACCAGCACCGCGTCGGCCGCGGTGAGTTCCGGGCGCGCGTGCAGGAGGTCGTAGATGACGTGGCCGCCGCACTCTTCCTCACCCTCGAAGATGAAGTGCACGTTGAGCGGGGGGTTGCCGCTGGCGTCACAGACCGCCTCGTAGGCCTTGAGCAGGCAGTAGACCTGTCCCTTGTCGTCGCAGGCGCCGCGGGCGTAGAGCTTGCCGTCGCGAATGGACGGCTCGAAAGCGGGCGAGGTCCATTCTTCCAGCGGCTCAGGCGGCTGCACGTCATAGTGCCCGTAGATGAGCAGGGTCGGCCGGCCCTCGACGTGCGGGCTTTCGGCCCACACCACCGGATGCCCCGGTCCCTCGATCATCTGCACGGTGGGGCAACCGAGCGCCGTCAGGTGATCGCAGAGCCACTCGGCGGCGCGACGGCAGTCGCCGGCGCGGTCGGGATAGGTGCTGACGCTCGGAATGCGGAGGAACCCGGTGAGCTCGCGGAGCATGCGATCCTGCTCACGCGCGACGAAGGAGGAATCCATGGACGTGACCGGAAAGAGGAGCGGGTGGTTCAGGGACGTGGAATATAGGGGCGCCCAATCCGGCATGCTAAATTCCCTGCCCATGACCGCCATCACCCCGCCGGATCGCCAGCAACTGCTCGACGTCCTGACCGCCAGTGGCGACCGTTTCCGGGCCGCGACCCTGACCCTGACCGATACCCAGTGGAATCACCGGCCCGCGCCGGGCAAGTGGAGCGCGGCCGACCTGGCCGAGCACCTGGCCCTCAGCGAGGAAGTGATGCCGAGGCTGGCACGGAAGGCCCTGAGCGAACCCGGCCCCAGGCGCGATGAAGCGCAAGTGCGGGAGCAGGATGCCGAGATCGTCGCGAGCATGCAGGACGACGCGTGGCATGGCTCCGCGGTGGCAGCCTTGCAGCCCAGGCGGAGCTTCTCCAGCGGCGCGGCGGCGGGCGCGGCGTTCCTGGAGCGTCGGGCCCGTACGGTGGAGTACGTACGCACGACCAATGACCCGCTCCGCGAGCACACCTTTCCGCATCCCGCCTATGGGCCATTGGACAGCTACCAGTGGCTGCTGATGCTGGCGCACCACTCGGACCGGCACGTGAGGCAGATCGAGCGCTCGGTGCGTAGCGCGTCGTAACCGAAGAGCGTCATGTACGCCCCACTCACCCCACTCGCACTGATCCTGCGGCTGAATACCGAGCTATTCCTGAATTGCGTCGATGGGGTCGATGACGCCATCGCCGTGAGGCGCGTAACCGAGCGGGCCAACAGCATCGCCTTCCTGGCCACCCACCTCGTTGATACGCGGCACTACACCGCCAGCGTGCTCGAGGCTCCGCTGCCGAGCCCGATTCCGCAGGCGGTCGCGAGGGCGCGCTCCCTCGATGAAGCCGGTCCGCTTCCCCGGATGGCGGAGCTGGTCGCGGCCTGGGAGGCGGTGTCCGCGCACCTGGCCGTCAGGGTCGAGCGACTCGACGCCACGTTCCTGACGCAACCGGGCGGAGCCTTTCCAGGGAGCGACGGCACCATGCTCGGTAGCCTCGCCTTCCTGGTGCAGCACGAGAGCTACCATATCGGGCAACTTGCCCTCCTTCGCCGGCAGCTTGGGCTCCCGGCCATGGCCTATCTCCTGCGGGATCGGGAGCCGGGCCGGCGCGGTGCCTGATGGCGGTCCCGAGACGGCCGACCTGCCCCACACGTGTTAGGTTGCGGCTCGCAACATCAGACCGGCCCAGACTGGACCTCATGCCCATCGAACCCAATTGCCTGGCTGTTGTCACTGCGTGGGTCACTCCGGCCGCCCCGGCCGCGGCGGAATCCTGATGCCCCGCGACCGCGACTCCGACGGCCGTGGGGAAGCTGCCTCGACCTCGAAAGGCGGCGGACGAAGCAAGACCGCCGGTTCCGCGAGCCACCTCGAAGGCACCACCCTGGAACAGCGCATCCGGATTGGGCCCGCCCGCCTGTACGTCCGGGACGAGGGTGAGGGGGAAGCGTTCCTGCTGGCGCACGGGATGTGGTGCGCCGGCCATATGTTCGATTCGATGGTGGCGGAGCTCTCGACCACGCACCGGGTCGTCACCCCCGACCTCCGGGGCCACGGCAAGAGTGGCGTGCCACGCCTGCCCTGGTCGGTGGTCGATGTCGCCGAGGACTACCTCCGGATCCTCGACGCCCTCCGCATCGACCGTGTGATCCTTGGCGGTTACAGCATGGGTGGGATGGCTGCCGTGCATTTCGCGCTCAAGCACCCCGAGCGGCTGTCCGCGCTCATCCTGATGTCCACCAGCGGGAGCGCTGAGCCCTGGATGCGTCGCCGTGAACTCGAGGCGCTGGCCGGTGCCGTCGCCATGACCGGCGCGCCCCGCTGGCTCGCCTTTCAGGCGGCCTACGGGGTGTTCACCGCGGATTTCCGACGCACCGCACCCGATGTCGTGGAGAAGTGGACCGACCAGGTCGAGGCGATGAGCCGCAAGGCGCTGGTCCAGGCGGTGCACGCGGTGGGCAGCCGACCCTCGCTCGAAGACCGGCTGGGTTCGATCACCACGCCAACACTGGTACTGGCCGGACACCGCGACTGGCACCTCTCCTCCCGCCACTCGGTCGTGTTGTCCGAGAAGATCCCCGGCGCCGAGCTTGCCATCCTGCCGGGGGTCGGGCACGGCCTGCCGATCGAGCGCCCAGGGGAAACGGTGAAGCTCATCCGGCTGTTCCTGAAGCAGGTCGGCGCACGGAGTGCGAGCAAGCGGGCCTGAACCCGCCGGGATTCCTGTCATGACCACGGATGCATTCGACTACGTCATCATCGGTTCGGGTTTCGGGGGCAGTGTCTCCGCGCTCCGGCTCGCGGAGAAGGGCTATCGCGTCCTCGTCCTGGAGCGCGGTCGCCGGTACCGGGACGAGGACTTCCCCCGGTCCACCTGGAACCTGCGCCGCTATCTGTGGGCCCCGGCGCTTGGGTGCCGCGGGATCCTGCAGATCAGCCCATTCCGCGACGTCTTCGTTCTGCACGGCGCAGGAGTGGGCGGCGGCAGCCTGGGCTATGCCAACGTCCTGATGGAGCCCGAAGAGGCCGCGTTCCAGACGGCGGCGTGGCGCACCCCGGTGGAGTGGGGCACCGTCCTCCGTCCCCACTACGCCACCGCGCGCCGGATGCTGGGAGTGGCGGTCAATCCGCGGCTGGGGCCGGCGGATTTCGTCCTCCAGGGCATCGCGACGGAGATGGGCCAGGCGGAGACCTTCCGGCCTGTCCCGGTGGGAACCTTCTTCGGCACCCCGGGAGAGGAGGGCCGCGAGGTACCCGATCCCTACTTCGGCGGCGAAGGTCCACCGCGCAGCGGCTGCATCCACTGCGGGGGATGCATGGTCGGCTGCCGCCACAACGCCAAGAACACACTGGTCAAGAACTACCTCTGGTTCGCCGAGCGGCGCGGTGCGGAGATCCGCGCCGACTCGGAGGTGCGCGACATCCGACCGCTCGCGGCCGATCAGGCTGACGCGGCACGCTACGAGGTGCAGGTCCGTCAAGCCGGAGGATGGCCTGCCCAAGTCAGCCGCATCCGCGCCCGGAACGTGATCGTCTCGGCGGGGACGCTCGGCACGCTGCGCCTGCTCTTCCGGTGCCGCGACGTCACCCGCTCCCTGCCCGCCCTCTCGATACGGCTCGGGGAGATGGTGCGCACCAACAGCGAGGCACTCCTCGGCAGTGTGTGTCGCACCGCCGACACCGACTATTCCACCGGAATCGCCATCACCTCCATCTTCCAGGCCGACGCGGTCACCACCATCGAGCCCGTCCGGTATCCCGCGGGGTCTTCCGCGATGCGCTTCCTCGGCGGCCCGATGATCGACTCGGGGGGCCTGTTCAGCCGCCTGCTCCGCTCGGCGGCCGACATCCTGTCCCGGCCCGGGGACTTCCTCCGTACCCACGTCCTGCCCGGGTGGGCCCAGCGCACGACGATCATCCTGGTCATGCAGACGGAGGACAACCGCATCCGGCTCCACCTCGGGCGCAGTCTCATGACGTTCTTCCGGCGCGGGCTGGTCTCCGAGCCGGACCAGGAGCGGACGATTCCCGGCGGGATCGAGGTCGGCCACCAGGTCACCCGCGCCTTTGCGAGTCGCACCGGCGGCATCCCGATGGGCTCCATCAATGAGGGATTGTTCGACATACCCATGACGGCACACATCCTCGGAGGGTGCGGGTTCGGAACGGATGCGAACGAAGGCGTGATCGACTTCAATTGCCAGGTCCACGGATATCCCGGACTCCACGTCGTCGACGGCTCCATCATGCCGGGCAACCCTGGCGTCAATCCGAGCCTCACGATTACCGCGCTGGCAGAGTATGCCATGAGCCGGGTCCCGTCGAAGAACTGACGCCGGCACTCCTTCCGCCCCGCGGCGTCCAGCCTTCTCTTCGACAACCCTTCACGCCACCTTCAGCCATCGGCCTGTATGTTGGCCCTCACAGAGTCTTCCCGCCCGGGCCCTGACTTCGGGTAGCGCCCGGCCCGGCGCGGCAGCATGAATGGCTGGTTCCCGCCAGGGAGCGGCCCGCTGCCCGAGGTGCGCATACCATGACCGCCGTTTCGTCTCCCCCGGTCCGCCAGACGTCCGCCCCAGTGACGCCGCTCGACAAGATCGAGCGGGATACCATCACACGGATCTTTTATGGGGGGGTGGATCGCTTTGGCGGGATGGAAGCCCTTCGCTTCAAGCGCGACGGGACGTGGCGCTCCATGACGTATCGCGAGGTGGAACAGCGCGTCGCCCGGGTCGCCGCGGCGCTCGACGCCTGGGGCCTCACCCCGGGAGACCGGGTAGCCATCCTCTCGGAGAACCGCCCGGAGTGGGCCGTGGCCGACTATGCCACGCTCGCGCTCGGCGCCGTGGTGGTGACGGTGTACCCGACGCTGCCCCCCGATCAGGTCGCTGTGCTGCTCCGGGATTCCGGCGCACGGTTCATCTTCGTCTCGACCACTGCGCAGGCTGACAAGGTCGCCGCGATCCGGGACCAGCTCCCCGCGCTCGAGCGCGTAATTGCGTTCGACCCGCCAGAGACGAGCGCTGAATCGAACGTGCTGGCGCCGTTCGCCAACCCCGAGCCGGACCTGGCCTGGCTCCGCGAACTCCGGCGGCGGGCCCAGGCCGTCACGCCCGACTCGCTCGCCACGATCATCTATACGTCGGGCACCACCGGGGTCCCCAAGGGCGCGATGCTGACGCACATGAACCTCGCGGCCATCGTGGTGGCGTCCCGCCAGCACGGGGCACTCCCGGCGGAGCAGGGACAGGTAGCCCTCTCATTCCTGCCGCTCTCTCACATCTTCGAGCGGGCGTGCGACTACTACCTCTGGGACAGCGGAGTGGTCATCGCGTACGCGGAATCGATCCAGGCGGTGCCGGCCAACCTGCTGGAAATCAGGCCGGACGTGATGGTTTCGGTGCCGCGACTGTTCGACAAGGTCTACGCCAAGGTCATGGGAACAACGGGCTTCAAGGGCCGTCTCCTCAGGTGGGCCGCCCGGGTGGGAGCTGCAGTGGTGGATGCCCGCGCCGCGCGCCGGCAGCCGTCGCCATGGCTCCGGGTGCAATACCGGCTCGCCGACCTGCTGGTCTTCCACAAGATCCGGCACCTGATGGGCGGGCAGCTCCGGACGATGATCTCGGGTGGGGCACCCCTCTCGGCCACGGTGGCCAGGTTCTTCCACGCGGCTGGCCTGCCGATCTACGAGGGCTATGGCCTCACCGAGACGGCCCCGGTTCTGGCCGCCAACCGCGCGGCCAACTTCAAGCTGGGTACGGTCGGCCTGCCCTACCCCGGCGTGGAACTCCGGATCGCGGAGAACGGCGAGATCCTGGCGAAGGGCCCCAACGTGATGAAGGGGTACTGGAACAATCGCGAGGCCACCAACCAGGCGATTGACGCCGAGGGGTGGTTCCATACCGGGGACGTGGGCGAGTTCGATGCGGACGGGTTCCTGAGGATCACCGACCGGATCAAGGACCTCATCGTGACAGCGGGCGGAAAGAAGGTCGCTCCGCAACCGATCGAGGGGCGTACGACACTGTCGCCGTTCATCGCCCACGCGATCATGATCGGAGACCAGCGGCCCTTCACCACGATGCTGGTGCTCCCCGACTTCGAGCGCCTCATCCACTGGGCGTCAGAGCGCGGCCTCGCGGTAGCCGACCGGGGCGACCTCTGTCGCCAGCCTTCGGTGATCGAGTTGCTCGAGCAGGAGACCCTGGGCCGGCTGCAGGACCTGGCTCAGTTTGAGCGACCCAAGCGCATCGCCGTGATCGCCGAAGAACTGACGGTGGATTCGGGCCTCCTCACACCGACGCTCAAGGTCAAGCGGCGGCTGGTGGAGCACCGCTTCCGCAGCATCATCGAGTCGCTCTACGCCGGGATTGGGGGAGGAGAGCACTGAGCGGGTCGGATATCCAGACCTTCATCCATTCCCCGAAGATTTCTTCATGGTCGGGGCCGTATCCATAGTGAGTGCGACTCACGACGCCAAGTCAGGTACCGGCCATGACGATTTCTGCTTTGCTGCTGAGACAGCTCTATACGTCGGGTTCCCTCGAGAACGACGCCGAGGGCTTTCAGTTCAGCCTCAAGAACCGGTTCAGTGACGCGCTCCTGACGCGGATCTACCAGGTACGGGTTGACGACAACGAGGTTCCCCTCCAGCACCTCCTGCTCGATCTCGGGGACGGCCGCACTATCGCCGCAGCCGATGTCTCTCCCCAGGCTCCGGCCCCCTTCCCGCTCCGCCAGGTGGCCCGGGTCATGGCCCGGGTGGGGCCGCTGCCCAACGGGAGCCACGAGATCCGATGCGACGTAGAGACCGACTCGTTCGGGCGGCTGGAGATCGTTGCGACCGACGCCATCGCCACGGCACAACCGCCGAAGCCCTCGATTCCCTGGGATCCGGATGAGCGCACCAACTTCGGCACCGAAATGGTGGCCCGGCGCCAGCGGTTCGTGGAGGAGTACACCGGTGTGAAGCTCCGCCACGTCGCCGGGCACAGCTTCGATCCGGCCGTGGCCAAGGGCAACATCGAGAACTTCACAGGGGTGGCGCAGGTCCCACTGGGCTTCGCCGGACCGCTCCGGATCAACGGGGAGCACGCCAAGGGCGAGTTCCTGATTCCGCTCGCCACGACCGAGGGCACGCTGGTTGCCTCGTACAACCGGGGAATGAAGGTCCTCAACCTGTCGGGCGGAGTGACCTGCACCATCTCGGCCGACTGCATGCAGCGGGCACCGGTGTTCGTGTTCGCCTCGGCGCGTGAGGCGCGGGATTTCCGCAACTGGGTGCAGGAGCACCTGGCCGAGATTCGCCAGGAGGCCGAGGCCACATCGCACGTGGCGCGGCTCCATGACATCGACACCTACCTGGCCAACAAGTTCGCCTTCCTGCGGTTCAATTACACCACCGGCGACGCGGCGGGACAGAACATGGTCGGGCGTGCGACTTTTGCCGCCTGCAGCTGGATCGTGGAGCACTACCCGGACGTCCGGCGGTTCTACCTCGAGTCGAACTTCGCCACCGACAAGAAGGCCTCCCACGTCAACGTGATGCGGACCCGCGGCAAGCGGGTCACCGCCGAGGCGGTGATCCCGCGCGCCATCCTGAAGGAGCACCTGCGGGTCGAGCCGGAGTCGCTGGTGTATCACTGGGGTGTGGCCAACGTCGGCGCGTTCATGTCGGGCGCCAACAACAACGGACTCCACTCGCCCAACGCCATCACCGCGATGTTCATCGCGACCGGCCAGGACGTCGCCAACGTGGCCGAGGGTTCGGCGGCCGTGGTTTACACCGAGCTGACCGCAGACGGCGACCTGTACCTCTCGATCACGATCCCGTCCCTCATCGTGGCGACCCACGGTGGCGGCACCGGGCTGGCGACCCAGCGGGAGTGCCTCGAAGTGCTGGGCTGCACCGGGAAGGGCACGGTGAATCGACTCGCAGAGATCGTGGCCGGAGTGGTGCTGGCCGGCGAGCTGTCGCTCGCCAGCGCAATCTCCTCGCTGGAATGGGTATCCGCCCATGAGCGATACGGCCGCCACCGCTGAACCTCGCGGGGCAGGACGAGCAGACGGGAGGACCATGGCACGTCAGGGACCGGAGCAGAAGGCCCGGCGTCCCCGGCGCACCGCGCCGGAGGAGCCGGCGCAACCCGCCTTCGAGCTGATGGTGGTGACCAAGCCACCGGGGCTCGTCCGCCGGGCCCTGGCCGTGAACCGCCAGATGGCCGGGCTCTTCGCCGGCGGCATCATCGCGCATGCCCGCGCCCGGGTAGCATCGGGCCGTGGCGGTCTGGCGCTCTGGCTGGAGCGGGTCCTCGCAGCCCTGCTCCGGCCCTTCGTGCGGCCGGACCTCCGCAACGCCACGTTCGCCGTCCAGCTCCGGCGGCGCCTCGAACTGCTGGGGCCCACCTACATCAAGCTTGGCCAGATCCTGAGCCTCCGCGAGGATCTCCTGCCCCACGAAGTCACCGAGGAGCTCAAGCACCTGCTCAACCGCCTGCCGGCGGTCTCGTTCGAGGACTTCCGCGATCTCGTCGAGCAGGATCTCGGACGGTCGGTCGATGAGATGTTTGCCTGGGTGGATGAGGTCCCACTCGGTTCTGCCTCCATTGCGCAGATCCACCGGGCCACCACGCGCGAAGGCGACGCCGTCGTCATCAAGATGGTCAAGCCCGGCATCCGGGAGACTCTCCGGAAGGACGCCCACCTCTTGCGCGTGCTGGCGGGCACGCTGCAGATGGTGTTTCCCCGGTACCAGCCCAAGCGGATCATCCGCGAGTTCGTGGACTACACCCAGCGTGAGGTGGATCTCCGCCGGGAGGCCGACAATGCCGAGAACTTCGCGGCCAACTTCCTGGATGAACCGGACATCGTCTTCCCAACGATCTACCGCGAATACAGCGGGCAGAGCGTGCTTACGATGGAGTTCTTCGATGGCCTGCGCCCCGACAGCCCGGAGGCCAAGAAGCTTCCGCTCGAGGAGCGCCGCCGCCTCGTCGACCTGGGTGCCGCAGCCGTCATCCAGATGATCTACCAGGACGGCGTTTTCCACGCCGACCTGCATCCGGGGAACCTGGTGGTGCTCCCCGGTCCCAAGGCAGGGTTCATCGACCTGGGGATGGTTGGGCGGCTGGACCATGACCTCCGCCGCACCCTGCTCTACTACTACTACTGCCTCGTCACCGGCGACACCGACAATGCCGCCCGCTATCTCGCGGCGGCAGCCGATCCCGGCCGCGATGGCAATCCCCAGGGCTTTCGCCGCGAGGTGGCGGATCTCTCCGGCCGCTGGAGGCGCGCCGCCACGTTCGACACCTTCTCCCTCGGCCAGCTGATACTGGAGTCGGTGACCCGCGGGGCCCAGTACCGGATGTACTTCCCGGTCGAAATGGTGCTCATGGTCAAGGCGCTGATCACCTTCGAGGGCGTGGGGCAGGCCCTGCTGCCGGGGTTCAACGTGGCGGAAGTGTCCGAGCGGCACATCCGCCGGATCTTCATCCGCCAGTTCAGTCCGCTCCGGATGGTGCAGGAGGAACTGCGAGGCGCGCCGGATCTCCTCGACGCACTGATGCGGGTGCCCCAGCTCGTCACTGAAGGACTCCGGGTTCTCGAAAAGACGACTCGGCGCCCCGCCGAAAATCCGCTGAGCGGGATACGGGGAACGCTCATCGCCGGCTTCTGCCTGGTGGCGGGAGCCATCATCATGGCTTTCGGGGGCGCCTGGCAGATCTGGGGCGCGTTGTTCGGCGTGGCCCTCCTGCTCGCGGTGCGCCGGGGGCCATGACCATGCAGAAACGGCTCGAGGGCACTCCCGCCCCCGCACATGATCCGTTCGACCCGGACTTCGCCCACCGGTGCATCGGAAAGGTGCTGTCGCCGATCTCGGAGCACTACTTCCGCAGTGAACTGCGGGGCGCCGAGCGGATCCCTTCGCAAGGTCCGGTAATCCTCGCGGCGAACCACAGCGGCAACGCATTCCCGCACGACGGGATGTACCTGGACACGGAACTCTGGCGGCAGGGCGGGTTCGCGCCCGCGGCGAAGTTCCGCACGGTATACGAAGCCGAGCTCTCGCTGGTGTGGTGGATGCGCCCGTTCGGCCTGGACAACTTCTGGCGGCGGGGCGGCGGCGTGGACATGACCTTCGACAACTTCGAGCGCCTGATCCAGCGGGGTGACAGAATCCTCTACTTCCCCGAGGGGGTGCCGGGCATCGGGAAGGGATTCAACCGGCGGTACCAGCTGCAGACCTTCAAGACCAGCTTCGTGCTCCTGGCGGCCCGCCACCGGGTTCCGGTGTATCCGGTCCACATCATCAACGGCGAATGGATCCACCCGTTCGGCTATACCTTCCCCGGCCTCGACCAACTGATGCAAAGGGTCTTCCGGGTGCCGTTCCTCCCGCTGCCCATCGGGATCCTCGCCATCATCTTCCCGTGGATGTGGTACATGGCCTTCCCGGCGCGCCTCCTGTTCGTGGTCGGGGAGCCCATTGACGTGCCAGCACTGGTGCGGGAGGCAGGGATAACGGACCTCGACAAACCGGAGCGGAGCCGGCTCTGCCAGGTGGCCGCAAAGGTCCGCCGGCAGATGCAGGCTGAATTGAGCGAACTAGTCGCGATCCACGGGCGGCAGCCCTGGCAGCTGGCCAACCTGTGGCAGCAACTCAAGAAGTACCGCGGTCGCTGGGCAGCAATCCTCCCCTGGGGCTGGCCCCTCGCCTTCATCCGGACGGAGCGGAACCACCAGCGGCCGCCGGCCCGCAACCGCCTGCACGCCATCCTGCGTGACTGGGACCTGGTCGGATTCTACCTGCCGTTCGGCTGGCCGCTCCTTTCACTGGCCCGGGCATTCCGTCGGCCACCGTGCGGATACAGGGGCCTCACCCGGGAAGCGATCCGGCAACAGCAGGGAAACTTCATCTGGCACCTGCGCGACAATCCCCTGCCGCCTCGTGAGCCTGCGGCGTTCAGTCCGCTACCTGCGCCCGGAAGCACCAGCACTGCCCCTGCCACCCCGGGCGACCGCGTCACCGTACAACCCGCACACTAGGACGTCGGGCCTCAAAACGAGAAATGACAGAGCCTCGACAGGCGTTGTGCCGATCGAGGCTCCGCAAGGCGATGTTCCCAGCGGCCCTGCCGGGGCCGCTGGGCCGTGCGGTACTACTTGGCCATCGCCCTCTTGGCGCGACGAGCCGGCGCAGCGCGACGCGTGTGGCGCGTCTTCTCGACGCTCTTGGTCAACTCCTCCACGCGCTTCGTCAGCAGCCCGATCTCCTTCCGGGTGGGAACGCCCAGCCGATGCAAGGCTGTAGTGACGCCGGCGTCGAACGGGGCCGTGATGCGCCCGAAGGTGTGCTGGGCGCCTTCACGCACATTACCCACCTTGCCCTGCACCTGGTTCAACAGCTTCTGCACACGGGCCTTGTTCATCTTCTCCAGGCCCTTGCCAGCCTTGACCAGGTTCTCAAAAACCTTGTTTCCCTCTTCCTCGACCAGCGCGAACGCACCCAGACCTGCGAGGTAGATCTGCTCAGCGGCCTCTTGGACCACCGGCATCCGCTTGACGGTCTTCATGGTCTTCGACATACAGCACCTCCTCCTGATTGTGATTACTGCGTTTCAAGCCGTTAGGCGCTTCCGCGTCCTGACCGGCGCCTCTTCCCCTGGTTCCTCGAGCGTACCCACGAGCCGCTCCAACTCCGTGAGGCTGCGGCGCAGCTCGAGAATCTCTCCCTTGGCCCGGCGAACCGGCGGAAGCCCCCGAACAAGGCGGTTCACTCCAGCCTGGACCTGATCGACCTGGTCACTCACCGCCCGACCGCCGCGACGGATGATCTGGTGGAGAAAATCGCCGGAGAGGAAAGACACCCCCCGCTTCTCCCCTTCATAGATCACCTGCGCCAAGGTGGCGGCGGTGACGTCGTCGTCCGTCTTGCTATCCACGATTCGGAGCTGCTGCCCCTGGCGGATCCAGTCGGCGATCTCCATCAGGGACACATACCGGCTCTCTTCCGTGTCGTAGAGCTTCCGGCTTCCGCCGCCATACCGCCTGATCAACCGGATCATTGTCCACCTGCCTCCCACAATTACCGCACTGCGTCAATGACTGTGTTGTCGCATTGCGGCATGAATGTATCCCCCCAGTCATGAAGCCTCCCTGAACACTGGGTGAGACTCTTGTTGCCATTCCAGGTACCGTCTAACTGCGTGCGGCTGCCAGAGTTTCGAGGAGGAGACGGCCGAGTGCGTCCAGCGCGGCCAGGTCGGTGGGAGGAGTGGGGAGGAGGGGAAGGCCAACGAGGGTTTCACGCGTGGTCAGGAGTGCCTGCAATTCGGCAAGTCCTCGATGATCACGGTCGCCCAGCCAGGACAGCAGCCTGAGGCCCTCGGCAACATCACCATCGGCCGAGAGTTGAGCGGGCAGCTCGGGATGCATCTGATTGACGACTATCGGGCCGAGATGGTGTCCCCCTTCGCGCAGGCGCCTGGCAAAGAAGAGTGCGTCGGGGATCCTTTCCCCACCCGGGCCGGCCACCAGGAGGAAGTGCGTGCCCGGCGCCCGCAGCAGCTTTCCCACTTCGCCCGCCCGGTCCCGGAATCCCTCATACAACGGGCCAAAGGCCTGAAAAAATTCGGCCATCTCCCGCAGCAGGTCGAGGCCCACCAGCCGGTCCAGCCACGATTCGAGGCTCTTTCCGAGAATCTTGAGCGGCTTCACCGCCAGCCGGCCGCTGGCGTCGAACCACTGGCGCTGGGCCACTCGAACCGGCCCGCTCTGGAGAAACTCCACCATCCGGTCGGGGGCGCCGAGAAAGTCGAGCGCCTGGCGGGTCGGGGGCGTGTCGAGGATGATCCGCTGGTAGCGGCCGGAGCGCGAGACCTCGAAGAGGCGCTCGACCGCCATGTATTCCAGGATCCCGGCGAGGTTGCCCGCCAGGTGCTGGTAAAAGCGGTTCTGGAAGATGCGCTCCGCGGCGGCGTCCGACGGCGCGTACTGTCGCACCAGCTGGTCGAATGTGCGGCGCGCATCGAGCAGGCTCACGTCCAGGCGACCCGGTGTATCCACCTCGACCGCCACCTCGCGGTCGCGCGCCTCTTCACCGACCCCCAGCGCATCCTTCAGGCGCAGCGATGGGTCGAATGTCATCACGAGCGTGTCGGTGCCCTCGGCCGCCGAGGTGAGGCCCAGCGCCGCGGCCAGCGTGGTCTTCCCCACCCCGCCCGACCCCACCACGATCAGGAGCGGACGGTCAAGAGCACCGAGGCTCATGGCGCCACCGCCGGCTCGAGCGCACTGACCAGACGGTCTCCGAGCGCAGTCACGAGGGCAGGTCCCCGCTCCAGCGCGAGCAGAGGAAGGTCCACACGGGGACCACGCCACGCCGACGCGAGCCGCTCCAACTCGCGCTCGTTGACCTCCCGGCGCTGGCGCCAGAGGGCCAGCGCCGCCCTTGCACCAGCAGCGAC
This sequence comes from Gemmatimonadota bacterium, assembly GCA_017889745.1. GTDB lineage: Bacteria > Gemmatimonadota > Gemmatimonadetes > Gemmatimonadales > GWC2-71-9 > JAGGAG01. The sequence goes on along the minus strand of JAGGAG010000006.1, from coordinate 14,392 downwards.
ACGGCCCGTGTGCTTCGGGAACGGCGGGTAGAGGCCGTTGACCACCATCAATTCGGGGGGACGGCCCAGACGCTCGCGGAGACCGGCGATGAGTTCGAGCGCCTCCTGCACCGGCATCTCCTCCGCGGTGGTCCCGATGACGACCGCGACCTGCCCGGGATCCCGCACCATGTCGGCAACCTCTCCAGCCAGCCGGCCCAGGGGACCCTTGCCGAGCACCTCCGTCACCAGCAGGGGAGCCCAGAGGAGTGACATCCCGTGCCCGGTGGCTGGCGCGTCGAGCACTACCACATCCACCCTGGGCTTCGCCTCCCCCCGGGCGACCTGCATCGCGTGGCCCAGGACGGCCATCTCCTTCATGCCGGGCGCTCCCTCCGCAAAGTGCCGGAACACCGACGTGCTCACGATTTTCCGGGCCAGTGCAGCGACAGCGACCTTCTGACGCACCAGGTCCTCGAGCACGCGCACGGGCTGGACGTTCTCGAGCCACAGCCGGGCGTCCACCCTGATCACGGCGCCGCCGGAAGGCGGCACATCGAGCAACTGGTGCAGGTTTTCGCGCGGGTCCACCTCGACCAGCAGCACCCGGCGCCCCCGCGCCGCCAGCACGCGCGCCAGGGCGGCGGCGATCGTGGTCTTGCCCACGCCGCCCTTGCCGGTCACCGCCACAAGACGGCAATGGGAGAGGCGGTCGAGGAGTCCTGCGCGGGCCGGGAGCCCCGCTCTGCGAGTCATTGCGCGATCATCCGGGAGTAGTGACCACGGGGCGGCGCCTACGGCGCGAGGGCCTTCTCCAGCCGCTCGTATGCGCCCTTGCCCTCGGCACCCGCCTCGAGCTCGCGCAGCGCCCTCACGCTTTCGGCGATGTTCGCTCCATACCGCTCGTACCAGTCCTCGAACAGTTGCAGCTTCGTGCGATAGATCAGCGCCCCGACCAGGCGCGCGTTGTTCACCGGTCCGCCCGGTCGCTTGCTCACCTTCATCTTGTGCAGCTGTGCCGCCACCGGACCCTCCAGCTGATCGCGGGCCCACAGGCCGATGGCCACGCGGCCGGAATCGAGCGCCGCTGAATCGGGTTTGGTCCCATAGAACGCCGTGAGGCGGCCCACCAGCTCCGTGTAGAAGTTGCCCAGTACGATCTCGTCGAGCCACCGGGCGGCGGCCGACGCCGCGTTCACGCTGTCACCGCGCTCCCTGAAGAACTGTTCGGCGGCGCGGTATCCGGCGAGCTGGGCAAAGCTCTCGTTGAACTCGGTCGCACTCTTAACGTAGAGCGAGTTGTGCGCGATCTCGTGGAACACGAGCGCCGCGAGCTCGACCGAATCGCGGGTGAGCGCTGTGGACAGCAACGGGTCCTCGAACCATCCAAGGGTGGAGAAGGCGCCCGCGGGGCGCAGGTAGGTGTCGAAGCCCCTCGCGTCGAACTCGGAGGCGGTCGCGCGCGCCTGCTCGAGGTTGAAGAAGCCCTTGTAAGGCACCTTGCCGACGATGGGATACTTCCAGGTGTGTGGACAGATGCAGTTCCTGGGGGACGCCGAGAGGACCAGCAGCAGGGTGTCGCGGCCGACATCGGCGAAGGTGGTGTAGGTGTCCCCCGCCTCGAAACCCAGCCGGGCAGCGTAGGCTCGGGCATCCAGCACGAGCCGCAACTGATCGCGCCGCGCCACCGGCAGCGTGGAATCCCGGGCCAGCTTCTCGATCGGTTGACGCGATTGGAGGATGCGGGTCTCCTCATACCCGGCGCGCCAGAGGTACCGCACCTCGCCGCTCGACAGGTACGCCGTCGAGAACCCGCCGACCAGCAGGGCCACGAGCGCGGCAAAGATCATCAGCGGCCTCCTCCATCGCGGCTTGCTGGTGGGTTCACCCATGCGCGTAAGCTATTGATATACAATTACTTTGACAACGGAATGACCGTCCGGTAGCTTTGTGCCAATGAATGCTGATTCTGGGCTCGGGGCGGTCCGTTTCAACCCGGATGGCCTCGTGCCGGTCGTGGCGCAGGACGTCCTCTCCGGGGACCTGCTGATGGTGGCGTACGCCAACCGCGAAGCGCTCGAACTCACCGTGTCCACCGGGTCGGCCCACTACTTCAGCCGGAGTCGGCAAGCGCTCTGGCGCAAGGGAGAAACCTCCGGACACACACAGGCCGTGTCCGAGGTGCGCCTCGACTGCGACGGCGATGCCGTGCTCTATCGCGTCCGCCAGGAAGGCCCCGCGTGCCACACGGGCGCGCGCACCTGCTTCGTGACGCGCCTCGGCCCCGGCAACCAGGGCACCGGCCCCGACCAAGGCGGGCATCTCCTCCAGCGCCTCGCCGCTACCGTCTCCCAGCGGGCGGCGGACCGGCCGGCGGGGTCGTACACCGTGCAGTTGCTCGAGGCCGGCGTTCCCAAGGTATCGCAGAAGGTGGGCGAAGAGGCGATCGAGGTGGTCGTCGCCGCCAACAGCGAGACCGCCGGCCGACTGGCGTCCGAGACCGCCGACCTGCTCTATCATCTCCTCGTGCTGCTCCAGGTCCGCGGCGTGCCGCTCGACGCGGTGTGGCGCGAACTCGACCAGCGCACGCGCTGACCATGTCGTTCATCCACCTCCACACGCACAGCGAATATTCGCTGCTCGACGGCGCCAATCGCATCACCGACCTCGTCGGCCATGTGAAGAAGCTGGGCATGGATAGCCTCGCGGTCACCGACCACGGCAACATGCACGCGGCCTGGGCGTTCTATGAGGAGGCCCGGAGGCAGAAGATCCGCCCGATCCTCGGCTTCGAGGCATACCTCGCGTACGGCCCGCGCACCGGGCGGGAGAAGCCGGCAGGCGCCCCCGGCATCTACAGTCACCTGGTGCTGCTGGCCAGGAACCGCGCGGGCTATCGCAACCTGATTCGCCTCAGCTCGATCGGCTATACCGAGGGCTTCTACCGCCGCCCGCGCATCGACAAGGAAGTGCTGGAGCAGATGAGCGACGGCGTCGTCTGCCTCGCGGCCTGCCTGTCGGGCGAGGTCGCGATCGCGCTGCGGCAGGGCCGCTACGACGAAGCGAAGCGGAGCGCCGAGTGGTTCTCCCGGGTGTTCGGGCCGGGCAACTTCTGGCTCGAGGTCCAGCAGCACGGGATCGCAGAGGAGAAACTGGTCGCGGAGGGGATGCTGCGGCTGGGGAAGGAACTGGGCATCGGCGTCGTGGCCACGAACGACGCCCACTACCTGCGGCGCGAGGACGCCGAGGCGCACGACGTGCTGCTTGCCATCGGCACCGGCGCCGACCTGGACGACCCGAAGCGGTTCCGCTTCGAGGGGAACGAGAGCTACGTCAAGTCGGAAGCGGAGATGCGGCAACTCTTCCCCGAGCATCCGGAGACGCTGGCGAACACGCAGGTGGTGGCGGACGGCTGCGAGTTCGACTTCGAGAAGCGCTACTTCCTGCCGAGCTTTCCCCGCCCCGCCGAGTTCGCCAGCGACGCGGCGCTGCTCAAGCACCTGGCTACCGAAGGCGCGATTGCCCGGTATGGCAGCCCGCTCCCCGACGTGGTGCAGCAGCGGCTCGACTACGAGCTCGGCGTGATCGCCACGGCGGGATACGACGGCTACTTCCTGATCGTGCACGACTTCATCCGCGCGGCCCGCGAGCGCGGCATCCCGGTGGGCCCCGGCCGCGGCTCGGCGGCGGGCTCGATCGTGGCCTACGCGCTGCAGATCACGAACGTGTGCCCGCTCAGGTTCGACCTGCTCTTCGAGCGGTTCCTCAACCCCGAGCGCGTGTCGATGCCCGACATCGACGTGGACTTCTGCTTCGAGCGCCGGGGCGAGGTGATCGAGTATGTACGGCAGCGGTACGGCCGGGCCAGCGTGGGCCAGATCGTCACCTTCGGGACGATGAAGGCGCGTGCCGCCGTGAAGGACGTCGCACGGGTGCTGCGGATCCCGCCGGGCGAGGCCGACAAGCTCACCAAGCTCATCCCTTCCGGGCCGGCGTACAGCCTGACGATTCCCGAAGCGGTGCAGAAGGTGGACGAGCTGCGCGACCTGGTGAAGGAGAACCCGCAGTTCGGGCGGCTCATGCAGTTGAGCTCCCGGATCGAGGGGATCTCGCGCCACCTGTCGGTGCACGCGGCGGGCGTGGTGATCGCGCCGGGCCCGCTGCAGGAGTACGTGCCGATCTGCACGGCGCCCACCAAGGGCGCGGGCGCCGCGACGGACGGCGAGGACTCGCTCATCACGCAGTACGAGATGGGCGCGCTGGAAAAGGTCGGCATGCTCAAGATGGACATGCTCGGCCTCAAGACGCTCACGGTGATCCACGATGCCGTGAACATGATTCACGACCGGCACGGCGTCCAGCTCGACATGGACACGCTCCCGTTCGACGATCCCGAGGTGTACGCGCTGCTGCGGCAGGGGCGCACCGCGGGTGTCTTCCAGTTCGAGTCGCCGCTCGCCACCGAGACGCTGCGCGCCATGAAGTGCGACCGCTTCGACGACCTGGTGGCGTCGAACGCACTGCTGCGCCCGGGCCCGCTCGATGCCGGGATGCACACGGTATTCATCAGGCGGAAGCTCGGCCAGGAGAAGGTCACCTACCCGCATCCCTCGCTCCAGGAGCTGCTGGCGCCCACGTACGGCGTCATCACCTACCAGGAACAGGTGATGCGCATCGCGAACATCCTCGCCGGCTTCTCCCTCGCCGAAGCCGACGTGCTCCGGAAGGCGGTGGGCAAGAAGGACGCGGAGCTCATCAAGAAGGAACTGGGGCGGTTCGTGGAGCGGACGGTGGCGCTGGGCCACCCGAAGAAGCTGGCCGACGAGCTGGCCGCGCAGATCGAGACGTTCGGCCGCTATGGCTTCAACAAGTCGCACTCGGTGGCGTACTCGGTGCTGTCGTACCAGACGGCGTGGCTCAAGACCCACTACCCGTCGGAGTTCATGGCGGCGCTGCTCTCGTCGGAAATCGGCAATACCGACAAGGTGGTGCAGTACATCAACGAGGCGCGCGAGCTGGGGTGCGAGATCCTGCCCCCGGACGTGAACGAGTCGGGGTTCAAGTTCACGGTGGTGGCCGACAAGCGCATCCGCTTCGGCCTGGGCGCGGTGCGCAACGTCGGCGAGGGCGCCATCGAGTCGATCATCGCCGGGCGGCGCGAGGGACGGTACGCGACGCTGGCCGACCTGGTCGAGCGCATCGACCTGCGGCTCTGCAACAAGCGCGTGGTGGAGTCGCTCATCGCGGCCGGTGCCTGCGACTCGCTCGGCGGGCACCGCAAGCAGCTCCTGGAGGGGCTGGAGACGACGCTGCAGGAGGCGCAGCTCAAGCAGGCCGACCGGGACGCGGGGCAGGAGTCACTGTTCGGCGAGATGCCGGCCGTGGAGCACCGCCCGGTGGAACTGCCGGACGTCCCGCCCTGGACCGAGAGCGAGCGGCTGGCCCGGGAGAAGGAAGTGATCGGGTTCTTCATTTCCGGGCACCCGCTGGAGCGGTACCGGGAGGAGGTCGCGCTCTTCGGCGCGCGGACCACCGCCACGCTGCACCAGTGGAGCGAGCACCCGGTCACGATCGGCGCCGTGGTGACGGCGCTCAAGCGGCAGATCTCGAAGAAGACGGGCAAGGAATACGCCCGGCTCGTGCTCGAGGACTTCCATGGCACCGCCGAGGCGATCGTCTTCCCCGATGCGTGGGCCAAGCTCAACCAGGCCATCCTGCCCGATGCGGCGCTGCTCCTCACCGGCGGCTACAGCGACCGCGACCGGGGCGAGGACCGCGCGCCGTTCATCGTCGAGTCGGTGCGTCCGCTGGCCGAGATCAGGCAGACCGGGGCGCTGGCGCTGAGCCTGCGGTGGCGCCTGCCGAGCGCGCCGCCGGCCGACGCGGTGCGTGCCGTCGCCCGGCTCTGCACCAGCCACCCCGGCCCGACGCCGGTCTATATTGAGTGGAACGACGGCAACGGGGAGTCGGTGCGACTGCGGTCGCGCAGCCTCCGGGTGGCGCTCGAGGAAGATCTCGTGCGCGGCCTCCGTGAGCTGCTCGGTTCCGATGCCATCCACTACGCCAGGCACAACTGAACCATGGCCCCCTCAGCGTATACGCTGGACTTCGAGAAGCCCCTCCAGGAGCTCGAGCGCCAGATCGACGAGCTCGAGCGGCTGGGCGAGGACCGCCAGATCGACGTCAGCACCGAGCTCAAGCTCCTGCAGGACAAGCTGCACACGGTGCGCGAGGACATCTATCGGGGCCTGACCCCGATCCAGCGCGTCATGGTGGCGCGGCATCCCCGGCGTCCGTATACCCTCGACTACCTGAGCACGATCTTCACCGACGTGATCGAGCTGCATGGCGACCGGCTGTACATGGACGACCCGTCGATCGTGGGCGGCTGGGCCCGCCTCGGCGGCACGTCGGTGATGGTGATCGGTCACCAGAAGGGCCGCGACACCAAGGAGAACATCAAGCGCAACTTCGGCATGCCACACCCGGAAGGCTACCGGAAAGCGCTCCGGCTCATGAAGCTGGCGGCGCGCTTCAACGCGCCAGTGATCACGCTCATCGACACGCCGGGCGCGTATCCGGGGCTCGAGGCCGAGGAGCGCGGGCAGTCCGAGGCGCTGGCGCGCAACATCCTCGAGATGTCGGTGTTGCCGACGCCGATCATCAGTGCCGTCATCGGCGAGGGAGGTTCGGGCGGTGCGCTGGCGCTGGGCGTGGCCGACCGCATCCTGATGCTGGAGAACTCGGTGTACTCGGTGATCACGCCCGAGGGCTGCGCCGCCATCCTGTGGAAGGATGCGAGCCAGCGCGAGCGCGCCGCGGAGGCGCTCAAGCTCACGGCGGAAGACCTGCTCACGCTCAAGGTGATCGACGAGGTGATCCCGGAGCCGGTGGGTGGCGCGCACGTGGATCCCGATGCTGCGGGCGAGGCGCTGCGCACCTCGCTGCTCCGCCACCTCACGGAACTGCGCAAGGTGAAGCCCGACCGGCTGGTGCGCCGCCGCGGCGAGAAGTTCGCGGCGATGGGCGAGTTCGTCGAGTCCTGATGCCACAGACTGTCGAAGTCCGTTTCAAGGGCACCCGCCGCGCCTTCTACAACTGGCCCCACGAGGACACCGAACCGCTCCGCCTGCAGGAGTCGGTCATCGTGGGCGCCGACCGGGGCGAGGATTTCGGGCGCATTTCCGCCGTCGGCGACATCGCGGCGAAGAAGTGCGGCGGGTCGTGCGCCTGCCCGACGGACACGGCGCCAGCAGCGGACCGGCCCGGACCGGGCGACCCTGGCACCCCGCCGGCACCGGAGGCGAAGGAGTTCCCCGCCGTGCTTCGGCGGGCATCACAGGACGAGATCCGGCGGGCCAACGAACTCCGCAAAGCCGAGGAAGAGGATCGGCAGCGCATCGTGGCCAAGGTCCGCGAGCACAAGCTGGAGATGAAGGTCAGCGACGTCGAGTGGCAGTGGGACCGTCACCAGATGACGGTCTTCTTCTCGGCCGAGCAGCGGGTGGATTTCCGCGCCCTGGTGCGCGAGCTGGCCGGCGCCTTCCGCACCCGGATCGACCTGCGGCAGATCGGCGTGCGCGACGAGGCGGCGCGAATCGGCGGGGTCGGCCGCTGCGGTCGCGAGTACTGCTGCTCCACCTGGCTCACCGAACTCTCCCCGGTCAACCTTTCCCTCGCCAAGAACCAGAGCCTCTCGCTCAACCCGTCGCAGATTTCCGGCGGGTGCGGACGCCTGCTCTGCTGCCTCAAGTACGAGCACGAGTTCTACGTCACGTCGCGCAAGCGCTTCCCCCGCGAGGGCAAGACCGTCGAGACACTGCGCGGCACCGAAAAGGTGATCGCGGTCGACATCTTCCGCGAGCGAGTCTACCTGCGGGGCGCCGACGAGGCACGCACCATCGGCCTGCAGGAGCTCCGCGAGGAAATGGACGGGGTGGCGGGCGGTGCGGTCGTGGCCGCTGCACCGGCAAGGCGGGTAGAGCAGCGTCCCGAGCCGCGGGCCCGCCCGGAGCGGACGGACCGACCACGCACTGAGCGCACCGAGCGGCCCAGGGTGGAGCGTCCGGCAAGACCGGAGACCCGGGCCGAGGTGCCCGCGGCAACGTCGGTCCCCGCGGAAACGTCGCCGGCGCCGGAGGCGGCATCCCCATCGCCGAAGAAGCGTCGGCGGCGGAGGCGGCGGCGCGGTGGTGGCGGCGGCGCTGCGGGAGAGAACCGGAACCCGCCGGCACCAGGCACCGAGTGACGGCCTTCTTCATCACCACCGCAATCGACTACGCCAACGGCGACCCCCACCTCGGCCACGCATTCGAGAAGGTCGGCGCCGACTGCATCGCGCGCTATCGCCGGCTCCGGGGCGATGAGGTCTGGTTCCTCATGGGCATGGATGAGCATGGGCAGAAGGTGGCCCAGGCGGCGGCAGCCGAAGGCGTCACGCCCCAGGCCTTCGTGGACCGTATTGCCGGGCGCTTCGAGGCGATGTGGGACCGGCTCTCGATCTCACGCGACCAGTTCATCCGCACTACCTCGCCGGCGCACCAGGCCGGCGTGCAGGAACTGATCGAGCGGATCTTCGCGCGCAGTCCCGACGATTTCTACGAGCGGTCCTACTCGGGGATGTACTGCGTGGGGTGCGAGGCCTTCAAGCAGCCCGCAGAGATCGTGGACGGGAAGTGCGAACTGCACCCGACGCGCACCCTCGAGATGGTGTCGGAGCGCAACTGGTTCTTCCGCCTCTCGCGCTACCAGGAATTCCTGCGCCGGCACATCGAGGCACACCCGGAGTTCATCCAGCCGGAAAGCCGCCGCAACGAGATCCTGGGACTCCTCAACCAGGGGCTCGAGGATGTGTCCGCGAGCCGGGCGCGCCTCGGCTGGGGCGTGCCGTTTCCGCGGCCGACGAGTGACGGTCAGCAACAGACCACCTACGTGTGGTTCGATGCGCTTCCCAACTACTGGACCGCGACGCGGCTGCCCGGCACGCGGGCGGTGTGGCCCGCACAGCAGCATGTGGTGGGCAAGGACATCACCCGGTTCCACTGCGTCATCTGGCCGGCGATGCTCGAGGCGGCGGGACTGCCCCTGCCCGGGAGGGTGTGGGCCCACGGTTTCGTGCACCTCGGGGGGGAGCGTTTCAGCAAGAGTGCCGGCGTGACGCTCGACCTGGGTGAGGCCATTGATCGCTTCGGGCCCGATGCCTTCCGCTACTACCTGCTGCGGGAGATTCCCTGGGACAGCGACGGAAACTTCAGCTGGGAGCGCTTCGAGGAGCGCTACATCTCGGAACTTGCCGACGGGCTCGGCAACCTCGCGTCCCGGTCGCTCGCCATGATCCAGCGGTATCGCGACCGCGTCGTCCCGCGGACCGCGGCGGACGCATCACTCGATGCCAAGGGCGCGGAGGTAACTGGACTCTACGCTGCCGCGATGGATGCGTTGGACCTCCGGCGCGGCGCTGAGCTGATGGGCGAACTGGTCACGGCTGCAAACCTTTTCATCGTGCAGACCGCGCCGTGGACCCTGGCGAAGAACGGGGAGCGGGAAGCACTCGATATTGCGCTTGGCGCGCTGGCCCGGTGCCTGGCGCGGCTGGCGGTGCTCTCCGGTCCGCTCATGCCGGGGAAGAGTGCAGAATTGTGGACCCTCCTGGGTGGCCCCGCCGGCGCGCAATCCATGGCGTGGGAAACGGCCATGAGCCCTGCGGTCGACGGGTGGGTGGTAACCAAGCCGGAGGGGCTGTTTCCCAAGCCCCAGGCTGATACATGAGCACCGGAATCGGCTTAACTCGTTACTGCACAATATATTGAGTCAAATGCAGTTTCCTTGACATCGACGAGGCCGCGGCTATCTTACCCTCGGCCTTCTTCTTGCCCGTCAGGGGACGTGGTCCCCATTCATTCCGCCTGCTGTTCGGAGATCGATGGCCAAGCGTCGCTGGACCGTCATGCTCATCCCGCATGGGACGGAGCGGTCGAGAATCCTCGAAGTCACCAGTTCCTGGCTGCGCCTTGGCGCGATGGGGTTCGCGGTGATCCTCGGGCTCGCGACCCTGACGGGCTATGCCATCGCCTATCGCGCCGCCCGCGCTGGATTCGATGAAGGGCTTCTCACTCGGCGCAATCACCTGGCTGAAGAACTGGGACGCCTCAATGCCCGCCTCGGCGCCCTGACCGACACGATCAACACCATTTCACGGCACGACGCCCAGATCCGGGTGCTGGCTGGCCTCGAGCCACTCAAGCCGGAGGTGCATTCAGCGGGCATCGGTGGTCCCGCGGCACCGCGCCCGAGCTGGGTCGACGCCGATCCCCTCTCCGAGCACGCCGACCAGGTGCGTGTGGACATCAACGCGCTGGTACGCCGCGCCGACCTGCTTTCGCGCTCCTTCGGCGAGGCAGCCGACAGCCTGGCGTCGCACCGGGACCGCCTGGCGGCAACGCCGTCGATCATGCCGACGCAGGGCTGGCTCACCAGTGCGTTCCAGTCCATGCGGGAGCACCCGATCCTGCACATGGCCCGGCCGCACGAAGGCATCGACGTTGCCACCCCAATGGGCACGCCCATCGAGGCACCGGCCGCTGGCACCGTGGTATTCTCGGGGCGCGAAACCGGCTACGGCAACGTGATCATCATCGACCACGGCTTCGGCATCCGCACCAAGTACGCGCACTGCTCCAAGCTGATCGCCGGCGCCGGCACGAAGGTGACGCGAGGCCAGCAGATCGCGCTCGTGGGCAACACCGGCCTCTCCACCGGTCCGCACCTGCACTACGAGGTGATGGTGAACGGTCAGCCGGTCGATCCGCTTCGCTACGTTCTCTCGGATCGGGCCATCGTCGACTGATCCACGACGCCGAACGAAGAAGCCCCCGCTGCGCGCGGGGGCTTCTGTTTTTCGGGATCCGGCTCGCTGTTACTGGATCCTCATTGCCTTGCTCACCTGCTCCGGCGTCATGAGCATCGGCGCGATCGCCACGGCATCCTCACTGCCCGCCGGGAAGGGATTGGAGGCCAGCAGCACGGCGACGAACACCCGTCCGCCGCCTTCGGCGACCACCGTACCGGCGGGTTTGGAGGGACCCGCACCAATAGGCTTCCAGGCCTTCTCCGAATACTGGAGGATTGTCAGCAACGCCGGCGGGGTGCCACCCGACATCGGCAGGAACAGGAACTCGGTAACCGTCTCCGTCCCGGGATACTCGGGGGGCTTGGCGCGCTCGGTGGCGGTGTACCGCTGCTCCCAGACCTCGGGCACCGCGAACTGGAAGTCGCCGAGCAGGGAGGTGAACGTCCCGCTGGAGGCGAGCTGGCCCGAGGCCGGGGGTGCAACCGGTGCCACGGGCGCGGCGGCAGCCGTGGTGTCCGCGGCGGCCGATGGGGTGCCACGGCCACAGGCCGCGACCACCGCCAGCGTCACCAGGCATCCGACACGCTGAATTCCTGGCATGCCCTAGAACTTCACCTTGGGCGCTTCCTGCGCCCCGGCCTCAGCCTCGAAGTATGGACGCGGCTTGTCCATGCCGAAGACCTTGGCGGTCAGGTTGGTCGGGAACTGCCGGATGTAGGCGTTGAAGTCGTTCGCGGCCGCGTTGTAGTCCTGCCGCGCCACCTGGATGCGATTCTCCGTGCCCTCGAGCTGGTCCTGGAGCTGCCGGAAGGCATCGCTCGACTTGAGCGTCGGGTAGTTCTCGACGATCGCGAGGAGCCGCCCGAGGTCGGAGCGGACGGCGGCGTTGGCCTGGGCCATCTGGTTGATGTCACCGGACTGGATGGCGCCGGAAAGCTTGGCCCGCGACGCGGCGATGCCGTTGAACACGGTCGTTTCCTGCGCCGCCGCACCCTTCACGGTTTCCACCAGGTTCGGAATCAGGTCGACCCGGCGCTGCAGCTGGGTCTCTATGTTGCCCTTGGCCTTGTTGACGGCCTCATCCTTGGTCTGGATCTGGTTGTAGCCGCATCCCGTTGTCGCGAACGCGACAAGCAGTGCCGCCCCCAGCACACGCACACGCTTCATGACCCTGCTCCAAGCTGAAGGTGATTCACAAATCGCGCGGCCGTTTCCACGGCCGCCAGGTACGATTCGAACTGCTCCCGCGTTGCCATCCACTTCTGGTCGGCCCGATGCCGGACGAACTCGAGCTGCGCAGCCGGATGCGCGCCCACGGCGATCGAGGCCTCCTGTACCACCGCCTCGATGCCGCGGGGAACGCTCCGGCCCATCAGGGCCAGCAGGGCACGCTGCAGGAGAACGATCGTCGAGATGCTGGCGGTGCCGAGCTGTGCCAGCGCCGCCCGCTCGTCAGCGAGTGCCACGTAGCCGCGGCGCAGCTGCAGCAGCTTCCCGAGAAATTCATGCTCCAGCAGCGTGCGAAGGTCGGCCGGGGCCACGCGCATTCCGGCCACGGGATCGGCACCCTTCAGCACCTTGTAGGCGTGCAGGATGTCGGTGACCTCGATGGGGAAGGCATCCGCCGCACCGGCCCACTCTTCGCGGCTCAGCACCATCGGCGGCGCGTTGCCGCTCTTGCGCCAGTTGGCAGACGGCTGGGCCAGGCCGCGCAGCGAAGCCGGCGAGGTGTCGTCGAGCACCAGCAGGAGGTTGATGTCGGAGACACCCGCCACCCAGTCGCCACGCGCAGCGGAGCCGTACAGCACCGCGCTGTAGCGCCCGGCCAGCGACTGGTCGAGGTCGTTGATGAGCGATGCAACGATCGCTTCCCAGGTTTCCGCCATCTAGAAATCCCCTCCTGCCCCGCCGCCGCTGAAGCCGCCACCGCCGCCGAAGCCACCGAATCCTCCCCCGCCCCCGAAGCCGCCGCCGCCGCCCCAGCCCCCGCCACCAATCCCCGGGCCCCAATATACCCGCGGCCGGCGGCCGCGAGCCCCGGCGCTCCGCGAACCAGCCAGGGCCATCATGATGGCGAAAAAGACGAAGACGAGAAGGAAGACCAGGAAGATGGACGGCCCGCCGCCTCCGGGGACAGCGGACGTCGGGGGTACCAGCGACGAGTCGCGGACGCCGAGGTCCTGCGCCACCAGCGCGGCGACGGTCTCGACCCCGGTGACCAGCCCCGGCCCATACTCGCCGGCGGCGAGCTGCGGCCGCATGGCGTCGCGAATGCGCCCGGAAGTGGCATCGGTGAGGACACCCTGCAGCCCGTCGCCCACCTCGATCCGGATCTTGCCGGCCTGGCCCTCGCGGCGCGGCACCAGGAGCATGACGACCCCGGCATTCCGGATCTTGTCGCCCACCTCGGCCCTGGCGCCCACGCCCCATCGGCGCCCGATGACCAGGGCAACGTCGGATGCTTCGTACCGGCCGATGGTGGGCAGGGTGACCACCGCCAGTTCGGCGCCGGTCTTTTCGCGCAGCGTCTTCGCGATGCTCTCGATGCGCGCCGCGCTGGCGGGATCCACCACGCCGGCGACATCGGTGAGGTAACCGGTGGGCTTGGCCGGGAAGAGCTGCTCCACCCCCTCCTGCGCCGCAAGCGGCGCCGCGAGGAGCATGAGTTGAAGCACCACTACCGCCAGCATACCTTTGCGCCGTGCCACGCTCACTCCCAGTACTCCTCCTCGTCCTCGCGGCCTGCCAGAGCACCACTCGTGTCCACGTCCGTGCGCTCATCCCGGCGGCCGACGGCCGGATCGAGCCCGCACCCGGCGTTGCACTCGTGGCGCTTCCCTACGATCGCGACTCGATCATCGCCGCCCTGACGGCGAAAGCGGCGGTGCCGCGCCCCGACGTCGCCTCGCTGGACAGCCTCTTCACCCGGTTCCAGCGGCCCTTTGCCGCGTACGCCGTGTCCGCGGAGAGGGTAACGCAGCTGCAGGATTCGCTCGGCCGGATCAAGCAGGCCCTGGATTCCCTGCCCCGCGAGTCGCCGGCGTACCGCATGCAGTACGGGTCGTTCGTGACACTCGGCACCGAACGGGCAGCCGCCGAGCGCCAGCGGGACTCCCTGCAGCGGGCCCTGACGAAAGCGCGGGCTGCATTCGACGCCCGGTCCGACAGCACGCGGATGGCGCTTCGGGCGTGGGAAGATAGCACGTACAGGGACTACGAGAAGATCACGCAGCAGCTGTCACGCGATGCCGGCCGGCAGCCCGCCACCGACACGACTGGCGCCGATGGCCGTGCCACGCTCGTGCTCAGGAAGGGCCGCTGGTGGATTTATGCCCGGTCGTGGGACGCGCTCGACCCGAACGCGGAGTGGTACTGGAATGTCCCCGTGCGGGGCGACAGCATTTCCCTGTCGCCGGACAACGCCCGCCGCCGTCCCCGCTACTGAACCGGAACCCGATGCCGATCACTCACCGCACATGGCCCTGGCTGGCCGGCGCCCTGCTCGGTGTGGCGATGCCGCTCGCAGCGCAGTCGACACCCTCGCTCGCCCCGCGTACCCGCGGC
>JAGGAG010000179.1 GCA_017889745.1 Gemmatimonadota bacterium | reverse complement strand
CACATTTCCGCCTACGCCCTCAGCAAGGGCACCAGCCTCAGTTATCCCAGCGCCTACCGGCTGTCACGCGCCGGCGGGGCATTTGGCCGGCTGCACGCCGAGACCCTCGATTCGCTTTGCGTCTTCTTCGACTTGCAACCGGGGTCATTGCTGAAGTGGGTGCCGTAAGCACGGCAACAGCAGCTGCGGGAAAGGAAGGGGGAAGAGGCGCACAACCCCTTCCCCCTTTTCCATTCCCTCTCCCGCGGGCTACTCCCCGATGCGGGCGACCACCTCGATTTCCACCCGGACATTCCGCGGCAACCCGCTGACCGCGACCGTGGACCGCGCGGGGCGGTGCTCCCCGAAGTGGCGCCCGTAGATCTCGTTCATCGCGGCGAAGTCGGCCATGTCCACCAGGAACACGGTGGTCTTGACCACCCGCGACAGGTCGCAGCCGGCGGCCGCGAGGACGGCCGCCAGGTTGTGCATGACGCGGTCGGTCTGCTCCGCCACGCCGCCCGGCACGATCTGCATGGTGGCGGGATCGAGTGCGATCTGACCAGCGGTGAACACGAACCCGCCAGAGATGACCGCCTGGCTATAGGGGCCGATCGCGGCCGGCGCGTCGTCGGTGTGTACAGGACTCGGCATTAGAACAATCCCTCGATGGTGCCATCCGCAAGGACACGGATATTCTCGGCGGACGGCGTCTTGGAAAGCCCGGGCATGGTCATGATGTCGCCGGCAAGCGCGACGACGAACCCGGCACCCGCTGATACATATGCATCGCGCACGGTGAGGCGGAAGCCCGCCGGGCGGCCGAGCTTGCTGGCGTCGTCGGTCAAGGAGTACTGGGTCTTGGCCATGCACACCGGGGTGCCGCCGAACCCCATGCCCTCGATCTGCTCGATGGCCTTGCTGGCAACGGGCGAGTAGTCGACACCGTCCGCACCGTAGATGCCCTTCGCGATCGCCTCGATCTTCGACTTGATCGGCTGGTTCACGTCGTAGAGAGGCTTGAAAGCCCCCTTCTTCTCGTCAAGGATGGTGAGCACTTCCCGGCCCACCGCCTCCCCGCCCTCGCCACCCTTGGCCCAGACATCGCTCAGCGCCGCGCGCGCACCCCAGGACTTGCAGGCGTCGAGCACTGTCTGCAACTCCTCGTCGGTATCCGACGTGAACCGGTTGAGGGCCACCACCGCCGGCACGCCGAACTTCTGGATGTTCCTGACGTGGGCCTCGAGGTTGACGAGCCCCTTCTCGAGCGCGGCGACGTCGGGGGTGCCGAGATTCTCCTTCTTGACGCCGCCGTGCATCTTGAGCGCCCGCACCGTGGCGACGATGATGGCCGCCTCGGGATTGAGCCCGCCGAAGCGGCACTTGATGTCGAAGAACTTCTCGGCGCCCAGGTCGGCACCGAAGCCGGCCTCGGTGAGGACGATGTCACCCAGGGCGAGGCCGAGCTTCGTCGCCACGATGGAATTACAGCCGTGGGCGATGTTGCCGAAGGGACCGCCGTGCACCAGCGCCGGGCCGCCCTCCAGGGTCTGCACCAGATTGGGGAGCATGGCGTCCTTGAGGAGGAGCGTCATGGCGCCCGCGGCCTTGAGCTGGCCGGCGGTAACGGGTTTCCGGTCGCGAGTGAGGCCGACCACAATGCGGCTGATGCGGGCCTCGAGGTCCTGCAGGTCGGTGGCGAGGCAGAGGATCGCCATGATCTCGCTGCCGGGCACGATGACGAATCGCTCCTCGCGCACGGGGCCCGCGTTGATGCCGCCCAGGCTCACGATCATGGACCGGAGCGCCCGGTCGTTCATGTCCATGGTCCGGGGCCAGGTGATGCGCCGCGGGTCCAGGCCCAGGGCATTTCCGTGATGCATGTGGTTGTCGAGCATCGCGGAGAGGAGGTTGTGCGCCGAGGTGATGGCGTGAAAATCTCCGGTGAAATGGAGATTGATCTCGTCCATCGGGATCACCTGGGCATAGCCGCCGCCGGCCGCGCCGCCCTTCACCCCGAACACGGGCCCGAGCGACGGCTCGCGGATACAGACCACCACCTTCTTGCCGAGGCGGCGGAGTGCCTGGGCCACGCCGATGGTGACGGTGCTCTTGCCCTCGCCGGCAGGGGTGGGGTTGATGCCGGTGACGAGCACGAGGCGTCCCGTGGGCTTCCGCTTCGCGATGGCCTCGGGGGTGATCTTCGCCTTGGTCTTGCCATAGGGCAGGATCTCGTCGGCGGTGAGGCCGACCTCGGCGGCCACGTCGGCGATGGGGCGCATCTTCTTCTGTGCGGCCTGGGCGATTTCGATGTCTGACGGGACTGACACGATAGGGCTGGCTCCGTTGATGACAGCGTGAGCGGTGAGCGGTGAGCGGGCCCGTCTATCTGGCTTCGTTCAACCGGGTGCCGAACAGGGTCCTGGCGTTCTTCGAGGTTGCTGCGATCAATTCCGCGGCGTCGATACCCCTTACCGCCGCGATGCGTTCCGCCGTGTGCTTCATGAAGGCGGGCTCATTGCGCTTGCCGCGATGGGGCACCGGCGCGAGGTACGGGCCGTCGGTCTCGAGGAGCATGCGCTCCAGCGGCACGGCGCGCACGGCGTCGTCGAGGGCCCAGTTCCGGAACGTGACCATGCCGCTGAACGACAGATAGTGCCCCAGATCGAGCCCGGCCCGCAAGAGCGCGGGGCCGCTCGAGAAGGAATGGAGCACCACCGGGGTACGGGCATCGCTGCGGAGGATGGCCGCGACATCGTCGTCGGCCTCCCGCGCGTGGATGATGACGGGACGCGCGGCCTGCGCGGCGAGCGCCAGCTGTGCCCGGAAGGCCGCGTGCTGTGCCTCGCGCGGCGAATGGTCGTAGTGATAATCGAGGCCCATCTCACCCGCTGCCACCACCCGCGGATCGGCCAGGCTCCGGGCCAGCCAGCCAGCGGACCCGGGGGACCAGTCCTTCGCGTCGTGCGGATGTATCCCGGCGGTGGCCGAGAGCCGCGGGTCGGAAGCCGCGAGCTCCAAGGCCGCCGCTGCGGCCACCGGCGACTCGCCGATGACCACGATGTGGCTCAGACCGGCGGCCCAGGCGCGCTGGAGCACCTCGCCCCGGTCGGCGTCGTAGTCCGCCGAGGCAAGGTGGCAGTGGGTGTCGATCATGGTCGAGGGTCCAGAGTGCCTCGACCCCGGACCCTGGACCCCAACTCCTAGACCGTTGCCTTCGCCCTCGGCGCCACGGACGGTACCGGGCCGCCGGCGGGTACCTTCGTGCCACGCGCCGCCGGGCCGGGCCACTTGTGCTCGATCCAGAGGAGCACCGGGGCCGCGATGAACACCGACGAGAACGTGCCGGTGAAGACGCCGAAGAACATCACCAGCGAGAACGGGCGGATCACTTCCCCACCGAAGATGGCGAGCGCCAGGAGCGTCGCCAGGGTGGTGAGGTGGGTGAGCACGCTCCGCGGCAGTGTCTCGTTGATGCTTCGGTTCAGGATCTCGACGAAGCCGGAGCGCTGGTATTTCTTCAGGTTCTCACGCACCCGGTCGAAGATGATGATCGTGTCGTTGAGCGAGTAGCCGACCATCGTGAGCACCGCCGCGACCACCACCAGGCTCACCTCGAGCCGCATGACCGCGATGAAGGCCAGTGTGGCGAGAATGTCGTGCGCCGTCGCGATGATGGCGGCGAGCCCGAAGCGCCATTCGAAACGGATCGCGAGGTAGATCAGCACGAAGAGGAACGACGTGAGCACCGCGAGCAGCGCCTGCGTGCGGAGCTCGCCGCCCACCTTCGGGCTCACCGCGGCGACGCGGCTGACGGTGTACTTGCCCTCCCCGAGGGAGGCATTGAGCGCAGTCTTGACCGCTTGCGCGGTAGCCTCGGTGGTGCCCTGCCCTTCGCCCACCCGAGCGCGGATGACGAAGTTGCCGGCCGAGCCGAACTGCTGGATCTCGGCACCCTTCATGCCCTGCGCGTCGAGCGCCGCGCGCAGCGTGCCGGCCTGGGTGGTGGGCGCCGTGGCGATCTGCACCATGGTGCCGCCGGTGAACTCGATGCTGTAGTCGAAGCCCTTGATCGCGAGGAAGAGCAGCCCCGGGATGAGCACCGCGGCGGTGACGCCGTAGGCCCACTTCCGCATGTGGATGAAATCGTAGTTCGCCTCGGCAAAGAACGTGACCTTGCCGATGCTCAGGTGATCCGTCGTCGGATTACGCTGCAGCCACAGCATGTAGAAGGTGCGGGTGACGAACACCGCCGTGAACAGCGACGCCAGGATGCCGACGATCAGGGTGACGGCAAAGCCCTTGACCGGCCCGGTGCCGAACTGGAACAGGAGGAACGCGGTGATGACCGTCGCGAGACTCGAGTCGGTGATGGCCGGGAGGGCGTGCTTGAAGCCCTCGTCGATAGCGAGCCGGACCGTCTTGCCGTGGCGCAGTTCCTCGCGGATGCGCTCGAAGATCAGCACGTTCGCGTCGACCGCGATGCCGATGGAGAGCACGATGCCGGCGAGGCCCGGCAGGGTGAGCGTGGCGTCGAGCATGGCCAGCGCACCCATGGTATACAGGAGATAGAGGGCGAGCGCCGCGACGGCGAGGACGCCGCTCAGGGCGTAATAGCCCACCATGATGAGGATCACGAGCAGGGTGCCGATGAGCCCGGCGAGGAGGCCGGCCTTGATCGAGTCGGCGCCGAGGCTCGCGCCCACCTGCCCCGACTCCACGATCATGAGCGGGATGGGGAGCGCACCGGCCTTGAGGGTCAGGGCCAGGTCCTGGGCTTCCTGCAGGGTCTTGCCGCCGAGGGTGATGCGGCCGTTGCGCTCGATGCGGCTCTGGATGATCGGCGGGCGCCCCTGCACG
>JAGGAG010000068.1 GCA_017889745.1 Gemmatimonadota bacterium | reverse complement strand
CGGAACGGAAGATCCTCGGCCTTCTTGTCGGGGAAGAGCTCCCTGAAGGCGCGCGGGTTCACCACCGCCCCCGACAGGCAATGCTCACCCAGCGCGCCCGCCTTCTCCAGCACGCCGATGTTCAGGTCGGCAATGCCACCCCCGGCCGCCTGGTCCCGCGTCACCAGGTGGGCCAGTTCGATGGCACACGCGAGCCCCGCCGGTCCGGCACCGACGATCACGACGTCCATCTCGATCGCTTCGGCGCCGGGGGCGTCGGGGCGGATCAGGCGTTCAACGGGAAGGGCGGGCTGGTGACGGACCGGGAGGATGCGGGCCAACGGGAACTCCCCTGAAGGTCGAGAATAGAGCAGGACAGGCGCCGGAGAATATACCCTCCGGGAACAGGCAGGCGCACTTCACGCCCTCACGCCCACGCGCCCGCTAGATTGCGCGGACCATGCAGACTTTCCCGCCCATTCCCGGCTTCCGCGCCGTGCCCTTTACCGGGGTCATCTACGTCATGGCCGAAGCGGCCCGGCGCGGATACCGCTACGGTCACCCCGACTGGTGCAACCTCGGCCAGGGGCAGCCGGAGACCGGTCCGCTGCCCGGCGGACCGCCCCGGGTGGAGCACGTGGCGATCGACGTCGACGACCAGGAATACGCCCCCGTGCCCGGCATCTGGGAGCTGCGCGAGGCGGTCGCCGCGCTCTACAACTCGCTCTACCGGCGCGGGATGAAATCGCAGTACAAGGCGGAGAACGTCTGCATCTGCGGCGGCGGGCGCAGCTCGCTCACCCGCGCCGTCGCGGCACTGGGCGAGGTGAACCTCGGGCATTTCCTGCCCGATTACACGGCGTACGAGGAACTGCTCGACATCTTCAAGCTGTTCACCTCGATCCCGATCCCGCTCGATCCGGCGAGTGGCTACCGGTTTTCCGCCGACGACCTCCGGCGCGAGATCCTCGGCAAGGGCCTCTCGGCGGTGCTCCTGTCCAATCCGAACAACCCCACCGGGCGCACGGTGCAGGGCGAGGAACTGCAGCGCTGGGTCGCGACCGCGCGCGACCTCCAGTGCACCCTGCTGCTCGACGAGTTCTACTCCCACTATGTGTGGACCGGCCCCGAGGACCAGTGGTCGATGGTGTCGGCCGCGCAATACGTCGAGGACGTGAACCGTGATCCGGTGGTGCTCTTCGACGGGCTCACCAAGAACTGGCGCTATCCCGGCTGGCGCTGCACCTGGGTGGTGGGACCGAAGCAGGTGATCGAGGCGGTGGCGAGCACCGGCAGTTTCCTCGATGGTGGGGGCTCGAAGCCGCTCCAGCGCGCGGCATTGCCCCTGCTCGAGCCGGCCGTCGCGCTGCAGGAGACGGCCGCGATCCAGAAGGCGTTCCGCCGCAAGCGGAAGCTGATGATGAAGGGGCTGCGCGCCGCCGGCATCAAGCTGGATGTGGCGCCCGAGGCCACGTTCTACTGCTGGGGCGACCTGTCGGGCCTGCCGGAGCCGCTCAGCGACGGGATGGGGTTCCTGAAGGCGGCGCTTGACGAGAAAGTGATCTGCGTGCCGGGGGAGTTTTTCGACGTGAACCCGGGGAAGCGGCGGGCGGGTCGCCCGTCCCGCTTCAGGCAGTACGCGCGGTTTTCGTTCGGGCCGGAGGAAGCAACCGTCAAGACGGGAGTCGAGCGGATAGGACGAATGACCGGCGCTTGACACTGACTTGACCGATGAACGGCAAGGGTATGAGGGTCTCAGGCCGCGGCTGCTCGCGCTGAGACACCACCCGTTGCGGAGGTGTGAGCCATGCGTCATCGAGCTTCAGTCGCGGGGCTGTGTCTCGTACTCTGGGCCTGTTCAGACTCGGGGAATGACCCGGCGTCTTCGCTTACCGGCACCGTGAAGGCGGTAGTCATCGGTGCGATGACCTGGGGCGGCCCCCAGGTTGCCCTCTCCGGCGTCAGGGTGACGATCGACGGAAGAACCTCGGTGACGGTTGACGGCGTCGCGTACCTCAATCAAGTGCGCCAGGGCTTGCGTGACGTGCATTTTGAGCGGGTCGGTTCGGTGCCCCAGGACCAGCAGGTCACCGTGTTTGCCGGTGATACCACAGAGTCTCTGGCCGCGCTTGATCCGGTACGGCCTGATACAGGCAGCATCCAGGTTATCGTCAACAGGTCCCCCCCCTCGCCTCCATTTGTTCCGGGGGCCAGCGTAACGATCGCAGGAACGAGTGGCATCACCGACAGCTTCGGCACCGTGGTGTTATCAGGTCTGCCCGCCGGAGAGCAGTCAGTTCATGTTGAGCGCAGTGGTTACGTGCCCTTCGATGGGACGGTGACGGTGGTGGGCGGCGAGACGCGCAATCTCTGGGTTTCCCTGGTGCCCGTGCCGGCCCAGGCTCCGACGACCCGACTCACGCCGTCGGCATGGCATGTTCCGAATGCGATCCGCGTGGAGTGGGAAGAGCGGCCGGGCGCAGCATACTGGCGTCTCTGCTGGTCCACGAGTCAGCCTCGGATCTCGAGCGACACATCCGCCGCCGCCACGCTGTGCGTCAGCGCCCCGATCGAGATGAAGTCCGCCGCCGCCTGCGCGTAGCGCGCCACGTTCTCCAGCGTGATCCCTCCCGTGGCCTCGATCTCGATGCCCTGGCGCCGGCTGCGCGCCCGGGCGCCCCAGTTGGCCACGGTGGCGGGAGTCTGGTTGTCGATGAGCAGCCGCGTGGCACCCGCATCGCACGCTTCATCAACCTGGCCCAGCGACTCCACTTCCACGTAGAGCTCGAGGATGCCGAGGTCGCGCGCCTGGGCGAGCGCGTCGGCGAGCGTGCGCCCGGACTGGCCCAGCGCGCGCCAGTGATTGTCCTTGACCATCACGGTGCGCGCCAGGTCCACCCGGTGCACGCCGCCACCGCCCGCACGTACCGCTTCCACGTCGAATATGCGCAGGCCCGGGGCGGTCTTCCGCGTGTGGAGGATCCGCGCGCCGGTGTGGGCCACCGCGTCGACGAAGCGCCGCGTCATCGTGGCGATGCCGCAGGCGCGCTGCAGGAGGTTGAGGAGGGTACGTTCGGCGAGCAGCATGCTCCGGAGGGAGCCATCAAGCGTGCCGGCCACCGTGCCCGCCAGCATCCGGTCACCCTCGCGGAACGGCCAGGTCGCCGGCGGCACGCCGCACGCCGCGAGCACCGCGTCCGCGTAGCGGGTGCCCGCGAGGACGGTGTCGGCGCGGACTTCGAGGATGCCGTGCGCCACGAGTGCAGGCGGGGTGGTGACGATCGTGGTGACGTCCCGCGCGCCGTCCTCCGCGAGGGCCCGCCGCGCCAGCGCCGCGGCGTCATCCAGCACATCGTACGGTTGTTCCATGCCTGGCCGCCTGTCGGGCGAGAGGCCGGTCAGTCGCCCGGCTTGCGGGCGACGCCGGGACCGAGAGCCACCATGCGATCCACCGCCGCCCGGGCCCGCGCCGCAATCTCGGGCGGCACGGTCACGTGGTAGCGGTCGAGCCGGAGCGCGTCGCGCGTGTTCTCCAGCGTGATCGTCTTCATGAACGCGCACACCGCCTCCGGGTCGGCGGCGAGGAAGCGCTTGCCCGGCGCCTCCTTCCGCATGCGGTGCATTATGCCGGTCTCGGTGGCGATGATGAACTCGCGGGCCGGGCGCTCCCGCACGAGCTGGATCATCCGCTCCGTCGACGCAATGTGCAGCCCCTCCGGGCTCACCTCACCCTGCCCCATCGCGTGGATCAGCTGGCCGGCGCACCCGCATTCCGGGTGCACCAGCACCTCGGCGCGGGGATGTGCCAGCCGCACCTCGTTGAGCCGGTCGGGCCGGATCCCCGCGTGCACGTGGCACTCGCCGAGCCACACCTCGACGTTCCGGTCGGGTCGCATGCGCCGCACGTGCGCCCCGAGGAAGAAGTCGGGCAGGAACAGGACCCCCTGCTCCGCCGGGATCGCGTCGATCACGTCCAGCACGTTGCCGCTGGTGCAGCAGTAGTCGAGTTCGGCCTTCACCTCGGCGGTGGTGTTCACGTATCCGACGGCGATGTAGCCCGGGAAGCGTGCCTTCCACTTCCGCACATCGGCCGCCGTGACCGTGTCGGCCAGCGAACAGCCCGCCGCGAGGTCGGGCAGGAGCACCCGCTTTGCCGGCGACAGGATCGCCGCCGTCTCCGCCATGAAGTGCACGCCGCAGAACACGATCACCGCCGCATCGGTCTTTGCCGCCTCGCGCGACAGGCCCAGCGAGTCGCCGACGAAGTGGGCCACGTCCTGCACTTCGGGACGCTGGTAGTTGTGCGCGATCACCACCGCATCGCGCTCGCGCGCCAGCCGGCGGATCTCGTCCTGCAGTTCCGCGATCCGCTCGGCCGACAGGCGGGTCGGCTCGATCACGGGGAGGGTCAGGGTCACAGCGGCTGCCTCGCGGGGCGGGGCGGGAAGTCCGCGCGCCGATGGCCGCCCCGGCTCTCCCGCCGTCCGCGTGCCGATCGCGTGATGAGCTGCGCCACGCTCAGCTGCCGGCGCGTGCGCCACGCCGTGGCGGGCGTCGCCAGCTCCAGGCGGGTGAGTCCCGCCTGCGCGTCGGCCAGGCTCGCTTCGGTGCGAACCACGCCGACACCGCGCGTCATGATCTCGCGCATCTCCTGCCGCACCGCGGCATAGGCGGCGTCCACACCAGTGTCGGCATCGGCGTCCACCGTCGCGAGGCGTTCCGGGATCCGCACGCTGTCCCGCTCGCCCGCAACCTCGCGCGCCACCCGGTCGGAGAAGACCAGTCCCTCCAGCAGCGAGTTCGACGCGAGCCGGTTGGCACCGTGCACGCCGGTGCATGCCACCTCGCCCGCGGCCCACAGTCCGGCGCGCGACGTGTGACCGTCCAGGTCGGTGCTGACTCCGCCCATGGCATAGTGCAGCGCCGTCGCCACCGGCAGGAGGTCGCGCGCCGGATCCAGCCCGGCGCCACGCAGCATCGCGTGGATGCCGGGGAACTGCGTCGCGAAGTCGGTGAGCGCGCGGGCATCCAGGAAGGCGCCCCCCGCGGCGTCCGCCTCCGCCACGGCGCGCGCCACGACATCGCGCGGACCCAGCTCGCCCCGGGCATCGGCATCGAGCGTGAACCGGCGGCCGCTGGAATCCACCAGCAGCGCCCCTGCGCCCCGCACCGCCTCGGAAATGAGGGGCGCCGGGTTCACGCCCGTCAGCTTGAGCGCCGTGGGATGAAACTGGAGGAATTCCAGGTCGCGGAGCTCGGCGCCGACCTCGTGTGCCAGCGCCCAGCCGTCGCCGGTGGCGCCGAGCGGGTTGGTGGTGACTTCGAAGAGCTGCCCCACGCCACCCGTGGCCAGGACCACCGCCGACGCGGGGATGCCGTGCGGGCGGCCCGAGCTGTCGAGCACGATGGCGCCCACCACCCGGTCGCCTTCGGACACGAGGCGCCGGACCTCGGAGTGCTCCAGCAACGTGATCTGGGGAAGGTGACGCACCACGGCGGTGAGGCAGCGCACCAGCATCGCGCCGGTGCGATCGCCGTCGGCGTGCAGGATGCGCGCGCGGGTGTGGGCCGCCTCGAGGCCGAAGCGGAGGCGGCCATCCTCGGCGCGATCGAAGGCAGCACCGAGGGCCAGCAGCTCGCGGATCCGTTCGGGACCCTCGTTGACGAGGATGTCCACCGCTTCGGGATCGGAAAGGCCGTCACCGGCCGCCAGGGTGTCCTTCGCGTGCTGCGCGGGGGAGTCGCCCGGCCCGAGCGCCACGGCAATGCCGCCCTGGGCCCAGGCGGTGGCGCTGTCGGAGAGCGTGCCCTTCGTGAGCAGCAACGACTCGCGGCCTTCGGTCGCGAGGCGCCACGCGGCCCAGAGGCCGGCGACTCCGGCACCTACAATGAGGGGGACAGGCTTGGACATCGGCTGGAATATAGGCGGCCGGGGGCGGCACACCTGCGTCAGCCGGCAGCCTCCGCCGGCCCGCGACGACCGCGCCGCTCCGACAGCCAGATGAGCCAGGCGGCCACCGCCGCCGCGAGGAACCACCACAACAGGGAGGCACCGGGGCGCTGCAGCGGCAGCCGCAGGCGGGCGTCGCCCACCAGTTCGAATGCCCCCCAGGCCGAGGGCCCGAGACCATCCTGCTGCAGCCGGAGCTTGGCCTCCCGCACCGCCGCGCCCATCGACATCCCTTCGGCGAGCGACTGGTACAGGACGAGCACGTACCGGTCGGCTGCACTCACCGGGGCACCCCAGGAACAGCGCACCACCGATCGCGCACCCGCCTGGAACAGCGCCCGCGCCATTGCCGGGGCCGGAGGGCCCTGCAGGTCGGGTTCGTGGCGCACCGGGCAGCCGGCCAGCAGCACGAAGGTGGGGCCAAGGCGCAGCCGCCCCAGCTCGTCCACGTTCAGCAGCCCATCCTCCCCCGGTGTCGAGACCATCTCGAGCGCGTCGCCGCCATCGGTGACGCCGGTGGTGTGCATCGGCACGGCGAGGTGCACGGTGCCGGCGCTGCGCAGGTCGGCGGTGCGCAGGGTCGCCTCGGTCGCCGCGTGGGCCAGGTAGGCCTCCCCGCGACGGGAGTAGCGGCTGATCTCACGGGCCTGGGCCACCGCGGTGGCACCCGCCACCTTGGGACCCCCACCCGAGTAACCGAAGGTGACGATGCGGATCCCGGTGCGCGGCACCGGACCGGCCCACCATACCAGCGCCTGGCCTACCGATGGCAGGATGCTGGTCTCGTAGGCCTGGATCAGGCTGCGTCCGCCAAGAAGCGGGAGCACGTCGAACGGAAGCGCACGCAATGGCCCGCCCGGCACGAACGCGAGGTGCGTGATGTCGCGCGGAAGGCGCTCGAGCAGCGGCAGGATCAGCTGGCTCGACAGCGCGGCCCCATCGCGCGGCGCATCGGAGCCGGCGGCAAGCGCCATCCAGAGCCGCGCGATCTGGCTCGCGAGGGAATCGCTGATGTTGAGCGGCACCGTGCGCAGCCCATCGCGGGTCGCCACGAGGAGCATGAGTCGCTGCGCCGATGCCGACACGGCATACGTCACCAGGGCCGTGTGCTCCGGGACGCGCGCCGGATCGAACGCCGACAGCGTGTCGAGCGCCGGGGTGCGGGTGCCGGCGCGAGCCTCGCGGAGCAGCTGAATGCGGAAGGCCGTGGCTGGCCGGCCGGCCGTGGCGACGCGCTCCATGAGCTTCATGAGCCGCTCATCGGAGGTCGCGTCGAACGACAGCTCCCAGCCGGCGCTGTCCGCCATCAGGCTCATTTCCGCCCGCGCCCGGTCCAGCATCACGTCGGTCGAGTCGGGCTGCCCCGTGACGACGTAGGCTTCCGCCAGCCGCAGCAGCCGCTCATGCAGGGCCAGGTGGGAGTTGGCCGGCAGGCCGGCAATCGAGGCGTCCAGCATCGTAATCGCCGCCTCGCCGTTCCCCCGGTCGAGCGCTTCCAGGGCCACCTGGTAGGAGAGCTCCGGATGCGCCACGGCCTCCCGTGCGGTCTGGGCCGATGCGGGGAGCGTTGCACAAGACAGGAGGAGAACGGGCAGAATCGGGCGCATCGGGGAGTAGGGGGGCAAGAACTGCACCCACCCCCCTGCCCCCGGGGGGACCTCAGGAACTGCGGATCTTGCGGACCTCTTCAGTCAGGCGGGGGACGACCTCGAACAGGTCGCCGACGATGCCGTAGTCGGCCACCTTGAAGATCGGTGCATCCTTGTCGCGGTTGATCGCGACGATGGTGCGGGCCGTCCGCATGCCGGCCAGGTGCTGGATCGCCCCCGAGATGCCGACCGCGATGTACAGTTGCGGGCTCACCGTCTTGCCGGTCTGGCCCACCTGTTCACCGTGGTCGCGCCAGCCCGCGTCGACCACCGCGCGGCTCGCACCCACCGCGGCGTTCCCGAACGCGGCCGCAAGGTCCTCCAGCAGCTTGAAGTTGACCGGCTCCTTGAGGCCGCGACCGCCCGACACGACCACCGTTGCCTCGGTGACGTCGAGCACGGCGGCGTCGGGCTTCTTGACGCCCTTCGAGGTGACGCGCGCCGTGAACGCCGGCACCGCCAGCGCGGTAACGGAGCCCGCCTTGCCGCTTGCCGCCGGATGGAAGGTGTTCGGCCGCACCGAGACCACCGCCGTCGCGCCGGTCAGCCTTCCGTGCTGCAGCACCTTGCCGGCGTAGATCGGGCGGGTGACCGTGACGACATCGCCCTCGACCGCCAGGCCCGTGATGTCCGTGGCGCACGCGACACCAAGTCGCGCCGCGACGCGCGGGGCGAGATCACGACCCATCGCCGTGGCGGCGAACACGATGGCGCCGTACCCGGCGCCGATCGACGCGATCGTGGCCGACGCGCCATCCGGTGCGTACAAGGCAAAATCGGCATGGGTGGCATGGAGCACCCGGTCGGCACCGAAGCCGCCCAGCTGCTCCATGCCCGACACTGCCCCGGCACCGAACACGATGGCGTCGACGGCGCCACCCGACGTGTCGGCCAGGACGCGCGCCGCCGCCAGGATTTCGTGCGAGACCTTCCGGAGCGCGCCATCGCGCTGCTCCACCACCGCGAGAACCTTCATAGGACCTTGGCCTCGTTGCGCAGCAGGGCGATCAGGGCCGGGACCGCGTCCGCGCCCTCGCCGACGATGCGCCCCGCCTGGCGTTCAGCCGGCAGTTCCAGGCTCGTGACCTCGAACGACGCGGCCTCGAGCGTCACCGGTTTCGCGTCGAGCGGCTTCTTCTTCGCCGCCATGATGCCCTTGAGCGAGGGCAGGCGCGGGTTGTTGAGTCCCTTGTCGCAGGTGACCACGGCGGGCAGCGTGCAACCCATCACTTCGACGCCACCCTCGATCTCCCGCTCGGCCTCGATGGCACCACCGCTGAGGGTCATCTTCGCCGCGGCCGTGATGCACGGCAGCTCGAGCAGCTCCGCCACCATGGCACCGACCTGATGGTTGTAGTCGTCCACCGCGAGCTTGCCGAAAAGGACCAGGTCATACACCCCAGCCTTGAGCTCGGCGGCCAGGACACGCGCCACCGCGAGTCCATCGGCCGAGCCCGGCGACTGGAGCAGCACGGCCCGGTCGATACCCATGGCCAGGGCGGTCCGCAGGGTCTCCTGCGATGCGTCGGTGCCGACGGCAATCACGGTGGTTTCCCCCGCGCCCGCCTGCTCCTTGAGGGCGATGGCCGCCTCGAGGGCAAACTCGTCGTAGGGATTCGGGACGAACTTCACGCCCGTTTCGTCGATGGTGGTCCGGGATGCTCCGATGACGATCTTTGCCGTCGTGTCGGGCACCCGCTTGAGGCACACTGCGATCTTCACTGCGCGCTCCCAGCCTTGATGTCGTGACCCGCTACCCCCGGTAGGCGGCGCAAAGCTACTCGCCCCTGTGGGGGGGGCGCTAGGGAGGCTGAACCCGTGGTCGCCTGTCACCCTAAGTCGTTGCATAACAACCAATTAAAAAGCGGGAGCGATCCCTCGGGATCGCCCCCGCCGGAGGCTGGTTGCCTGGCTGGCTACGCCTGCCGCAGCAGGTGCTGGTCGAGCATCTCCCGGTAGTCGCGTGCGGCATCCCAAGCCCCGAGCCAGATGAGCCGCTCCGGCGTACCCGCCGGATAGGGGCAACTGTCGCCCGAAAGCCCCGAAAAGAAGGCCTCACGCCCCTGGTGCCGGGCGCGCTCATGGCTCAGGCTCTCCGGCTTTCTAGCGGGCAAGAGGGGCGCTCCAGGGAATCAGGGGGGCCACACGGCCTCCCAGAACCAATGTGGGGCCCGGGTGCGCCTTCTGTCAAAGCTTTTCTACGCGT
This sequence comes from Gemmatimonadota bacterium, assembly GCA_017889745.1. Taxonomy (GTDB): domain Bacteria; phylum Gemmatimonadota; class Gemmatimonadetes; order Gemmatimonadales; family GWC2-71-9; genus JAGGAG01. The sequence goes on along the minus strand of JAGGAG010000068.1, from coordinate 2,795 downwards.
ACCGCCCCTGGGCCCCCTTGGGACCCGCCAAAAACGGCGCTGCCCGCCCCCCGGATCAGTCGCGATCGGCGCCGAAGGCCCGGGTCACGATCAGGCGAAACTGCGGGGCATAGCCGGGGGTCAGGAACCGCTCGATCGGCTGGCCCGGGGCGCCCTGGTTCACGTTGAACGTGCCGAACGTGGCGTACGTCGTGTTGAAGACGTTGTTCACGACGCCGGAGATCTCCCATTTGCCGACTTCCCATCCGGCGCGCAGGTCGGCCACGAAGTAGGACGGAAGCTTCGGCATGTTGTTGGCCTCGTCCTGCTGGTACACCTGCTCGCCGACCCACCGCAGGTCCGCGCCGGCCCGGAGGCCGAAGTCGAAGCGCAGGTTGACGCCGCCCTTGAACTGGTGCATCGGCACCAGTGGCAGCAGGTCGCCGGGTTCGACGGTGTTGTCGATCCCGTCGTCCTCGAGGATCGAGAAGATTTCCGCCGCCGACTGGAAGGTGGCCCGGGTGTAGGCGTAGTTGGCGTACACCGAGTGCGCCTCGCCGAAGGCATAGCGCCCGGCAAGCTCGACACCGACACGCCGGGTCTTGTCGAGATTGCCGAAATAGCCCTCGAGCAGCGATCCCTCGACCACCGTGGGTGATGGGAAGAGGTAGATATCGTTCTTCACGTCGCTGTAGTACGCCGTGCCTGTCAGGGAAAGCGAGCCGCTCTGGTAGCGCGCGCCGCCCTCGATCGTAGTCACGGTCACCGGCGCGATCGGCGGGTCGTCGCCCAGCGCGTAGGGCAGCGGGCACGGCTCCTCGGGGTCGGCGCAGGCCACCTCGATGAGGGAGGGAGCGCGGAATGACGTGCCGAGCGACGCGAAGAGCGACACGCCGTGGCCGGCGTCCATGTCAACGCTCACCCGGGGATCGAGCCGGCTGTAGTTGGACGTGGTGTCGCGCGCCGGATCGATGAGGTTGTGAAATGGGATGGTGACGTAGTCGTACCGCAGGCCGGCCGACAGCTTCACCCGGCCCAGGGCGTAATCGGCCAGCGCGAACCCGGCGATATCGGAGACCGGGCTCTGCACGTCGGTGGTGAGTTCGCTGGTACCGCCGAACTTGGTCGAGTCGGCATACAACTGGACCTTGCTCGACGCCGTGGATCCGTCGATACCGAATCGCAGCCCGATCGCGCTGTTGCCCACGGGTACGGCGAAGCGGTAGTCGATCGTGCCGCCGAAGACGCTGTTGGTGGCGTCGTTCTGCGTGTCCGGGTCCGCCTCCTGGTTCACGTTGAAGCGGTTCGCGTCGGTGTAACGGTAGTAGACGTTGAACGAGCCGCGGCCGCTGCCCATCTGCCGGTAGCCGGCCAGCGCGGCCTGCAGGCCGTTCAGGTCCTCGTAGTCGCCATCCGTCAGGTTCGAGTCGGGCTTCACTTCGTACACGGAGAACGGCAGGGAGCCGGCGGTCCTGGCGTACGAGTGAGAGAAGAAGAACTGCCCGCGGATGCCCGATGTCTGTCCCAGCTTCCCCACGTTCAGGAAACCCTGCCACTGGTCGGCCCTGGTGCTCTGGCGCCAGCCGTTCTCATAGTTGTAGTTGCCGCCGACGTAGTAGTCGAGGCCCCGCTTCGTCCTGGCACCCGCCGACGCCTCGACGCTGTACGATCCGTAGGTGCCGCCCATCAGCTCGATCTCGCCCGAGGGCGGGCCCTCGCCGCGACGCGTCACCAGGTTGATCGATCCGCCCAGCGAGTTCCGCCCCAGCAGCGTGCCGTTGCCCGAGAGGATCTCGACCCGTTTCACGTGCTCTATCGGAAGCAGGTCGAAGTTCACCTCGGCGGCATCCGGCTCGTTGACCCGCACGCCGTCCACGAAGACCGACACGCCTTGCGGTGTTCCCACCACCGGCGACGCGTAGAAGCCGCGCGTGCTCACGTTGACCTTGTAAGGCGACCCGACGTTGTCGTAAGTGGACATGCCCGACTGCTGCCGGAGGACGTCGGGGAGCACCTTGGGCTCCGTGGCGTCGACCTGGCTCCAGTCGAGCTTCGTCACCACGCCGGCAATGCCGGAGCCGACATTGACGCCCGCGAGGGGAAGGATCGACCCGACCACCTCGATGGGCGGCAGCATGTAGGCGCTGTCCGCTTTCGCGCTGTCGGGAACCTGGGCGCCGACGCTGCGTGGCAGCGCGACGGCGCCGAGGAACAGGGACACAACCAGGCGAAGGCGTCGGGCCATTCGATGTTCCGGAGGAATTGTTGGCAAGAGATTACCGGAGCGGCGCGGCGGCACCACGGGGACGCTGCTCATAGATCGCGGCGAGCACGATCGACTCGTCTGCCTCGCTCATGACGAGGACGCCGTCATCAGGTGGTCCCTCCCCGTCCAGGTCGGCGCAGCAGATGCGCCTGGTACGCGCATCGCGGTTGCCGGCCAGCGCGGGCACCGCCCCGCGCGCGAACCGGACGACGTCGGCCGATGAAAATGTGCGGCTCCCATCCCGGTCCTCGTACAGCCGGAGCCGGCTCACCCTGCGGCCGCGGGCCTCGAGCACGAAGCCGTCATCAGCCGATCCGCCCCCATCGAGGTCCTTGCAGCAGGAATCGATGAGCACGGGCGGCCCGATCGCCTTCCAGGTGATGATGCCGGCACCCCCAATCAGCAGCAGTCCCGCGGCGATGCCCTGCATCGACCGCAGGGCCGTCGATCGCCCCGGGCGACCGGCACCACGCGGGGACTCACCGCGGCGCGCGCGCCCGGCGATTTCCGGCCCGAGAGACGCCCTCGGGCTGAAGCGAAGCCCGGCGAG
>JAGGAG010000067.1 GCA_017889745.1 Gemmatimonadota bacterium | reverse complement strand
GAACAGGATCCCGAGATAGGTGAGCGCCGAGACCCGGGCGGCGCTGTCGAGCGAGTACGCCCGCGTCATCGCCAGCTGCGCTCCCCCGCCGGCGAGCCCGGTGCCGAGCAGGTAGAGCGCGGCGCGCGGTGACGGGGTGCGCCACACCGGCATCGACAGCGCCACCGTGGTGGCCAGCGCCACGAGCGAAAAGTGCAGCACCACCGCCTCGCCGCTCTCTCCCGCACCGAGCCGCCGGAGCAGCATCATGGCGAAGGCGTAGAGCAGGGCCCCGAGCGTCGCGATCGCGGCCACGCCGATGGCGCTCTGGAAGCGTGGCTGGAGCACCAGTGCCACGCCGGCGAACGCGATCACCACGGCCAGCCCAACCACGCGCGACCGCGGCTCGCCCAGCACCACCGGCGCCAGCAGCGCCACGAAGATCGGCGCCGTGGCGCCCAGAGTCACCGCGTCGGCGAGGTGGATGCGCGGCGAGGTGAGTGCGTAGAATGTGCAGAGTGCGGAGAGCGTGCCGAAGATGGCCCGTCCCCACGACGCCCGGCGATCGGTGATGCGGAGAGACACGCCCCGCGCCCGCGCCAGCAGCACCGCCAGCAGTACCCCGACGAGGAACCGCGCGGCCGCCACTTCGGGCCAGGGGAGATCGCCCCCGGCGAGACGGGCGCTTACGTTCATCACCGCGAAGCACACTTGCGCCAGCAGCATCCATCCGAGCCCGGCCAGGTGATGGCGGGCGGCCTCGGGGTCGGCGGCGGAATCAATGACGGACATGGCGGGGGAAGTTACATGCGGAGACACCCGGGACCGTGAATCCCCATCTGTTCCTGCAGGACCTGGCGCTCGTGCTGTGCGCGGCCGCGCTCACCACGGTCGCCTGCCAGCGGCTGCGGCTGCCGGTGGTCCTCGGCTACCTGCTGGCGGGGATGATCGTCGGCCCGCACACGCCCATTCCGTTCTTTGCCCACGAGGAGACCATCAGCACTCTCGCCGAGCTCGGCGTCATCCTCCTGATGTTCTCGCTTGGCCTCGAGTTCAGCCTGCGCGCGCTCGCGCGCATCATCCCCACCGCCGGCGTCGTGGCGCTGATCGAAGTGGGGCTCACCTTCGGGCTCGGGTTCCAGGTCGCGGCGCTCTTCGGGCTCGACACGCGTGCCAGCCTGCTCGCCGGGGCGCTGGTCTCGATCTCGTCCACCATGATCGTGTCGCACGCATTCCAGGACCTCCGCTTCGAGAAACGGGCCCGCGAGTTCGTGTTCGGCATCCTGATCGCCGAGGATCTGGTGGCGATCCTCATGCTGGCCACGCTCTCCGCGCTCGCCGCCGGGAGCGGGAACACCGGCAACATCCTGGCGGCCACCGCCGGGCGGCTCGTGCTCTACGTGGCGGGGCTGCTTGGCCTCGGGTTGCTGGTGGTGCCCCAGGCCTTCCGCTCCATCGTGGCGCTGCGTCGCAAGGAAACGCTCCTGGTCACCAGCGTCGGGTTCTGCTTCGCGCTGGCGCTCGTGGCCCAGGCCCAGGGGCTTTCGGTGGCACTCGGCGCGTTCCTCGCGGGCGCCCTCATCTCGGAGGCCGGCGTGGCGCGCCACGTGGAGCCGCTGGTGGAGCCGTTGCGGGACATGTTCACCGGTATCTTCTTCGTGTCGATCGGCATGCTCTTCGACCCCGCCGGGGCACTGCGCGACTGGCCCCTCGTCCTGGCCCTGACGCTCGTGGTGCTCGTCGGCAAGTCGGTTGGCGTCACCGTGGGGACGTTCCTCTCGGGACAGCCGGTGCGCACCGCGGTACAGGCCGGCATGAGCCTCACCCAGATCGGCGAGTTCTCCTTCGTCATCGCCGCGATCGCGGGGGCGCTGAGCCCCGCCGCCGGGCGCCTGTTCAGCGTCGCGATCGCGGTCGCCATGCTGACCTCCTTCACGACGCCGCTGCTCATGCGCCGGTCGGAGCGCCTCGCCCTCACCGTCGATGCCCGGCTGCCCCGGCCGCTGCAGGTCTTCGTGTCGCTCTACGGCTCGTGGCTGGAGCTGCTCCGGCAGCCCCGCGCGGTATCGGCCTGGTCGCTGGTACGACGTGGGCTGGCCCTCCTGCTCCTCTACGCGGCCGCGCTGGCCGGAATTGTCATTGCCGCCGCGGTCAACCTCCCCACGCTCGAGGCCGCGCTGGCGCGGCAGTTTTCGGTTGGCCAGCAGGCGGCGTCCGCGCTCGCCATCGTCGGGACGGGGCTCGTCTGCCTGCCGTTCGCCGTCCTGATGGTACGGGCAGGGCGCGGGATCGCGGAGAGGCTCGCGGCGCGCGCGCTGCCGCCGCCGCCGAGGGGCGTCGACCAGGGCCGCGCGCCCAGGCGGACGCTGGTCCTCGCGCTCCAGGTCGCCGGTCTCCTCGCCGTCGGCCTGCTGATCGTCGCGGTCACGCAGCCGTTCCTGCCTCGCCTCAGCGCGCCGGCTCTCGTCGCGCTCGTGCTGGCCTTCCTGAGCGTGGCATTCTGGCGTGCCGCGCAGGACCTCCAGGGCCACGTGCAGGCCACCGCCGAGGTCGCGGCGCACGTGCTGGTGTCGGATCATCGCCGGGCCGACTCGCCGGACGCGGCGCTCGCCATGGTCGAGAAGCTGCTGCCCGGCATCGGCAGCCTGTCGGCGTTCACGGTGGAGGCGGGTGGGCCGGCCGACAAGCATACGCTCGCCGAGCTCAACCTGCGCGGACTGACCGGCGCCACGGTGGTGGCCGTGAGCCGCGGCGACCGCCCGCTCATCTATCCGTCGGGCCGCGTGACGCTCGAGGCCGGCGACGTGCTGGCGCTCAGCGGCACCACGGAAGCGATCGCCGCGGCCAGCGAGCGACTGACCAGGCCAAAGGCGTGAACGGAGGGCAGGGAATGGAGATCACCGAGTTTCGCCGCGCCGGTCATGACCTCGTCGACTGGATGGCCGACTACCTGAACGACGTCGAGCGGCTGCCGGTTACGCCCGAGGTGCGGCCGGGCGACATCCGCCGCTCGCTTCCGGTATCGCCGCCGCGCACCGGCGAGCCTGCCGAACAGCTGATGAATGATTTCGGGAAGCTGATTCTTCCCGGCATGACGCACTGGGGACACCCGGGGTTCTTCGCCTACTTCCCGTCCAACGCCAGCCCGCCGTCGATGCTCGCCGAGATGCTCACCGCCGCGATGGGCGCGCAATGCATGTCCTGGCAGACCTCACCGGCGGCCACCGAGCTCGAGCAGGTGACCATGGAGTGGCTGCGGCAGATGCTGGGCCTGCCCGAAGGGTTCACCGGCGTCATCCAGGACACCTCGTCCACCGCCACCCTGGTGGCGCTGCTCACCGCCCGTGAACGCGCCACCGGTTTCAGCGCCGCGATCCACGGGCTCCAGGGCCCGGGGCAGCCCCTCACCGTGTACGCGTCGCGCGAGCGGCACTCGTCGGTGGACAAGGCGGTCCGGCTGGCGGGATACGGGATCGAGTCGCTGCGGCTCATCGACCTCGATGACGCGTACGCCATGCGGCCCGAGGCGCTGGAAGCGGCCATCACGGCCGATGTCGCACAGGGCATGCGGCCGGCAGCCGTCGTGGCCACCACCGGCACCACCGGCTCCACCGCCATCGACCCGCTCCGCGCCATCGGCGAGATCTGCCGGCGGCATGGGGTGTGGCTGCACGTCGATGCATCGTACGCCGGCTCCGCGGCCATCCTCCCCGAGAAGCGGTGGATGATCGACGGCGTCGAGCACGCCGACAGCTTCGTGTTCAATCCCCACAAGTGGCTGCTCGTCAACTTCGATTGCTCGGCCTACTTCGTGAGGGACGTGGAGGCGCTGCTCCGCACCTTCTCGGCGAGCCCCGAGTACCTCCGCACGGCCCACGACGCGGAGGTGGTGAACTTCCGCGACTGGGGCATCCAGCTTGGCCGGCGGTTCCGCGCGCTCAAGCTGTGGTGGGTCATCAAGAGCTACGGCGTCGAGGGCCTGCAGGCGATCCTGCGGCAGCACTGCGAGTGGGCGCAGGCCGTCGCCGGCTGGGTGTCCGTCGACGATCGCTTCGAGTTGCTGGCGCCGGTGCCCCTCGCACTCGTCTGCTTCCGCCTGCGCCCTCGCGCGGGAGAGGACCTCGCGGCCGTCAACGAGCGGAACCGGGAACTGCTGGCCCGGGTCAACGCGACCCGGCAGGTGTACCTGTCGCACACGGTGCTTGGCGGCCGCTACACGATCCGCATGGCCATCGGGGCGCGCGCCACCGAGGCACGACATGTCGAGGAGGCATGGGCCCTGATCGCGGCCTCCGCGTGAGCGCTAGGCGAAGATGGGCTCGGCAAGCACCTCGCGCAGGTAGCGGCCGGTGTGCGACCCCTCTACCATCGCCAGCGCCTCCGGCGTGCCCTGCGCCACCACCTGGCCGCCCTCGTCCCCCGCCTCGGGTCCCATGTCGATTACCCAGTCCGCGCGCTTGATCACGTCCATGTGGTGCTCGACCACGAGCACCGTATGGCCCGCATCCACCAGGCGGTCGAGCACGCTGATCAGCACCCGCACGTCATCGAGGTGCAGCCCGGTGGTCGGTTCATCGAGGATGTAGAGCTTCCGGCCGGCCTTCCTGCCTGCCTGCGCCAGTTCGCGCGCGATCTTGAGCCGCTGCGCCTCGCCGCCCGACAGCGTGGTGGCCGGCTGGCCCAGCCGCAGGTAGCCGAGCCCCACCTGCTGCAGGTGCCACAGCGCCACGCCCAGCTTCGGCTGGTGCCGGAAGCGGGACACCGCCTCTTCCACGGTCCACTGCAGCACGTCCTCGATCGAGTGTCCGTGGATCTTCACGTCGAGAGTGGATCGCTTGAAGCGGGAGCCGCCGCATGTCTCGCACGGCACGAACACGTCGGCCAGGAAGACCATTTCCACCTGCACGTGCCCCGCGCCCTCGCACGTCTCGCAGCGCCCCCCCGGAAGGTTGAACGAGAAGGTGGCGGGCGTGTACTTCCGCTGGCGCGAGAGCGGTTGCGCCGCGAACAGCTCCCGGATCTCGTCGAACGCCTTGACGTAGGTGACCGGGTTGGAGCGCGGGCTCCGGCCGATCGGTGACTGGTCCACCAGCAGCACGTCCTGCAGCCACTCCGCCCCCGACACGACACCCTCCCCCACCGCCTCGCCCAGGTGCGACTTGGCCGAGTGGCCGCCGTGCAGCCGTGCCTCGAGCTGCCGGTACAGCACGTCGTGAATCAGCGTGCTCTTGCCCGAGCCCGAGACGCCCGTCACCGCGGTGAGCGTGCCCAGCGGGATGTCGCAGTCGGCACCCCGCAGGTTGTGCAGCCGGGCGCCGCGCAGCTTGAGCCAGCGGGGTCCCGCCACCCGCCGCACGCTGGGCACGCCGATGCGCTTCTCGCCGGTGAGGTACTGCCCCGTGAGCGACTGGAGCGGGCCGGTCACCGGGCCCGCATGCACCACCCGGCCGCCGTGCTCCCCGGCGCCCGGGCCCAGCTCGAGCATGAAGTCCGCCTGCCGGATGGCCGCGAGGTCGTGCTCCACCACCACCACCGTGTTCCCGCCGTCGCGGAGCCGGTGCAGGAGCCCGAGCAGCCGGTCGGTGTCGCGCGGGTGCAGGCCGATCGACGGCTCGTCGAGCACGTAGAGCGTGTCCACCAGCCGGGAACCCAGCGCGTTCGACAGCGCGATGCGCTGCGCCTCCCCGCCCGAGAGGGTGCGGGTCTGCCGCTCGAGCGTCAGGTAGCCCAGCCCGACATCGCGCAGGTACGCGACCCGCGGCGCCAGTTCCTCCAGCACCGACTGACCGATGTCGCGCTCGTGGATGGTGAGGGGCAGGGTGGCCAGCCAGGCATGGAGCCCGTCGATCGACAGCGCCGATACGTCGGAGATCATCCTCCCGGCCAGCCGCACGGCGCGCGCATGCTCGTTGAGACGCGTGCCACCGCAGGAGGGGCACGTCTCCGCCAGCTGGTACTGCCGCAGGAACACCCGGATGTACTGCTTGTAGCGCTTCTCCTCGAGCGACTTGAGGAAGGGAAAGATCCCGAGGTAGCGTCCGCTCCGGCCATGAAGCAGTTCCCGCCGCACCGGGGCCTTGAGCTTCTTCCACGGCGCATTCACGTCGGCGCCGAGTTCCCGGGCGCGCTTGTCGAGCGCGCGCCGTCGCGCCTCATAGCGCGGCTTGGTCCACGGGTCGATCGCGCCGTCCGAGATGGCCAGCGCAGGATCCGGCACGATCAGCGACTCGGCGTACTCGAGCACGGCGCCGAAGCCGTTGCAGGCTTCGCACGCCCCCCGCGGATTGTTGAACGAGAAGAGGCTCGGGGTGAGCGGCACGGAGGGCGTGTCGCAGGCGCTGCAGGTGGGGAACACGGTGAACCGCATCCGCCCGCCGTCGTGCAGCACGATCGCGACCCCCTCGCCCTCGCCGAACGCGGTGCCCAGCGCCTCGCCGAGGCGCGCGGGAGGGCCGTCGGCCTCCAGGACGAGCCGGTCGACGACGACCAGGAGTTCCTTCGCCCCGGCGAGGTCACTCGTGGCCGGCAGCGCGTCGAGGTGCAGCGGCTCGCCATCGGCAAGCACCCGGAGGAAGCCGAGGGCGCGCAGGTTCTCCACGATGAGGGCCTGGCTTGCCCGCGCCGAGGCGGGAAGCGGAAAGGCCACCTGCGCGCGCCCCGTGACCGCGCGCGCCACGGCGTCGGTGGCCGACTGCACCGTGTCGCGCCGCACGGGCGCACCGCACTTCCGGCAGTAGGGCGTGCCGATGCGCGCCCACAGCAGGCGCAGGAAGTCGTACACCTCGGTCGCGGTGCCGACGGTGGAGCGGCTGGATACGGTCGGATTGCGCTGCTCGATCGCCACCGCCGGCGCCAGCCCCTCCAGCCGGTCCACCAGCGGCTTCGGCATCCGTTCCAGGAACTGCTTGGCATAGGTGGACAGCGACTCGATGTACCGCCGCTGCCCCTCGGCGTAGAGTGTGTCGAAGGCGAGGCTCGATTTCCCCGACCCCGACGGGCCGGTGATCACGATCAGGGCCCGGTGAGGCAGGTCCACCGTGACGCCCTGCAGGTTGTGCTGGCGCGCGTTGACGATCCGGATGACGTCCGACATGGCGGTGCGAAGAATAGCGGGCGCCGGGTCTTCGGGATAGCTTCGGGTTTCCGCACCTGTCGGCGGGTGGGCGTGCTCCGCTACGTTTCTGCGCCGCATGGCCGCAAAACTCTTCACACCGCAACTCATCAAACGCGGGCTCGAGGTCTTCTTCCTGATCTCGCTGGCCGGCTTTGTCTTCACGTTCATCTACGGCAAGAACCCGCAGGCAGTGCTGGACAAGGTGCTGCACCTGCACTGGGAGTGGCTCCTGGTCGGGCTGGTGCTCGCGTCCATGGACTGGATCGGCGGCGGGCTCCGGCTCTGGGTCGTGGCGCGCGTGGTCCACCCCAGGCCACCGATAGGCGGGATGATCCTCGCCGGCGGCATGAGCGCCTGGGCCGCCTACCTGACCCCGCTGCAGTCGGGCGCCGCGCCCATGATGATCTACACGATGCGGCGCTTCGGGATCCCGGTGCCGGTGGCGCTCACCTCCACCCTGATGACGTTCATTGCCACGATCGCCTTCTTCGGGCTCGCCGGGCCGCTCGCCATCGTGTTCGGGGGCGGCAAGTCGCTCGGCAGCAAGGATGCTGTCCTCGGTCTCTCGCTCTACGATCTCTACCTCGGCACCCTCGGCGTCTTCGTGGTGCTCGGCGTGGTGCTCATCGCCGTCATCATCTTTCCGAAGCACATGAGCGCGGCGGTGCACAAGCTCGCCGACTGGGCCGGCCGCCGCAGCACCCGCATCGCCGGCCGCCTCGAGGGCCTGCGGAACGGCATTGACCAGGCCCACGAATCCGTGCTCGCATTCAACACGCCGCGCGGCTGGCTCGCGCTGTTCTGGGCCATCATCCTGTCCGGCCCGTCGCACGCCAACAAGCTCCTCGCCGGCTATGTGGCCATGCGGACGCTGGGCATCCACGCGAACTTCGTGGACATCCTGCTGCTGCAGACGCTGATCACCTTCCTGCTCTACTTCGCGCCCACTCCCGGCGCCTCCGGCATCGCCGAGGTGCTCTCGGCGCTCATCATGGCGGCGTACGTGCCCAAGGCACTGACGCCCCTCTACATCCTGATCTGGCGCCTCATCCTGAGCTACTTCACCATCGGCTTCGGCTTCATGGTCTTCACCAGCTGGGTGCGGAAGGGACTGAAGGGGATCTCGACGGAAGGGGAGGAGGGCCTTGATACCGCGTGAACGGTAAACGGTAAACAGTGAACGGGACCCGACGCGCAGTTCCCGTTCACCGTTCACTGTTCACCGTTGGCGCAGGTCTGGCGCATGGCCGAACTCACCGAAGACCAGGGAACTGGCGCCTACGACGCCGCGCTGCTTCGGCGGCTCCTGCACTACCTCCGGCCCTATCGCTGGCAGGCGGTGCTGGCGCTGCTGTGCCTCATGGCGTCGGCCGGCCTGGCGCTGGTCAACCCGCTCCTGACCCAGCGCGCGCTCGACGTGGCCGTGCCCCAGCGCGACTTCGGCATGCTGCGCACCCTGGCGCTCATTGCGCTCGGCACGCTCGTGCTCGAGTTCGTGCTGGAGTACGCCCAGGCCCTGGTGACGACCTACATCGGCCAGCGGGTCATGCGCGACCTGCGGCTCGAGATCTTCGAGCACCTGCAGCGGCTCAGCATTCCCTACTTCGACCGGAACCCCGTCGGGCGGCTCATGACGCGGGTCACCTCCGACGTCGAGACGCTCAACGAGCTCTTCTCGTCGGGCGTCGTCACGGTCTTCGGCGACCTCTTCACCCTCGCGGCGATCATGGTCCTGATGCTCGTCGCCGACTGGCGGCTGGCCCTGGTGGCCTTCTCCGTCATCCCGTTCGTATACCTGCTGGCCCGCGTGTTCCGCCGGCGCGTGCGCGACGCCTTCCGGGACATCCGGCTCCTCCTGGCGCGGCTCAACAGCTATCTCCAGGAGCACCTGTCCGGCATGCGCGTGGTGCAGCTCTTTGCCCGCGAGCCGGCGTCGGCCCGCGAGTTCGGCCACATCAACGAGGAACACCTGCAGGCGCACCTGCGCTCGGTGACCATCTACGCGCTCTTCTTTCCCGCCATAGAAATCCTCACGGCCATCGCCCTGGCGCTCGTGCTCTGGTATGGTGGCCTGCGCACCCTGGGCGGCACGCTCACGATCGGCGTGCTCGCGGCCTTCATCCAGCTCACGCGGCGGTTCTTCCAGCCGCTGCAGGACCTCTCGGAGAAGTTCAACCTGCTGCAGAGTGCCATGGCCTCGTCCGAGCGGATCTTCCGGCTCCTCAACGAGCCCGTCACCATCGCCGAGACCATGACGCCGCGTGCGCTGCCGGAGCCGGTGCGCGGCGAGGTCAGGTTCGAGTCGGTCTGGTTCCGCTACGGCGACAGCGGTCCCTGGGTGCTGTCCGATGTCTCGTTTACCGCACGGCCTGGTGAAACGGTGGCGCTGGTGGGACACACCGGGGCGGGGAAGACCACGATCATCAGCCTGCTGCTCCGCTTCTACGAGCCGACGCGCGGACGCATCACCGTGGATGGCGTCGACATTCGCGAGCTCTCCTTCCACGACCTGCGCGGGCTCGTGGGGTACGTGCAGCAGGACCTCTTCCTGTTCAGTGGCGACATCCTCCACAACCTGGCGCTCGATGCGCCCCGCACCGAGGCCGAGATCCGCCTCGCCGCGGAGCGGGTCGGGGCCGACCGGTTCGTGCGGCGGCTGCCCGACGGCTACCGTCACGTGCTGGGCGAGCGGGGACGCTCGCTCAGCGTGGGCGAGCGCCAGCTGCTGAGCTTTGCACGGGCCCTCGCACTCGACCCGCGCATCCTCATCCTGGACGAGGCGACCAGTTCGGTGGACGCGGAGGCGGAGGCGCTGATCCAGCAGGCGGTTGCGGAACTGATGACGGGGCGCACCAGCCTGGTGGTAGCGCACCGGTTGAGCACTATCCTGCACGCCGACGAGATCCTGGTCCTGCACCATGGGGAGATCCGTGAGCGCGGCACGCACCGTGCCCTGCTGGAAGCGGATGGCCTGTACGCGCGGTTGCACCGGTTGCAGTTCGGTACGGAACCGGCCCGGCGCACCGCATGAGCGGCCCCGGTGCGCGCACAGCTAACCCCAACTTGCTTGCTCGCTTATGGCACGTGGGATACAATTGTCGAACGCACATGACACATCGGCACCCGGCGTGATCCAGATTGAGGTAGGCGGCCGACGTCATGCCGTCTCGGCGGGCGAGTTCGTGCTGGGCTCGGACCCCGGCGCCGGACTCCTCCTCGAGGGCCCGGATGTCCTGACGCGTCATGCGATTGTGGAACTGCTCCACTCCGGCGAGGCGGCCATTCGGGTCGCCTCGCCGGCGGCTGAAGTGCGGGTCAACGGGGTTCGGCTCGGGGCGGAGCCGACCCCGTTGCTGCATGGCGACAAGATCACCCTCGGGGGACACGAGCTCCGGGTGGTCGATGAGGCGCGCTCCGGCAGCACCCAGATGATGGCGGCCTTTGCCTTCCCGGAACCGGCGGCCGAGCCGGCAGCCGCGGCCTCGGGTCCCACGGCAGCGGGTCGCCTGGTCAGCCTCACCGATGGCCGCGAGTATGCGATCACAGCCAGCGGCCTGGTCTTCGGCCGCGACGCGGGGTGCGAGGTGGTCATCGTGAGCACCGAGGTGTCGCGGCGCCACGCCGAGATCCGCCCCGGCCCGAACGGCTACGTCATCACGGATTCGAGCGCCAACGGCACGATCGTCAACGGCCAGCGGATCCCGGGGTCGCGGGTGCTGGCGCGCGGCGACGTCATCCGCATCGGCGGCGAAGAGTTCCGCTTCTATGCCCAGCCGGTCGCCGGCATCGCGCCCCCGATCATTACCGGTCCGGCCATCGGCGCGTCGCAGCGGCTCAACGACACGTTCCACGGGGTCCCGACCACCCCTGCGTCGCTGCCGGCCGTGCCGGCCCTCACCGACACGCTGCACGGCATCCCGCACCTCCCGACACCGATTCCGTCGGCCGCCGCGCCGACGCCCGTGCCGACACCGGCGGCCGTGGCCCCGCTCGCGTCGCTGCTGATCCGCGGTGGCGCGCTCAAGGGCAAGCGGCTCCCGGTGCGCGCGCCGGTGGTCAACATCGGCCGGGCCGACTACAACGACATTGTTCTCCCCGAGGCCAGCGTCAGCACCGCGCATGCGAAACTGCAGCGCCGTGAGGGCGTGTGGGTCATCTCCGATCTCGAGTCCACCAACGGCACCACGGTGGACGGCGAGCCGGTGAAGGGCGAGTTCCCCCTGTCGCCCGGCGCCACGATCCGCTTCGGTGAGGTCGCGGTGCTGTTCGAACCCATGGATGCCTCGGTCGATGCGCACGCCTCCGGCACGCGCGTCATGCAGCGCATCGATGTGCCGGCCCCACCGCCGCCTGTCGCGCCGGCGGCCGCCGACGCCACCGCGGCGCGCCCGCCCCGTCCCGCAACGCCGCGGCGCACGGTCGTCAGCTCTCCACCAAAAAAGTCATCGGTCTCGACATGGGCGCTCGTGCTGTTCGTGATTCTCGCCGCGGTGGCCGCCGCGCTGGTCTTCCTGAGGTAGCGGCCGTGCGCTTCACCTGTGCGGCCCGCACCGACGTCGGCATCGTCCGCTCCGGCAATGAGGACAACTACCTCATGCTGTCGGATCGCGGCCTCTTCATCGTCGCCGACGGCATGGGCGGTCACGCGGCCGGCGAGGTGGCGAGCGAAATGGCGGTGCGCCTCATCGCGCGCGAAGTCGGCAGCCTCAAGGGCCTCGACAACACCGGGGCCTCGAGCCGGCTGGCCCAGGCCATCCGCACTGCCAATGACGCGATATTCTCCCGGACACTGGCCGAGCACGACAAGCGTGGCATGGGGACGACGGCCACCGTGATGGTGCTGCTGCCCGGCCGGTACCTCATCGGCCAGGTCGGGGACAGCCGCGCGTACCTGCTGCGCAACGGTGCGCTGCACCAGCTGACGAAGGATCACAGCTATGTGCAGGAGCAGGTGGACGCGGGGCTCCTGACGCCCGAGCAGGCCCGCGTCCACCCCTATGCCAACGTGATCACCCGGTGCGTCGGCGCCAGCGTCGACGTGGTGCCCGATATCTATTTCGGTCACCTGCAGCCGGGCGACGTCATCCTGCTCGCCTCCGATGGCCTGACCGGCATGCTCGAAGACGAGCAACTCGAGCGCATCCTGCGGGTGGATGGCGGGCCGGAGCGCTGGGTAGACCGGATGATCACCGAGGCAAACCGCCGCGGCGGGCTCGACAACATCACCGCCATCGCGGTCAAGATCGAGACGATCGAGGGTCCGACCGGCGAGTATCAGGTCAGCAGCAGCAGCGGCGACGGGATGGCCCGGCAGACCTGATCCAGCGCCGGTACCACGCGCACCACGGGTACGGGCGCATCCGCGCTTCTGCCCCGTCCTGTTCTTCCCCATACTGGCCCCACACCCCCTCGGGAGCGGAAATGCGGATCGTGGCGCTGGTACTGCTCGGATCGCTCGTGCTCGTGGCACCTGCCGTGGCCCAGGAAACGCCCGTACAGCCGCACAAGGGGTTGTGGGGTGGGTTTG
>JAGGAG010000001.1 GCA_017889745.1 Gemmatimonadota bacterium | reverse complement strand
AGTCGGGCAGCACCGTGCTCTCGCCCTCGAGGTAGTCGCGCACCGAGCGGTCGGTATCGAGCAGGCCGCGGATGGTGCTGTGGTACTTGATGCGCCCCCAGCCCTCCGACGACACCGCCCGGACAACGTTCATGCCGCGCGGGATGATCTCGTTGTTCCCGAAGAACCGCTTCGCGATCATCCCGCCGGAGAACGAGTACTTCGTGAGGTCGATGAGGCGGTCGTAGAACTCCGGCCACGCGTAGTTCTTCGGCTTCACGTTCATCGCGTGGTTGTTGTTCAGGAAGTGATGCGGGAAGGGCAGTACACGCGCATCGCGCTGGTACTCCAGATTCAACGGCGCCGCCTTGCCGAATGCCGACAGCAGCGAATAGCCCGGGAACGCACCCGGTGCCAGGTCGAGGAACTTCTTGGTGAGTTCGAACGGCTCCGGACCCACGTCCCCGTCCAGGCCCAGCACGAAATTCGTCTGGATGTACGGGATGTAGCGGAGGATCATGTTCACGTGCTCCGCCACCTGCGTCACCTTGTCCATGCCGGTGCGCCGGGTCTTCGACTTGTTGCCGAGATCGTACCATGACTCGACCCCGGGCAGGATCGCCTTGAAGCCGTTCTTCTGCAGCCGCTTGAGGTGCGTCTCGTTGAGCACCGAGAGACTGCTCTCCGCGATGTGCCGGATGCGCGTGGTCGGATCGGCGCGCTCCAGCGTCTCCATGCACTCCTCGAAGCGGATACCGAAGTTCGGGTCATGCCACCCGACGATCGGCCGCTTGTGCTTGGTCAGCAGGAACTGGATGTCTTCCGAGAGCCGGTCGAACCCGAGCGGCTGGTACTCGACCGTCGAATCGATGCAGAAGCTGCAGGTGTACGGGCAGCCGAGGCTCGCGAGCATCGGCACCATCTGGATGACCGGGGCCTTGGCCAGCGTGCGCTCCACGTACTTCCAGCGCTCGGCGAGCGTGGGGAGGTCCTTGGGCTGCTGCGAGGCCGCGAGCTGGCGACCCTCCGGACGATGCTGCTCCCGGTCAGCCAGGATCTCGAGCACCGTGCTCCGGTCGGTGAAGCCGAGCACGTAGTCGAAGAAGCGGCCGGCATCCTCGGGATAACAGCGGGCGTGGGGCCCGCCGAGCACCGTGACGGCGCCGCGCTGCTGGAACATGTTGCTGATGGCATAGGCCAGCTGCGCCGACTGCGAGAACGCGCTCACGAAGAGTACGTCCACGTCGAGCGGAAGTTCCGCCTGCAGGTCCTCGAACCCGGTGTAGCAGACCAGGTGCACGTCATGACCTGCCTGCTCACACCAGACCGCGATGATCTGCGGCATGATGCCGGCCAGGTTCGGGTTCATGACACGGGAATAGATCGCGGTGGTGGGAGCACGAGCTACGAGATCGAGAATGCCGATGCGAAGCGGACGCATAGCTGCCTTGCGTGAAGTGAAACTCCACCCATGGCAAGGACACCGAGTTGTCTTCTCGTGTGCTCTCGAGGTTGGGTGTCGACCCTGAAAACGACCGGGAGCCGGCGCGTCAGAAACGTAGTTCTGCGCAACGGCTCCCGGCGTAAGCATACACGCACGACGCCCATTTGGGCAGTGATGCGGTGCAAGTTGTGACGTGGTAGTCGGTTACTGGACTGCAGAATTGAGAGGCGCCGACCGGAGTCGAACCGGTGATGGAGGTTTTGCAGACCTCTGCCTTACCACTTGGCTACGGCGCCGGACGCCATCCGGCCCTGCAAGAGCGCCGGAGAAGGTACTCCGGGCCGCTCCGTCCCGGCAACACGGGCTACTGCTTCTGAACTGGGGGCGGCCCGCTTGCCAGCGGCGGACACGAGCATCGTGAATGACAGCGTCGGCAGGACCTCGTTCATCGTGCGCAATCAATGCTCCAGGGCAGGGGTCAGCCTTCACCATATGTATGCCCGACCCCAAGCCGCTGGCAACCTCCGTCGCCGGGCGCTCTTGATGCTGCCTTGATTGCGGGCGGCGAGTGTGTTTGGGTCCACTTGCTCCACACGAAACGGAGGTTCCCATGAAAGCTTCATCAGCATTGCTCATCGCCGCCGCGTTCCTGACGGCCTGCGACAGCCCCTCGTCGGTCGACAGCACCGCGCCCGCACCCACGCCCGACAACGACGCCGAGACCATCATCTCATCCGATCAATGGCACGCCGCGGTGCACGGCGCGGCCCTGATCCGCATCTACCAGCAGAACGTCTACGTCGGCACCGACGTCGATGCGGTGATCGAGGCGGGCGCCTCGTCCAGCGACCCGGCGGTGCTCTTCGGTGCGCTGCTTGCCGCCCTGCAGACCTTTGACGCCACCGACTGGTCCGCGAGGGCCAACCGTATGGCCGACGAGATCAGGCGCCAGGGACCCGACGTCGTCAGCCTGAACGAGATCTCCACCGTCGCCCGTCGCGGCCTGGGCGACTACGGCGTGGCCGATAACACGACCGACTTCCTGCCGATCTTCATGAGCGCTCTGGCGGTGCGGCACCTGGACTATCGAGTCGTGGGTCAGGTCAAGAACACCGAAGTCTTCATTCCGCTCTCCATCGACCCCAACACCGGTGAGATCATCAACGGGCCCGATGGCCTTCCCGCAGCATTTGCCTCGCTGGTCGACTATGACGTGCTGCTGGCGCGGCGCGGCGTCGGCGTGAGCAACGTCACCGCGAAGAACTACCAGGCCTACCTGCCGGTCAACCTCGGGCCGATCCCGGTGGCGATCAAACGAGGATACGTCGGCGCCGACCTGACTATCCTCGGGCGCAGCTTCCGCGTGGTGAGCACGCACCCGGAGCCGCGGACACCGGTGAAGGAGGTCCAGGAAGCGCAGGTGGCAGAGCTGCTGCAGGACCTGTCCGTGACGACGCTGCCGGTGGTGGTGGCCGGCGACTTCAACTCCGAGCCAAGCGACCCGGCCGGCTCGCCGCATGACCAGATGATCCAGGCTGGTTACACCGACCTGTGGACCGCGCGGATCGGCCGCCCGGAGAGCAGTGCCACTTGCTGTCACTCGCCCGACCTGCAGGACGCCACGTCGATGCTCGACCGCCGGCTCGACTACGTGTGGATCAAGGCTGACGCGCATCGCCGCGTGGGACCCGCCGTCATGACGGTCTTCGGCGATGAACTGAAGGAGCGCACCAGTTCCGGGCTGTGGCCCTCGGATCACGGCGGGCTGTTCGCCGGTGTGGTCCTGGTGCCGTCGCAGATTGCACAGCGGTAGTTCGCACTCGAAGGCCCGAACCCCGCCCGGAAACGCCACCGGGCGGGGTTCCTTGTAGCGGGCGGAGCCGTCGCCCGATGGCGTTGCTGAATGAAACGCAATAGACGAGCGACTCTCACCGCGACGCTCATCCGCGCGCGAGCCAAGCCGTTGCGAACTGAAGCTTTCGCTTCACCGATACCGTCTTGCGGCGCCTGTACCCGAGCGGTAACTTGTCGATATCCAACCCAGTCCCACAGCAGATTCAGGTTCGTCACAGAGCAACGTTCGCGTGATGCCGACGGGATTGTCGCACGCTGCGCCCCGCCCGGCCTCCAAATCGACCCACGGATCGGCGGGCTGCCTGACTCGCGGGATCGTCCTTACCCAACGAGGGAGAACCGAGCATGCTTCATCGAATCGTCAGTCGATCAGTGGTTGTACTCGCGGCCACGGCGTTTCTTGCCTCCTGCGAAGACAACACCACTGGTACGCCGCTTACGCCTCCGCCAGCGTCGACCGCGGTGTACGTGATAGCCGTGGAGCCCGTGGACGGGTACGCCGTGGAACAGGTCACCATCACGATTCCGGAGATCGGCGGAGTGCCGGCCCACGACACCGTCGTTACCGTGGTGACCCCCGATCCGGTCTTCTCGGTTGTCTATCCGGGTCTGGACGAGTCACCCGCGGTGGGGCAGGTCATCACGTTCAGCCTGAACCTCCCAGGCCTCCTCGCGCAGGGGAAGGACACCGTGGACGCAGGCGGACTGGTGAGTCCCGGTCGCTGGATTGTTGGAGACCCATGCCCGCCCGAGACAGGAGACTTCTGCCGGCCGGTCCACCGTGTGATCGCGGTCCCGACCGCTGGCAACTCGGGGTTCATCTACGTCGACACTACGTTGCCGGACTAGCACGCTGGTCGGAGCGCCGCAGAACCTCGAAATCCCGGCACAACGCCCCTGCTTCGGCAGGGGCGTTTTCCTTTCCAGCGGCCTGAGCCCGACTCCATCCGGGTTAGGATTAGTGGAAGGAGGAGACCATGGGCACCAACACCGACTGGCTCACCCAGCCCGACGCCCTGCTCCGGCTCGGCACTGCGGATCCACTCATACCGCATCACGTCGTGCGCTGGGACCGAGGGGTCCGCACCGAACGTGAGGACATGATTGCGGAGGAGGCGCCGGTCACCATCGTTTACAACGACATCCCGCATGTCGTGATGATGGCGACACCCACCAACCTCATCGACTTCACCCTGGGCTTCAGCATCACCGAGGGGCTCATCCGGTCGCCCGCCGACATGCTCGCCATTGCGTGCGTGCCGCACGAGCGCGGCATGGAGATGCAGGCGACGGTGGCGCCGGAGTGCATGGAGGTCATCAACGGCCGCACGCGGCGGCTCTCGGGCCGGACCGGCTGCGGCGTGTGCGGCAGCGACAGCGTGGACGCCGTGTTGCGGCCGGTATCCGAGGTGCCCGACGGCAGGGCGGTCTCCGGCCTGGCCATCCACCGCGCCCTCGACGGGCTGGTGGCGCAGCAGGAACTCAATCGTTCGGCCGGCGCGGTGCATGCCGCGGGCTGGGCGGGCTTCGACGGCAGGGTGTCGCTGGTGCGCGAGGACGTGGGGCGGCACAACGCGCTGGACAAGCTCATCGGCGCTGTGCTGACCCGCCGCATCGATCCGCAGGCCGGGTTCGTGGTGGTGACGAGCCGCGCGAGCTTCGAGATGGTGCACAAGACGGCGATGCTCGGTGCGAGCCTGCTGGTGACAGTCTCAGGCGCGACGGCGCTCGCGGTGCGGATGGCGCATCAGGCCAACCTGACGCTCTGCGGGTTCACGCGGCAGGAATCGCACACGGTCTACACACATGCCTGGCGGGTCGTGGCGTAGCAGCCCTCAGAACGTGCCGTGCCACATGACCCCGAGCCCGTTCGGCGTCGCCAGCGGCACCGGGGCCCGGAGTCCGAAGATGGTCCATCGGCCGGTCGCCAGCTTGGCTGATGCGATTCCCACCGCCGCACCAATGGCCACGTCGCTCACCCAGTGCTGGTTCTGGTACACGCGTGACCACGCGGTACCGGTGGCGAGCGTATAGAGCCCGACCGTGGCCCAGGTGCGGTGGATCTCCTGTGCCAGCGAGGCGGCGAACGAGAAGGCCAGGGCGGTATGTCCCGACCACATCGCAGCGTTGCCGCTGAAGGGCTGGTAGTCCCAGACGTCATTCGTGTCGTAGGGCCGCACACGACCGAGGGAATACTTGAAGATACCGGTCACGGCGCCCGCCAGCAGCACCGAGGCACCCACCCGGAGTCCGCTGTGGACGACCGCCGGCTTCTTGGCGATGAGGCCGGCGACGAGTATCCCGCCCGTGACCGGTACGATGACCTGCCACTGCCCGAAGTATCTGAACGCATCGGCAAAGTCGCCGGCCGTCTGGCTGCCGTGATCCGGGTTGGACGACCAGTCCTGGACCGGCGCATCGACGACCGCCATGGTGAGCACCCCTGCGCCCACCACGCCGGCGACTTCCCACCACTTGATGGCATATGGCCGCTTGAGGCTGTCTGGCAGGGAGGCCTGCACCGGAGGGGCGGCCTGGGCGGAATCCTGGGCCACCGCGATCGCGGGCGTGAGCGCGCCTGCCAGGCCGAGCAGCAGGCACAGCTGGTGTCGTGGAGGGCGTCGGGTCAGGGGGGATCCTGCGGGTGAATGGTTCTTCAGTGAAAATCGTGCCGCCGGGCATGCTCGGCACCCACGGGAGCGTTGAGGAGGCGGAATTCCTCCCCGCGCACGTTCACTACATGACCCTCGATCTGCAAGGTCCCTCGAACGAGCAGGAGCGGGCTCCGCGCGATGAGCAGCGCCTGCTGCTCGAACCGCCTGGGTGTCACGATGACGTTGACCAGGCCGGTTTCGTCCTCGAGCGTCAGGAAGACAAACCCCTTGGCGGTTCCGGGGCGCTGGCGGCAGATGACGAGGCCTGCGACGAGGACGGTGTCTCCATCGCGGCAAGCCTTGCCGCCCTCCAGGTTGGACGCGCACACCACGCCGAGCCGCCGCATTTCCTTCCGCAAGTGGGCCATGGGATGCCCGTTGAGTGAGAGCGCGGTCATGCGGTAATCGGCTTCTGTCAGTTCGTACGGTGTCATGGGAGGAAGGACCGCCTCCTGCCGCCCTGTCGCCCCGCCGCCTGCCAGCGGCCCCGCCACGCCACGCTCGGCACGCAGTACTTCCCACAGCGCCATGCGCCGGCGCCGTTCCGGTGATTCATGCGCCACGAGGCAGTCGAGCGCACCCGCTTCCGCCAGGGCGCGCAGCGCGCCACGATCGAGACCGGTGCGGATCACGACATCGGCGACGGAGCTGAACGGCCGCTCGTTGAGCGCGCGCTCGATCTTTTCCCGGGCAGCGGTGCCGAGTCCGCGGATGGAGCGGAATCCCAGGCGCACGGCCGGGTCGTGGGTCGTGGGTCGTGAGTCCTGCGCACGTTTGACATCACGCACGATCCGCGACCCGCGACCCGCGACCTCCAGTGTCGCATCCCAGCCACTCCGCAGTGCATCCACCGGCTTCACTTCCACCCCGTGGCGACGGGCATCTTCCACCAGTGTTCCCGGGGAGTAGAAGCCCATCGGCTGCGCGTTGAGGATCGCCGCGGTGTACTCGGGCGGGTAGTAGTGCCGGAGATACGCCGACGCGTACACCAGCAGCGCAAAACTCGCGGCGTGGCTCTCGGGAAATCCGTAGTCGGCGAAGGCGTTGATCTGCTGGTAGATCCTCCGCGCCGTGTCGGCGTCGATGCCGTTCTTCGCCATGCCCTCCACCAGCTGCTCGGCGATCTCGGCCATGCGCTCATGGGAGCGCTTGTGTCCCATGGCGCGGCGCAGTTCGTCGGCCTGTCCCGGCGTGAACCCGGCGGCGGCGATAGCCACCTGCATGCCCTGCTCCTGGAAGAGCGGAACGCCAAGGGTGCGCTTGAGCACCGGCTCGAGCGAGGGATGCGGGTAGGTGACTTCCTCGAGACCCGCGCGGCGGCGCAGGAATGGGTGCACCATGTCGCCCTGGATGGGGCCGGGGCGGATGAGCGCCACCTCGACGACGAGGTCGTAGAACGCGCGCGGCTTCATGCGCGGGAGCGTGTTCATCTGCGCGCGGCTCTCCACCTGGAAGAGGCCGATGGTATCGGCGCGGCAGAGGTCGTCGTACACCGCCTGGTCGTCCACCGGAATGGTGCCGAGGTCGAGGGAGACCCCGCGCGTGCGCCTGATGTAGAGCAGGCAATCCTGCAGCAGCGTGAGCATGCCAAGCCCGAGGAGGTCGATCTTCACCAGTCCGACGGGATCGAGGTCGTCTTTCTCCCACTGGATCACCGTGCGGCCCGGCATCGACGCCGGCTCGATGGGCACGATGCGCGACAGCGGCTCGCGCGTCAGCACGAAGCCGCCCACGTGGATGGATCGGTGCCGCGGCAGCTGGTGCAGGCCCTCGACGAGGTCGGCGAGCAGGGCGACACGCGGGTCGTCGGGGTCGAGGCCGGCCTTGGCGAGGACGGACGTCGCTTCCGTGGACCCGACGAGCGACGTGACCGGGTTGCGGCGCTCGACGTGGTCCTGCTCCGCGTGTGGATCACCGTAGAACATGCGCTTCACCGCATCGGCCTTCGTCTTTGCCTCGGTGCCGGGAATCATCTGCTGTCCCAGCGTGTTCGCCAGCGCCCGCTTCTCCGCATCGCGGCGACGCACGGACGCGGGGCTGAAGAAGGCGAGGTCATCGTCACCCTTGTCCTTGCCGTCCCTGCCGCCGACGGCGTCCGTGCACTCCGGATTGTCCTGGGTGTACGCATCGGCCGCCGCGCGCCCGCGCAGTGCGTCTGCCGTGGCCTTCGCCGAGAAGCGATCGCTGAACGCCGCCAGCGCCTCGGCCTGCTGCACGCTGAAGCCGAGCACGCGCGCGGCGTCCCGCACGGCGCTGCGGCCCCGCCAGCTGATCTGCTCACACACCATCGCCGCGTGCTCGCGCCCGTAGCGCTCATAGACGTACTGGAGCACCCGCTCCCGCTCGCGATGCGCGATGTCGAGGTCGATGTCGGGCGGCTCGGCGCGTTCCTCGCTCAGGAAGCGCTCGAAGAGCAGGTTCATCTTCACGGGATCCACGGCGGTGATGCCGAGACAGTAGCAGACCACGGAGTTGGCCGCGGAACCACGACCCTGGCAGAGAATTCCATTGCGCCGCGCGAAGCGCACGATGTCCCAGACGATGAGGAAGAAGCCGGCGAGACCGAGGCGCGCGATGACGGCGAGCTCGTGGGCAAGCTGGCTTTCGTATGCGGGAGGTATACCGCCGGAAAGTGAACGGTGAACAGTAAACAATGAACGGGAACTACTCTGCCGTGATTCCCCTTCACCGTTCACCGTTGACTGTTCACGCTTCAGCCGTTCTTCTGCCCCCTGGTACACCAGCCGTTCCAGGTACTCGTCCTCGCCCACGCCGGGCGGCAGGGGAAATTCCGGCAGCGTGGGCCGCAGCTGCTCGAGCCGGAAGGCACACCGCTCGGCCACGGCGCGCGTGGCGCGGACACCTTCCGGCGCATGCTGCCAGCGCCGCGTCATCTGCGCCGCCGACTTGAGGTACCACTCGCCATTGGGGCGAAGGCGCGTGCCCATCTGGTCGAGGGTCGTCTTGTGCCGCAGCGCCGCGAGCACGTCATGCACCCGGCGATCCTGCGGGTGGGCGTAGTGCACGTCATTTGTCACCACCCACGGCACGCCAAGCCAGCCGGCCATGGGCATGAGCTGTTCCGCGAGCTCACGCTCCTCGGGAAGGCCGTGATCCCAGCACTCGATGACGAGGTGGTCGCCGTAGATGTCGCGGAGCGCGCATGCGGCGCGCCGCGCGCCCTCTGCATTGCCGGCCGCGAGGAGCGACGGCACCCATCCATGCGGGCCGCTGGTCAGCGCGGTGATACCACCGGCATGGCGCGCGAGAAGTTCGAGCGGAACCGCCGGCTCGCCGCGCGGGCAGTCCATCCGGCCGCGGGTGACGAGGGTGGAGATGTTGGCGTAGCCGGTGGAAGACTCGGCCAGAAGAACCAAAGACGTGAATGGCGAACGGTGAACAGTAAACGGGGTGGGAGGCGTGGTCCCGTCTACCGTTGACCGTTCACCGTTCACCATGATGGTCAACTCCGCCCCGATGATCGCCTCAACACCCCGCGCGCGGCCGGCCTCCGAGAACCGTACCACGCCGCCAAGATCATCATGGTCGGTGAGCGCGAGCGCGTGCTGGCCCAGTGCACGGGCGCGATCGATCAGCCCCTCCGGCGATGCCGCCCCATCGAGGAGGGAGAAGCAGGAGTGGCAGTGCAACTCGACGTAATCGGATGGCAGGACCGCGTCAGTCATACCATCCGTGGACACTCCACGTGCCCCCGCTCAGGAACACCACGAAAGCCGTGCCCTCACTGATCCAGGAGGCGTAGTCCCGCGCATAGGGTGACGCCCACCAGTCGCCGGAGAGCCGCTCCACGCTTCCCTGCTCCATGACGGGCCAGCGCCGCCCGCGCCAGGTAAAAGCGCTGGTGTCGGGAGCGACCTCGACCGGCTCCGGGGGATGAAGCAGGCGGAGCGTGGCGGCATTCCTCCTGTCCTCCTGCCGCCTTGCCGCCTTGCCGCCTTCCTCCTGCCTCCCTGCTGCCCTGCCGACCTCTTCCCATGCCCCCCGCCGCTCCGGCGCAAACCCATCCAGTTCCACCGGCCGCACCACCGTATCGGCGCCGAGCGCGGCGCGGAGGCGCGCGAACGCCGCTTCTGCGGCGGCGGGATCACGCCAGCCGGTGCGGAGCAGGTCGCCCTGCTCTCCGGACGGCCTGGCGCGCTCGGTGATGCGCACGACAACGCCGAGCACCGGCGCCTCGAGCACCCAGTCCTCGAGCGACGCACGGCACTGCTCGAAGAGGGGCTCCAGCCGGGCGAGGGGGAACGCCAGGGCTACGCGGCGCGACGCAGAGCGGGAAGGCGTCTCGTCGAGCTTCAACTCCACTTCCAGCGCGGCCACCGCCATGCCGTCGCCCGCGACCTGCGTGATGAGCCGGCCCAGTGCCGCGCGCACCAGGAAGAGCACCGGTTCGAGCGTCCGGGTGGAGGTTGGAAGCTCGATGGCGACGGTGTCGTCGGGCACGGGACGCGTGAGGGTCGGACGTCGCTGGTCCTCGCCCCGTGCCAGTCGCCAGGCGGCGAGCCCGGCGGGACCGAGGCGCTGCTCGACATCGCCGGGATCGAGGGCGGCGAACTGCCCGGCGGTGACGAGGCCAAGTGCCGCGAGCGTGTCGCGCAGCTCGGTATCCATGGGCAGGAGGGAGAGCGGTGCCCGGGCGAGCAGCGCCTGGTCTCCACCGCGCGGCACGAGGCGGCCCACGCCGCGAAGCCAGGTGGCGACGAAAGCCGCGATGCAGCTCGATGCCACGGCCACGCGGGCATCGGGGTGCCAGCGACGGATGCGTGCGAGAAGCGACCCCGCGAGGTGGCGCTCGCCGCCGTGCCCCTCGAGCCCATGCGCGCCGATCCACCAGAGGCCGGGGCGCGCCGGCGTCACCTGCGGGCTCAACGCGAGGCATGCGGCCGTGACCCGGTGCACGGCCCGTGCGATGGCGCGGTCATCCCAGGGCCGCACTTCCAGCTCAGCGCACATCGCGCGCGCCGCGGGAATGGTCATGCCGTGCCGGATGCCGAGAGACGCGGCCTGCGTCGTGGCGACGACCACGCGGTCGTTGGCGGTCAGTGCCAGGGGACGCTGGTCCCAGTGAATGGCTTTATCGGCCGGGGACCCGTCCCCCGTTTCGGGCACCCTTCCATCGCTTGTCGGATCGGCCGGCCGCCTGGATGCCCGGTTGCTGCTTTCCTCCAGCCACACCGCGCCGATCGGGAACTTCGGGATGCGCACACAGGCGACGCGGATGATAGATGACACTCGGCACCTCAATGGTGGTACGAAGCCCGCCGCGAAGAACGGTCAGTTCGGATGGCCGCCGCTGGCCACCTCCGCCCCATCGGCGCTTCACCTCCATCCGCACGGCCCCGCCCAGCTGCGACACCGATCCATCGCCCACCACGACGAACGCCGCGTCCTTGTCGCGCGCGAGGGCGACGAGGCGAAGCGCCACCTGCCGCGCGAGCGATGGCGCGCTGTCGAGCACCACGAGGGTGAAGGCGCCGCTCCGCAGCAGCACATCGGCACACCAGGCCCCGCGCGCGGGGTCGCGCGGGCGCACCACGCGGAGGAAATCGCAATCGAGCGATGCCCAGTCGGCGGGATCGAGGGTGCGCGAGGCATCGATGCAGGCGACACCCTGGCCCCGGGCCAGGGCGGCACCGACCAGTGCCCGCACCAGCGTCGCCGTGCCCGCACCGACCGGACCGATGAGCTCGGTGAGCCGCCCGCGCGGAATCCCACCGCCCAGCGCCTCATCGAGCTCGTGGAACCCGGTGGGGATGGCATCGGTCGCCACCACCGGTGGGGCGATGATCTGCTCGAGTCGGGACCGAAGCTGGGCTATTTGCATAAGTATTTGTTATATAATGACTTATGGAGACAGTGATGGCTCCGCCCTGGCTGGGGGAGGTTGCTGTAATACCGAATAAAAACCGAAGCTATGCATACGATACGACTGAAGGGGAAGGGACGCCAGAGGGGGGACCGGCGTTCATGCCGCCATGGAGGTTCTCCTTCCCTGCCCGCCGGATCCGGCGAAGCAACTTCGCACCCCTCCTCTCGCGACGTGATGCTCCCACAGCGACAAGGGGCCGACGCAAGAGCGTCGGCCCCGGCATGACATCATCGGCCAACCCGCAGGTTACTTGGGAATGGCCTTGACCTGGTCGACCCAGTACGGCGTGTCCCCGAAGCAGTTGGTGGGCACGCCGCGATGCTCGGAGTAATGCACCTGGACATTCTGGCCCACGGCGTCGCTCATCTGGCGGACGAGCGTCTCGTCGCGGACCGTGAAGTACCAGATCTGCGGCGCCACCCCGCCCACCACGTACTGCGCCAGTTCGCCCTCGTACGTCTTGCACAGCCATCCCTTGCGCGAAAACTTCTGCAGCGTGCCCGAACGCTCACCGTCCGAGTAACTCCAGCTCACCACGAAGAAGGTGTAGATCGCGAACAGGAGGAGAGGCACCACCAGCAGCGTGGCGACGACGACGGGCCAGCGGCGCCGCCTGGGCTTGGGTGCGGGCGCGGACGCCTGCGCTTCGGGTGCGGTCATAGGCTCGGGATGAAGGTAGGAGCGAATCTAGCGCCGGGTATGTGCCTGTGCGAGTTGGCGGCAGTCAGAACGTGAATCCCTCACCGAAGACCACGGACCAGCCGGAGGTGAAGGGCGCGGCCTCGACGCGGTAGGCCAGGTCCAGCCGGAACAGGACGGGGTTGGCGGAGCGACTCGGGCCGAAGCGGAGTCCGGCACCAAAGTCGGTGCCGGTGCGCGGCGACTCGCCTTCATACCAGGCTCCGCCGTGGTCCACGAAGGTGCCGAGGGCGAGCCCGAGCAGGCCGCCGAAATTCTCCGCGAAGGTCCAGCGATACTCCGCCGCAACCAGGAAGCCGCGATCTCCCGTGAAGGCATGCAGCGGATACGCGCGCGGTCCATACACCAGGCCGAGATCGAACTGGCTTCCGGGAACGGGATTCTTCTGCCAGCCCACGAAGCCGCCCGCGATGATGGCGTGCTTCCGGCCGGGCTGGATGACGAGGTTGCCCCTGAGGACCACCGAACCGGAGTCGACACCCGACCCGGAGATGAGTCCGTTGGCCGCCGCGCTGGCCTGCGCGAAGCCAGACGGCAGGAGGAACCCGCCTGACGCCGTGACCTGCAGGCCGGCCCCACCTTCCGCATAGCCGAACGCCGACGGCGCCGCGAGCAGCCCTATGCGCACGCTCGGACCGACGGCATAGTCTTCGGCGCGCCCGAAGCTGCGCACGTTCTCCACCACGGCGTAGCGCGCGCGGAGCAGGCTGACGTATGCGCCGATGGCGGCCTGCGTGGTGTCCACGCGGGGTTCGATGACCGGGCTCGGGAGGAACGAGTTCGATTGCAGCTGGGCGGTGACTCCCACCCGCAAGTATCCCCGCGGCGAGGCCCGGAGCGCGTGGGCCCCATCCAGGCGCACGAGGGTCAGCTGGCGCGCGAGCGTCTGGTACGGCGTGAGGATGCCGTTCGCGAACACGAGTACGTCGCCGTCGAAGTAGGTGGCGTCGCCGCCCAGGGCCCAGCGACTGGAGAGGGAGTAGAACGGCCGGCCGAGCTGCCCGAAGGCGAAACGCCCGTCCGACCTTTCCTCCAGCGAAAGCGCGACGTTGACGCGCCCGCCGAACATGCGGGGCTGCCGGAAGGCGAAGAGCCACGCGGTGCGATCGGGATTGCTGCTGTAGCGGATGACGCCGGTGGCCGCGAGGCCGAGCAGGTTCGCTTCCGCGACGCCGAAGGCCACCGCCGACTGGCCGGCCGCCGTGGTGATGTCGAAGATCGGGAAGGTGCTCCACCCGTCCTTCGTCACCACGCGCAGGGTGAGGCCGCTGTCGCTCCGCACGGTGTCGACCAGCACGTCGCGGAAGATGCCCAGTGCCCGCAGGTTGCGCGCGGTTTCCGCCGCCAGGGCCGCGTCGTACGGCATGCCCGGCCGGAGGAGCACCTCACGCTCCACCACGCGCTCGCGGGTGCGCACGTGCAGCGCGTTCGCCGTCCTTGCGGCGAACCCCGTCTCATTGGTGTCGGCGACGTCCTGCCGGATGATGTCCACGTGCTGCACCACCGGAATGCCGGGCTGCAGCTCCGGTGCCTGCGCCAGGAGCGGCGCGGCCTGGAGGGAGAACACCGCGAGAAACGCCGCCCAGCGGCAGTTCACTGGTCCAGTTCCGCCAGCAACGTATCGATGCCGGGAATGATCCGGTCGGGGATGATGCCGGCGCGCGCCGCATCCACAGCGGCGAACTTGCCCGTCTCGACCGCCCAGGCCGTCAGGCCTGCCTGCTGCGCGCCGGCAATGTCGGAGTGCATGTCGTCCCCGATCATCACGACGTGCGATCGTGCCGCGGCGGGCAGCTGGAGCCGGCGGAATGCTGCGTCGTACATCGCCGTGCTCGGCTTGCCGGCGAGCAGCGCCGCGCTGCCGCTGGCGTATTCGAGGGCCGCGACGAAGGGCCCGGCATCGAGCACGAGGCGTTCGCCCTTCCGGTAGACGCGGTCGCGCGAGCAGGCAATGAATTCCGCACCGGCCCGCAGGCACTCGTACGCCTCCTGCAGCAGCGCGTAGTCCCAGCGCTCGGCGAGGTCGCCCACGATGACGGCGGTGGCGCGGCCACTCGCCCGGCCGGCGGTGCCCCCGGCCAGTTCCAGCCCCTCCAGGTCCTCCAGCACCGCGTCCGCGAGGAACGGGGCCACGACCCGGTGCCCGTGGTCGCGGGAGAGTGCGGCCGCCGCGACCGGCGCACTCACGATCCGGTCCGCCGGCACCAGGATGCCCATGGCGGCCAGGCGGGCCACGAGCATGCCGCGCGAGCGACTGGTAGTGTTGGTGATGAAGCAGAAGGGGATGCCGGCAGCGCCGAGCCGCGGCACCAGCGCCGTCGCGCCGGGGAGGGGAGCGTCACCCGAATAGAGGGTGCCTTCGAGGTCGCACAGGATGCCGGCAGGTCGCACGGCGGGCCCTCAGTACCGGCCGAGGTACCGCTCGATCTCCCATGGGCTCACGTAGGCGTTGTAGGACTCGATCTCCTTCTCCTTCGCCTCGATGAAGCGCTCGGTAATGTGCTCGCCCAGCGCCGCCTTCACCACGTCGTCCTTCTCCAGGAACTCGAGGGCCTCGTGCAGGTCGCGGGGAAGCTCGTCGATGCGGTATTTCCGGCGGTCGCGGTAGGTCATGCGGAAGATGTTGCGGTGCACCGGCTCGCGGCACACGAGTTTCTGCTCGATGCCTTCCAGGCCGGTGGCCAGCTGCACCGCGAGCGCCAGGTACGGGTTGGCCGCCGGATCGGGCATGCGGTTCTCACAGCGCGTGCCGATGCCGCGGCGGTCGGGGATGCGCACCAGCGGCGAGCGGTTGCGCATCGACCACGCGACGTTCACCGGCGCCTCGAATCCGGGCACCAGGCGCTTGTAGCTGTTGACCAGCGGGCTTGTGATGGCGCAGGAGCCCCGGGCGTGCTGGAGCATGCCCTCGATGTACTGCAACGCCACGGACGAGAGCTGGTTCTCGGCCTCGGCGTCGAAGAAGGCGTTCTCGCTCCCGCGGAACAGCGACTGGTGCGTGTGCATGCCGCTGCCGGCCACGCCCTGGATCGGCTTGGGCATGAACGAGGCGACGTATCCGTACTGATTGGCGACCTGCCGCACCACCAGCTTGAACGTGGCGAGGTTGTCGGCGGTGACCAGCGCCCCGGCATACCGGAAGTCGATCTCGTGCTGGCCCGGCGCCACCTCGTGGTGCGCCGCTTCCACCTCGAACCCCATGAGCTCGAGGCAATCCACGATGACGCGGCGGATCTCCTCGCCCTTGTCGATGGGGCCGAGGTCGAAGTAGCCGGCGAGGTCGTGAGTGCTGGTGGTCGGCGCGCCGTCGGGCGCCTTCTCGAACAGGAAGAACTCCGCTTCGCAGCCGGCCATCATCTCGAAGCCGAGCTTGCGGGCGCGGGCGATCTGGCGCTTCAGGGTATGGCGTGGGCAGCCGTCGAAGGGAGCGCCGTCGGGCGTGTGGATGTCGCAGATGAGCCGCGCCACGCGCCCGCCTTCCTCGTCGAACGGAAGCATGCGGAAGGTGGTGGGGTCGGGCTTGAGGAGCATGTCCGACTCCTCGATCCGCACGAAGCCCTCGATCGAGGATCCGTCGAACATGATCTCGCCGTCCAGCGCCTTCTCGAACTGGCTGGGCGGGACCTCGACGTTCTTGTTGACGCCGAGGATGTCCGTGAATTGCAGTCGGAGAAAGTCGACGCCAAAGCGCTCGGCCAGCTCGCGGATGTCGCCCTTGCGGGCCCCGGTCAGGTCGGTCGGAAATTCTTCCAGGCTCGGCCGGTCATCGCGGCGCGCTCGTCCCAGTCCCATGGCCCCTCGCTGTCAGCGGGTCAGGCGAGGCTGTCGAGCAGCAGCCAGAGCTCCGCAGCGCTGAATTCGTTGAATCGGTTGACGATATCGGCGTCCGTCCACTCGGTAAAGATCCACCCGGTACTGCGATGGACCTGCGCCCGGTCCACGAAGTGGAGCCGGCCCTGGAGCGTGTTGTGGCGAAGGCCGGTCCCGCGCGGGTGCGGGCGGGTCTCGAGGTAGACGGTCCAGCGCGAATCTCCCCGCGCAAGCTCTCCAAGAGAGCGGCCCAGCGGGGCATCGGCCGGAAGGGGTTCGGGCGCGTTCCGCGATGGCTGCAATGGCCCTCCAGTCGTGCTCGGTCGCGTACGGCGATCGCTCTGCACGGTAATACGGTGCCATGGGAGCCGCCAGCGGTTACATTGCCCGCCCGTGACCAACTCTCCTGCCGTCCCCGCCTGCCCCGTCTGCGGCACCGACGCCCCCGGCCGGTTCTGCGACCGCTGTGGCGCCGCGGTCAGCCCGCGCAATTGCGCCCATTGTGGCGCCAGTCTCTCGCCGATCGCGAAGTTCTGCCACCGCTGCGGCAACGCAGTGTCCGGTACCCCGGGCCAGCCCGCTCCGCCGACGGCCCGGGAAAGCCGGGTACCGTGGCTGGTCGCCGGCATGCTGGTAATTGCCGGGCTCACCTACATCGCGTTCCTGGGCATTAACCGCAACAGCCCGCCGGAAGTGTCGCGGATGCCCAACGCGGGCAACGCCGCGCCCGGCGTGGAGGGTGGCGGTGAAGGCGCCGGCGGGGTCGCTCCCGCGGGCGCCCCGCCCGACATCTCGAGCATGTCGCCAGCCGAGCGGTTCAACCGGCTCTATGACCGGGTCATGCGCGCCGCCTCGGCCGGCGATACGGCGCAGGCGAAGCAGTTCGCACCCATGGCGATCCTTGCGTACGGGATGCTGGACTCGGTCAACGCCGACCTGCAGTACCATGCAGCGGTGCTGTACGCCGAGACCGGGCAGGACGCTGCCGCGCTGGCGCTGGCCGACACGATCCTGGCGCGGAACCCGAACCACCTGTTCGGCTACCTGGTGCGCGGCGAAGTGGCCGACCGGCGGCGCGATGCGGCCGCGGCTGCGGCCGCCCGGAAAGACTTCACGGCGCACTACCAGGCCGAGATCGGCCGGGTGGACCGGCCGGAGTATGCCGAGCACAAGCCGGTGATCGACGAGTACCGAAACAGCGTGAACGGTAAACCGTGAACGGTGAACAGGACCTTCCGTTGACCGTTCACCGTTCACCGTTCACGCCTTGGGGTTCGGAATGACGACCACTATCCGTGTGGCCCACAGTCCCGATTCCGACGATGCGTTCATGTTCTACGCGCTCGCCGAGGGCAAGCTCGACACCGGCGACCTGACCTACGTGCACGAGCTGCAGGACATCGAGTCGCTCAACCGGCGCGCCCTGAGTGCCGAGCTCGAGGTGACGGCGGTATCGATCCACGCCTACGCCTACCTCGCGGACAAGTACGCGCTCCTCTCGAGCGGCTCCTCCATGGGCGACGGCTACGGACCGCGCCTCGTGGCGAGGGCGCCGGCCCCGCGCGATCCGCGGAGCGCCCTGCGGGGCAAGCGGGTCGGCATTCCGGGCACGCTCACGACGGCCTGCCTGGCCCTGCGTCTCTACCAGCCCGACACGATCCAGGTCGTGATGCCGTTCGACACCATCGAGGACGCCGTGGCGCGCGGCGAGGTGGACGTCGGCCTGCTCATTCACGAGGGCCAACTCACCTTCCAGGACCAGGGACTGCATCTCTGGGAGGACATGGGCGCCTGGTGGCTGCGGGAGACCGGCCTGCCCCTGCCGCTTGGCGGGAACGTGGTGCGCCGCGACCTGGGCGCGGCCACGATCAACCAGGTGGCGCGCGACCTGCGCGCGAGTATCGAGTATGCGCTGGCGCACCGGCAGCCCGCGCTGGACCACGCCAAGCGCTTCAACAGGGGCATCGGCGACGAGCGCACCGACACCTTCGTAGGCATGTACGTGAACGACTGGACCGTGGACTACGGGGCGCGCGGCCGCGCGGCGGTGCAGCTGCTGCTCGATCGCGCCGCGGAGGCGGGGATCATCCCGCACCGGGTGGAGGTGGAGTTCGTGGATGGGAGTATTTAGCTTCCGGTCAGTCAAGCACTTACGTCACTGGAGTTCCTCTACGTGACCCTGCCACTCACCGACGGCCAATCGAGCATCCTCGTCGTCGATGACGAAGATGCGGTGCGCGCCGCCATTGCCCGCCAGTTGAGGCTCCAGGGTCATACCATCATCACCGCCAGCACCGGCGGCGAGGCGCTCGACATCGTCCGCCGCGAGAAGATCGCGGCCATGCTCCTCGACACACACCTGCCCGGCACCAGCGCCATCGAACTCGTGCCCGAGTTGCTGGAACTCGAGCCGAGCCTGGCGATCCTGATGCTGACTGCGGTCCACGACGCCACCACGGCGGCCCTGTGCGTGCAGCGCGGGGCGATGGACTATGTCACGGAGCCGCTCGACCTCGACCACCTCACGCGCGCGGTGAGCCGCGCCCTGCAGCGCCGCCACAAGGCGATGGAGGACACCCGCCTCGAGCGCTGGCTGAGCGACGAGGTGCACCTCCGGTCGGTGGAGCTCCGTCGCGAGCAGGATACGCTCGAACGCCTTTCAATCGCGACGCTCGAGGCGCTCGTGAATGCCCTCGAGGCCAAGGACCCCTACCTGCGCGGTCACTCGGCACGCGTGGCCGACCTCTCCGCTGGCGTGGCGGCCGAGCTCGGGCTCTCGGACGAAGACGTGGAGATGATCCGCACGGCGGGCCGGCTGCACGACATCGGGAAGATCGGCATCCGCGAGGAGGTGCTGAACAAGCAGGGCCCCCTGACTGACGACGAGTACACGCACGTCAAGCAGCATGTGCTCGTCGGAAGCCAGATCCTGGCCCCGCTCGTGCACCTGAAGGACATCATCAGCTTCGTGCGGAACCACCACGAGCGCTGGGACGGTTTCGGCTACCCCGACAAGCTCAAGGGCGAGGCCATCCCGCTCGGCGCGCGCATCGTGGGGGCGGTGGAGATCTTCGACGCGCTCACGACGGCCCGCCCCTATCAGGAGAAGATGCCGCCCGAAACGGCGGTCGAGCGCATGCGCGACCTCATCAACACCGTCGTCGACGAGCGCGTCCACGGCGCGCTCGAGGCGGTGGTGAAGCGGCGGCAGGCCCTGACCTTCCTCGATGATTCCGACGACGTGAACGGATCCTGAGCGGACCGTCCTGAATCGTCAGGCAGTTTCAGGACCGACGACTGACGACTGATATGCCATTCCCCGGAGCCGGGCCACGCGCTCGCGCATCGGGGGATGCGACGCGAAGACGTCGCCTACCAGCCCGGGCCGCTCCGACACCTTCCGCTCCGACGGATCCACGATGCACAGGTGCGCCGCACCCTGGCTGATGGTGCGGGTCGGCGCCGGGTCATTCTCCAGCTTTTCGAGCGCCGAAGCGAGGGCCAGCGGATTCCGGGTGAACTGCGACCCGCTGGCATCGGCCAGGAACTCGCGCTTACGACTCACGGCCATGGCGAGCAGCCGCGAGACGACCGGCGCGATGAGCAGGGTGAATACCCACAGCACGAGCAGGATGAGTCCCAGCGGATTGCCCTTCCCCTTGCCGCTGCCGCGCGATCCACCGCTCCCGACGCGCACGCCGCCTCGCATCATCCGTCCGAGGCCATCCGACATGAGCGCGATGGCGCCCAGCATGGCGGCGAGCAGGGTCATGAGGCGGGTGTCCCAGTTGGCGATGTGCGCCATCTCGTGCGCCACGACCCCCTGCAGCTCCTCGCGGTTGAGCCGCCCGAGCAGCCCTTCCGTGACCGCGATGCTGGCATGCCCTGGATCACGGCCCGTCGCAAAAGCATTGGGATCCGGATCGGGCACGACCCAGATCCGCGGGCGTGGCAGGCCCGCCGCGATGGCCATCTCCTCCACCACGTTGACGTACTGCTTCTGCTGCGGCGTGGACGGCTCGATGACTTCCCAGGCACCCGTAGCCCACAGCACGCGGTCCGCGCCCTTTTCCCAGGCGAACCACGCAATGCCACCGGCGACGAGCGTCGCCACGATGCCGATGACCGGGATTACGTGCTGGTAGGCGCCGGGACCGGCATCCCGGGTGAGGAAGTAGAAGGCAAGGTCGCCGCCGAAGCCGACCCAGCCGAAAAACATGACGAAGAGGGTGACCAGCCAGAACGAACGGCGCCGGTTGCGCTCCTGTTCCTCGAACAGGTTGCCGTGACCGGCGGTCACTGCGTCAGCTGGCCGGCCGGTTCAGCGAAAGATCGACGGTGGGAACCTGCCGCTCGCCGGCGTCGGTGATCTCCCAGAGCTCCGACGGAGTGGCCTTGGCCAGGCCCGCAACGAAGTTGGTGGGGAACTGCGCCTGCCGGGTGTTGTACTGCGTCGCTACGTCGTTGTAGAGCTGCCGGGCGAACCCGATCTTGTTCTCCGTGCTGCTGAGCTCCTCCTGGAGCTGCAGCACGTTGGCCGAGCTCTTGAGGTCGGGATAGTTCTCCGCGAGGGCGAAGAGCCGTCCCAGCGCCTGCGTCAACTCCCCTTCGGCCTTTGCCGTTGCCGCCACGCCGGTTGCGCCCACCGCCCGGGCCCGGGCCGAGATGACGGCCTCGAGCGTGGACTTCTCGAAGTCCATCTGTCCCTTGACGGCGTTGACCAGGTTGGGAATGAGGTCGTGCCGCCGCTTGAGCTGCACGTCGATCTGCTTCCAGGCGTTGGCCACCTGGTTCTTGAGTGCGATCAGGCCGTTGTACGCGCTGACGATCCAGAGCGCCACCACGGCGAGGAGAACCAGGAACGCGATTGTCATCGGTGGTCAGCCTGTATCGAGGGAGCTACTCGCCGGTGACCAGGCGCGCCAGCGCCTGGCGCACGGTTTCGGCGAGCGCGGCGTCGCCGCCGGCGGCGCGCAGCACGGGGTGGTGCTCGTCCACGAGGAGCTCGAGTCCTGGTGCCACTGGCACTCGGCGGCAGTTGCTGCCGCGCTCCTGGCCGGGCACCGGGCTCGAGAGCCATTGCTGCATGGCCCGGCCCACCTTGCCGCGGGCATGCCCGGCGGGACGCAGCAGCGGGAGGCGTTCGGGCGAGGGCAGGGCGGTGCCGAGTGCCGCCGCCACGCGCCGCTCGATGATGTCGCCGGTCATCCCGGCGAACTCGGCCGAGAGCGTATCAAGCGTGGCGCCTTCCATTTGGCGCAGCTTGATCGCCAGCACCTGCAACAAGTGCCGGTAACCGTAGACGGCGGCGGTGCCGCGTCCTTCGGGCGCGCTGACGAGCCCGCG
The DNA here is from genome assembly GCA_017889745.1 of Gemmatimonadota bacterium. GTDB lineage: Bacteria > Gemmatimonadota > Gemmatimonadetes > Gemmatimonadales > GWC2-71-9 > JAGGAG01. The sequence continues at coordinate 36,838 of JAGGAG010000001.1, read as the reverse complement.
GGTGACGTAGAAGCGTATGGTCCGCTCGGTGGGTCGTGCGCGCGCCGCCGCATTGAGTGGCACCACGTCTGACGCCTCGAGCACCGCCGCCGCCACCGCAGCCAGGTCGCGAAGGCTCCAGGGTGCGAGTGTGCGGTATTCACGCAACACGGCCAGCGGATCAGCGGCTGGCGGCACGGCGGGCGTGACCAGCCCCGCGGTCATGCGACCACCATCCCGGTCGATGGGCCGAGGTGCACTGGCGCAAGGCATGGCCGCGGCGCAGAGAACGAGTGGATCAGGGAAGGGCTCCGCAGGTGCGCAGTGAACCGGCGACAGCATGAACGGTGAAAAAACAGTATGCGCGCCCGTGCCGCGCGCGGCAAGAGCACCGCGTCACAATGCGCCGGGCGGCGCGCGGCGGCTACCGTGGCGGAAACCCGGCCGCCCTACTATGGGCCATGCGCCGCCATGGACACACACTCCCCGAGCTCGCCGTCGTAATGGCACTACTGGGCATTCTCCTCGGGCTTGCGTTGCCGCGCATGGCCGGATCACTCGACGGCATTCACGCGTCACAGGCGGCGGAGCGTATCGCGCTCGCCCACGGACGGGCCCGCGCCGCGGCGCTCAACGAGCAGCGCGTGGCCCGGGTGGTGCTCACCACCGACTCGCTGGTCGTGCTGGTGGGAGACTCGCTGCGCTGGCGTCTGCCCGGTCCGGCCATGGACGGCGCGGCACTCATGAGCGAACCCGGGGAAACGAGCTACGCCCCGAACGGACTGGCAATGGGCGCGGCGAACGCCCGCTACGTCGTAACGCGCGGGTTGGCTCGAGTCGAGATCTTCGTGTCGCGGCTGGGGCGGGTGCGGATCGTCAGGAGCGGGCCGTGACGATCCGGTACCTGCGCACCTTGTGCAGCAGGGTCGAGCGGGAAATGCCCAGCAGGAGCGCGGCCTGGCGCTTGTTGCCGCCGGTGTGGTGCAGCACCAGTGCGATGTGCCGCCGCTCGGCGTCGTCGAGGGAATCCGGAGTCGGGGGCGTGGCGGGGTCGAGCACGGCACGCAGCGCCGCACCATCCAGTTCCGGCGCATGGAGGTCAACCACGACGGCATCGAGCCCCGGCTCCGTCAGGGCCGCCGCGCCAACGGCACCGCTCTCCGCCCCGACCGCCCGGTGTCCCGCCGCCAGCAACGCGGTGGTCAGCGCGCTGCGGCGCGCCTCGTCCGGTGACACCACGAGCACATGGAGGACCATGGCGTACAAGCTATCGCCGGGCCCCCTCCACGACCATGCATCGTCGCGAGCATGGTCGCGACGCCGTTGACCGACAGCATTCGCCTGCGCGCGGCCGGCAGGTCACCACGTCAATCGCGATACCGGGTAAGCACGAGTGCGAAACGGAGAGGGCGGAAAACGGAAACGGCCGCAGAGCCCGGAGCCCTGTCGGCCGTTCCCCATGCTGATTACCCGAAGTCGGAGCGTTACCGCCGCCGTTCTTCTCCCGTCGGCCATCGGTGACTGATGCGTCACCGTAGGGCTCGCGCAGGGCTTCGGCTTCCATCCCCAGACTGGATGGCCATCCTGCCTGGTTCATCAACACGAGCGCTGCGAGTCGGATCGGGTCGCGGACCAACCCTTCGCACTGCATCCCGAGGCGCCACATCGGGGCGGATGGAGCGCGCGACTGGCTCCACCTGTTCGAGCCGGAGTGATCACCGGAATCATTGGCCGCCCAGCCTTGTGAGCCCTGGCAGCCTCCTCCGACGCGCCGCTCGAACCCGCCGACCACTTGCTTCCGAAACCGAGGTTCCGGTGCTCCAGTGGTCAGCGCGTGATCCTAAGCTATGGCATCCTCGAGAGGGCGCAAGTGCCTGATTTTCTTCGGCTTACGTCACATCTGCATGTTCACTTTGTGGAGAGCTAACCCCTGCCCCGCACGGTACCTGCCCAGTCCGTCCACAGCATGTGGACGATGTTTACACCAGCCCGTGCAGACTCTCCACGTTCTCCACTCAGTCCAGCGGCGACTTGCCCGCGTTGAGCAGGGGACGGAACTGGATCTGCATCGCCTTTGCGAACGGCTTCAGCGACTGGTCGAACGTCTGGAACCCGGCGAGGATGGGCTTCGCGCGTGAGGGGCCGTAGTCCCGCACTTCCTGGCCCTTGCCGCGCTGCGCGAGCGGCTGGTAGGTCGCGTGGCACTGGTCCAGCGACTTCTTGAGCTTGCTCATCTCCTTCAGCATGTCCTTCCGTGCCTTGAGCTCGCCCTCGGTGGTCAGTGCCGCCGTGGACAGTTGCGTGACCGAACTGGTCCGCTGGCGCTCCGCCGCCGCGCAGCGGTCGACGACGGTGCTCGCGCGGCTCTCCAGCACCTGGGGCGACGTCGTCTGCACGTCGGCGCTGAGGCGTGCGAGCGCGCCGCCGGCCGCCGACACCGAGTCGCGCAGGTTCGACACGGCGTCGCGCGCCTGCCGTTGCACGGGAGTGAGTTGCTCCGGCTTGTACACCTGGGGCAGGGCCGCGGCGGGCTCCCGCTGGCTCGTTGGCGCCTGGGCCCGGAGCTGAGGTGTACCGATGAATGCCAGCAATACAGCCGCGAAGAACGCACGCGTCATGATTCGAGTCCGACCTCGATTGGCGCCAGCCGGGATCGTCGTCCCCGCCCGCGAAGAGTGAGCTTGCCATGCCCGCGGCGTGCCTCGCCTGCCCGGAACGAAAGTGGGCGAGTCCCCGGGCGCGATGGCCGAAGGTGCGGCCGGTGAGCGACTGGGACCGCGGCAAGGCGGGCAAATATAGCCGCCCCGCCCCTTACGGCACGCCCACCGCCGATCCTTCCACCTTCACCACCCAGAGCCCCGAGTTCATGTCCGGGACGTAGATCCGGCCGTTGCGATAGACCGCTCCCCACGTGAGCGGCGCATTCGGGATGTGGCCGTCCGCGTCGCCGGTGGCAACGTGCGCGATCTCCCGTCCCTGCTGTTGCAGGTCCCCACGCAACTCGCCCGACACGTCCACGACCCGGAGGCCTCCCTGGTAGTCCCCGAGATACAGCGTGTCCCCCGCCACCCAGACGTTGTGGGCTCCCCCGTCCTTCGGCTCGTACCACGCCACGAGACGGGGTGCGCTGATATCGGAGACATCCACCACATGCAGGCGCCCGTAGGCGCGTCCCAGGCCGATCGGCCCGAGATTGCCCACCGGCTTCGCCGAGAAGACCTCGTCGCCGACGAACACGTACCGCCCGCTCCGCCAGGCGGTATGCGTCCCCCGGATGAAACCCGGCCCTCCTACCGCCTCCACGTCGCGATACAGTGCGTTCAGGTCGTACTTGAGCTGCGACACCAGCTGCGGACTCTCCGGGCTGCCTCCCCTGATGCCGCTGCCGACGTCGAGGATGACGAGGCCGTCGTTCCAGTAGCTGAGGTAGGCGAGGCCGTCCTGCACGTCGATGTCGTGCAGCATGCGCCCCGCCTCGGTGCGGGGCGTCTCCCAGCGCGCCACCTGCGACGGATGGTACGGATCGCGGATATCGATGACCCGCATTGATCCCGTCGCGTCGTCGGTGAGGTACACGTAGCCGCGATAGATGAAGGTGCTGTGCACGCCACCGGTCACGGTCTCGGTGAACTCCGCCACCTGCACCGGATGAGCCGGATCCTCGAACGACAGCACGACGATGCCGTTCTTCCGCGAGCTCGCCCCCTCGCGCGTCATCACGCCGAACTTGCCGTCCTCCGTGGTCATGACGTCGTTGATCACGCGTGCGTCCACCATCACCGAGTCGGTAATGACCGGCTTCGCGGGGTCGCTGAGGTCCATCGCGTAGAGGCGATCGCCCAGCGTGGCGAGGTACCCGTGGCGGCCATCGGGGTGGAGCCAGAATTCGGTGGAGTTGAAGCCGCGGACCGGCAGCCGACCCAGCACGGTGGCGGGCCGCGCGGCGTCGCGCGGCCGGGCGGTGATCGTCGCGTCGGCCGTGCGACCGGCGAAGGAAGCAACGACGCGATAGGTGCCGGGCTCATTCGCCACGAAGGCGCCGTCGGCATCCACCACCGCGCCGCCCGGACTGACGAGGAACTCCGGCACCACATCGGGCACGCGCTTGCCCGACGATGTGCTCGCGGCGACGCCCAACCGCACCACGTCGCCGGTGCGCACCGAGGTATCGGCTGGCGTAAGGACGAGGGTTGCCGCGGGATTGGTCTCAACCAACAGGGGAATCGCCCGGCTCGCCCGCCCGGCGCGCGCCGTGATGGTGGCGCGACCCGGGCGCAGCGCCGTGATACGCCCAGCCGGCGTGACGGAGACCACACCGGGCGCATCCGACTCCCAGGTAACCAGGTCGTACCGGCGGTCGTTGTTGGCGGCGAATGGCACGGCGCCCAGTGACAGCGCCTGTCCTGCGTAGAGGCGCTTCACCACCGGCTCCACGGCGATCCGCGCCGCCGGCGGCGGCAGGATGGTGATGCGCGTGAACGTGGTGGTGGGCTTGCTGCCGGCGACACTCGTCACCGCGGCGACTCGCATGGCGCCGGTGGACCCGGCCGTGACCAGGCCATCGTCACTGACGCGGCCCTCGAAGCCGTGGCTCGCCTGGAACCATTTCGTGGTCGTGCCGGGAATGGCGCGCCCGCCCGAGTCGTACGCCACCGCCCGCAGCCGCACGGTGTCGCCCGCCTGCACTGCGACGTCGCCGGGCTCTACCTGCACCCGCGCGATGGGTGACGCCGGCCTGCTGACGGCGGGAGGCGGGGGCGCAACCGGGGGCGCAGCGGGCTGCTGTGCCGGCTGCTGCAGCACGAGGATCAGGGTGAGCAACATGGGATGGCGGAACCGGGTTGGTCGGCACGGACGCGGGAATCGTGGGCTGGCGCTGGCCGTTCGGGCGCCGGCCCCGCATTATCCAATCTACCTCGTCACCGAGTCCATGATGGTCGACCGCCGCACCTTCGTCAGTTCTCTCGCCGTCGCCGCCCCGGCATTCTCGCCCAAGGCGATCCGCTACCTGGCGCAGGCTCACGCCTCCGGGCCCACCGGCGGCGCGCCAGACGATGAGGACTATTGGGCAGTGATCCAGCGCGCCTTTGATTGCGACCGCACCATGATCAACCTCAACAACGGGGGTGTGTGCCCGTCACCGACGGTGGTGCTGGACCAGATGATACGCGACCTCCGCTTCTCGAATGAGCTGCCGGTGGAGAACATGTGGCGCACGCTCGAGCCAAGGGTCGAGTCGGTGCGGACCAGCCTGGCGGGAGAGTTCGGCTGTGACGCGGAGGAAATGGCGATTACCCGCAATGCCTCCGAGGCCAACGAGATCATGATCCTCGGCCTCGACATGCGCCGGGGCGACGAGGTCATCGTCACCGACCAGAACTATGGCCGGATGCTCACCACCTGGGACCAGCGCGCGCGCCGCGACGGCATCGTGATCAGGACGATCTCCTTCGAGGTGCCTCCCCCGTCGCACCAGTACATGGTAGACCGCTTCGCGGAGGCCGTGACCCCGCGCACGCGTGTCATCGAACTCCCGCACATCACCAACCTCACGGGGCAGATCCTGCCGGTGCGCGACATCATTGCGATGGCGCGGCCCAAAGGCATCGCGGTGTTCGTGGACGGCGCCCACGCCTTCGCACACTTCCCGTTCGACCGCGACGCCCTCGACTGCGACTACTACGGCACCAGCCTGCACAAGTGGCTGCTGGCGCCGATCGGCACCGGGTTCCTCTCCGTGCGGCGCAACCAGATCCCCGGCCTCTGGCCGATGATGGCCGCACCCGCCGACATGAACGCCAACATCCGGAAGTACGAGGAGATCGGCACCCACCCGGCTGCGAACCACAACGCGATCAGCGTGGCGCTCACCTTTCACCAGGCGATCGGAGCCGATCGCAAGGTGGCCCGCCTGCGCTACCTGCGTGATCGATGGGCCATGCCGCTCCTCGCGCAGAGCGATCGCGTGAAGGTGCTGACCCCCCTCAATTCACCCGACAGCGCGGCCATCGGGTTCGTCAGCATCGCGGGCCTCGACCCCGCCCGGCTGCAGGCATGGCTCCTGAACCAGCACCGCATCGTCACCACGCTCATCGTCCATCCCCAGTTCAGCGGGCTCCGGATCACGCCCAACGTGTACACGACGCCGGCCGAGATCGACACCTTCACCACCCGGGTGTCCACCGCGATCCGGACCGGGATTACCTGACGCTGGTGCAGCGATTTGCAGCCGGGCGGGTACCCCGCCCGGCTGCATTGACAAATGCCATGGCAGCCGGAAGCTTAGGATATGCAGTGGCATGCCTCGACAGGTCCTTGGCTTCCAGCCGCGCCGACGGGCACCCCGCCCTGATCGGCGCGCTTCCATTTTGGGGCCGGCCATTCCGACCGGCCGCCGGACCGGAGCTGTACGCTCCCCAAGATGAGGCCATTCCGATGGCGACGGGCAAGGTGAAGTGGTTCAATGATGCGAAGGGATTCGGGTTCATAGCGCAGGACGGTGGGAAGGACGTGTTCGTTCATCACACTGCCATCCAGATGGACGGCTTCCGCTCGCTCGCCGAGGGCGATCCGGTGGAGTTCGAGGTCGTGGAGGGCCCCAAGGGGCTTCAGGCGGCCAACGTCCGCAGGGCATGAGCATTCAGACCGGTGACCCGGGGTACCGGGTCACCGGCGCACCTCCCGCCCCGGCCGGGGCGCATTCCTTGCACGCAACTGGACGTATCCTGTCCTGCCGGGGTAACGCGTGATCCGTACAGCTCTCAGGCTCTTCCTGCTCGTGCTCGTGCCAGCGCCCCTCGCGGCGCAGGCGGCCCCGGCCACCGACCCGCTGATGGTGTTCGGCATCAGGGCGGGTGCGCCGGTGCGCGTCGTGGCGGAAACCATCGCCGATCGGGATGGCGGCAACCTTCGTTGTGACCGCTCGAAGGTCGATACCCGGGTGGAGGAATGCCGCGCCACGGTGAGCGTGCCCGAGGCCGCCGAACCGCTCGAGCTCTGGATGTCAGCGGTCGACAGCGTCACCAGTGTGCTTACCATTGCGGGCAACCTCGCGCCCGACGAGCTGGACCAGTTGCGCAGCTCACTCGAACGGCGCTACGGCCGCGTCAACGCGAAGGCGCAGAATTCCCAGTGGATGATGCAGTGGGTGCGGAAGGGTACGATGATCCGGCTGACGTGGCGCGCACAGCAGGGGGCCAAGGCCACCTCCGTGGCACTCATCGACGGCAACGTGCTCGACGCCTGGACCGCCCGCCGCGGCACGCCGCAGAAGGCACCCGCGCCGGCGAAGAAGGCGGCGACCGCCAAAAAGGCCCCGGCCATCAAGCCCGCCGCTGACACATCGGTGGTGCAGGGGATCGAGGCCTCGCCGGCGCGTTAGCCGGCGAGTCTCACCAGGAAACTTCCCTCGCTGTCCTCCAGCTCGAAGCTCCTCACCACGCTGCCCTGCGCCTCGAGGGTGCGAAGCAGCGTGCGCACGCGCGTGCGCACTGGCGCGCCCCCGCCCGACCGGCCCCGGCCGGTGATGAGCCGCACCGTGGCACCGGGGCGGGCTTTGCGCTGGGCGCGCAGGAAGCGCTCGGCGCTGGTGGCAGCGTCCAGTACGGTCAGGCCGTGCAAGTCGAAGACAGCGGCAGGTGCGGGTATTGCCATTCGGTGGACCGGGGAGTAGCCTCCCCGCTCAATGGTCATTCTACCGCACGTCAAGCGCGCGGTGCCGGTGCTGGCCCTGCTGCTGTCCGGCTGGCTCGCCGGCTGCAGCCGCACTGAACGCCCCATCTATATCGGCGTCACCGGCGCCCTCTCGGATCCCATCGGCGAACCGATGCGGCGCGCCGCCCGGCTCGCCGTCGAGGAAATCAACGCGCGTGGCGGCGTGCGCGGGCGGCCACTCGCCCTCATCGAGCGCGACGATTTCGCCAACCCCGACTCTGCCGTCCGGGTCGCCGGGGAATTGTACTCATCCGAGGCGGTCGCGGTCGTCGGGCACCTTTTCTCCGGCACCACCCTCGCGGCCGCCGCGATCTACAACGGAGGCTCGCGGCCGCTCGTCGCCGTTACCCCCTCCTCCTCGGCACCCGAGGTCAGCGGCGCGGGCCCCTACATCTTCAGGATGTGTCCCAGCGACCTCGCGCACGGCGCGGCGCTCGCGCGGTGGGTCACGGACCGTCTCCAGCTCAAGCAGGGCGGCGTCTTCTACCTGGATGACGACTACGGCCGTGGCATCCGGCAGGCGTTCGCCGCGAACCTCAAGGACCGCGGCGGGCGGCTCGTCGGCATGGAGCCCTACCTGGGCACCACGCCCGACGTCGAGCCGCAACTCGAGCGGCTGGCCAGGCTGCAGCGCCCGCAGTTCCTCTTCGTCGCCGGCAACCGGCCCGACGCCGAGTCGATCCTGCGGGGCGCGCGTGGACTCAAGCTCGAGGTGCCGATGCTCGGCGGGGACGGCCTCGAGGGTATCGAGGAGGCCGGCCAGCTCGCGGAGGGCACGTACGTGAGCGCGGCGTATCACCCGAGCCTCAACACCTCGGCCAACCGGAAGTTCGTCGCTGCCTATGCCCAGAAGTATCCCGACGCGCCGGTACCGAACCAGCCCGCCGCCGCCACGTACGATGCGGTGAATCTGCTGGCCCGCGTGATAGAGGAAGGTGGCCCGAACCGCGAGAGCGTGCGTCGGGCGATGGACCGGGTGGGCCATGGTGCGGCCCCGTTCGAGGGAGCCACCGGGAGGATCGCCTTCGATTCCCTGGGTGACGTGGCCGACAAGCAGGTCTACATCACCGTGGTGCGCAACGGCGCCGTGCTGCTCGCCGGGGGGCTGTGATGCTCGGCAGTCTGCGCAGCCGCGTGCTCTCCGGAATGGGGCTGCTCCTCGTCCTCGTGCTGGCCCTCGCCATGCTCGCGGTGAACACGATCGGCGCGCTGGACAAGCTGGTGAGCGGGCAGCTCGCCTCGATGCTGGAGATCGCCCAGGTCGGCGCCGGGCTGGTCTCCACGTCGAACAGCCAAATCCGCGCGGCGGAACAGTACCTCACGCGCCCCTCCGACTCGCTGCGCACCGCCTTCCTTTCGCACGGCGACTCGGCGTACGGCTATCAGCACCGCTACCAGCAGCTGACATCGCTCGGCAACACCGACCGGATCGTCCTCAACCGCATCGCGGACGTGCAGGCGCGCATCGAGGTGGCCTACGGGCGGGCGTTCGCGCTCACCGACCTCGGGCGGCCCGACGAGGCGCGGGCGGCGGCGGAGCAGGCGCGTGCGCCGGCCACGACGCTCGCCGAGGACGTGCAGCGGCTCTCCGATTCGCAGTCGCAGTCCGCGCTCCGCGGGCAGCAGGCGCTCCAGCAGGAGACGCAGCAGCGACGCACCATCCTGTGGCTCCTGTTCAGCGGCGCCCTCGCCTTCGGGCTCGGCACCGTCGTCGTGGTGGTGCGCGCGATCGACCTGCCGCTCAAGAAGCTCGTCGGCGCCGCCGACCGCTTCGGTGCCGGCGACCTCCGTCCCCTCGACCTGGGCGAGATGCCGACCGAGCTGGGACGACTGGCGCACGCGCTCGACCGGATGCGCACACGGCTCCGCGGGCTGGTGGAGTCGGTGATCGGCGAGGCGAGGTCCATCAGCGCCAACGCGAGCGACTTTTCTGCGATGAGCGAGGAGCTCGCCGCCACCAGCGGCGAGATCTCGACCGCCATGGTGCGCGTGGCCGACAGCGCCGAACGCCAGGCCAGCGGCATGCGCGCCGCCGACACGCTGCTCGTGTCGCTGCGCGAGACGGCCGTGGGCAACACCGCCGCCGCGCGGCGCGTGGTCGATGTCGGCGAGAAGATCCGCCGGCTCGCCGAGTATCATCGAGGCGACGTGTCGGGCGCCGGGCGCGCGCTCCTCGACGTGCGGGAAGTGGTGCGCACGTCGACCGGGCAGGTGCAGGCGCTCGCCCGGACCTCGCGGGCAATCTCGGACTTCATTGAGCTGATCAAGCAGATCTCGTCCCAGACCAACCTCCTCGCGCTCAATGCCGCGATCGAGGCGGCCCGGGCCGGGGAGCATGGGCGCGGGTTCGCGGTGGTCGCCGAGGAGGTGCGCCGTCTCGCCGACTCGAGCGCGCAGGCCGCCGAGGAGGTCGCCCGCACCGTGTCCCAGATCCAGCAGCAGATGGCGGAGGTCGCCGCCACGATGGACGCCGGCTCAGCCAAGGTATCGGGCGTGGAGTCGGTGGCCGGTGCCGCGGCTCATGCGCTCGAGGAAATCGTGGCCGCGGTGGAGGGCGTGCGCACGGCCGCCGAGGACGTCGCCCGCGAGGCGGCGCGAAACGAGGAAACGGTGGCGTCGCTGGGCGAGCGGACGGCGGAAGCGGGCTCGGCGGCCAACGAAAATGCTTCCGCCAGCGAAGAGGTGACCGCCGCGGCGGAAGAGCAGAGCGCTTCGACTGAGGAGATGGCGGCGGCGGCGGCGGAACTGCTCCAGGCATCGAATCGCCTGGCCGCCCTGGTCACCGAATTTCGGGTGTAGGGCGGGTTTCGACGGGCGGGTTCAGCGCTTCTTGGCGGGCTTCGCCTTCTTGGCCGGCTTGACCGCCTTTACGTTCCTGGTGGCCTTGGCCTTCGCGACGGTCTTGGGCTTGGCCACCTTCTTGGGTGGGTGCGCCTTGTGCTGGGCCCGTTCGGCGGCCTTGTCGATCCGCTTCTGCTCGGCCGCCTTCGCCTCCGCGAGCACCCGCTCACCTTCATCGTTGCCGAGCAGGTTCCGGCGAATCGCGTACTTCACCAGTTCGTCCGCGTCGGCATACTGGAAGTCGCGCAGGCGGACCCCGGCGCGAATCATGTTGATGATCGCGTCCGCCACAGGGCTCCGGAGCACGTTTGCGATGCCCGGGAGTGTCTCCATCAGGGTGGTGATCTGCGACCCGCCAAGCTCTGTTGCCACATGCACCTCCGCGCCACGAAAGCGCTGGGAGAGATACGCCGACACGACAGTGTCGGTTGGGCGGCAACGTATCACGACCCGTATTCTGCGTCAAGCATCGGAGCACCTGCCGTTACGGCAGGTATAGTAGCACTAATTACTACTACAACACATAAGTTAGTGCTACGATAGCGTTGCGTAAGTGTCGTGTTACTGTCATGACTGGACGCGCGTCACGGGTAGCGAACAGTGAACAAACGGGTACATTTGTGCCCGCGCGGCGCAGCGATAGACACTGTCACCACGCTGTTGGAGGGCCTTCCGTGGGTCGCAGGGGAATCAAGGAATACCGGGCGCCAGAAGCGCTGCTGCTCATTTCAGCTGATCGCGAGTTGCAGCCGCTCGTCTGCCCGACATGCCAGACTACATCCGTCCAGCGCACGCCACGTCGACCAGGGGATCCCGCGATCCCCTCCGGCCGCGTTACGCTGATGTGTGGTGAATGCGGCCGGACCGCGGTCTACATCGATCGCGTCCTGAGCCGGGATTCGCTTCCCGAAGCACCGCGCCCCGTGCTGTAGCCTCTTGATCGCAGCTGCCCGGGCGGCGCGCATCTGCCTCCCGGGTAGAAGCTCGCGTGCTCCACACTCCTGAAACGCCGTTCGCGGCGCGTCCGTCCGCGAACATGGCGGTCGTGCTCGCCGTCTTCCTCGACCTCGTCGGGTTCGGGATCGTAGTGCCCCAGCTGCCGCTTGCCGCCGCACGCTTCACCTCGAGCGGGCTGGTCATTGGCGCCGTGGTGGCCACCGACTCGCTGCTTACCTTCCTGCTGGCCCCGAAGTGGGGCCGGCTCAGCGACCGCATCGGCCGTCGCCCCGTCATCCTGCTCGGGCTCGCCGGCAGCGCCATCGCCTACACCGTCTTCGGGATGGCCGGCAGCCTCGCGGTTCTCTTCCTCGCACGCATCCTTTCCGGCAGCCTTGGCGCCACCGTGAACGTGGCGCAGGCCGCTCTGGCGGATACCACGCCGCCGGAGCAACGCTCCCGGGCGATGGGCCTCATCGGTGCCGCCTTCGGCCTCGCGTTCACCGTGGGGCCCGCCCTGGGCGGTCTTGCCAGCCGGCTGGGCGAGGGCGCACCCGGGCTCCTGGCGGCCAGCATCTGCCTGGTCAACTTCCTGCTGGCCTCGCTGCTGCTGCGCGAGAGCCGCGCGCGCCGCGCGCAGGACTGGGGCGCCACGATCCGGGTGCCGCGGGCCGCCCTGGTCGTGACCTTCGCGGCGACGCTCGCCTTCACGACGATGTACGTGATCTTCCAGCAGTTCGGCATCGAGGTGCTGGGGCTCACCCGCGCGGGGATCAGCTACGCGTTCACGCTCGTCGGGCTCGTCAGTGTGCTGGTGCAGGGGCGCGTGGTGCGGCGACTGGCGCCGAAGCTGGGCGAGCTGCGACTCGTGTCGTGGGGTGGCGGGCTCATGGCGGCCGGGCTCGCGCTCATGCCACTACTTGCTGCGGCGTCGCTGGAGGGTGCGGCCCGGGTCGCCGCCATCGGCCTGGCCGTGGCGCTGCTCAGCGCGGGCTTCAGCCTGGTCGGGCCCTGCGTGGCGGGATTCGTTTCCCGGTCGACACCGCCGAATGACCAGGGCCGGGTGCTGGGCACGCTGCAGAGTATCGGATCGGCGGCGAGGATCGTGGGACCACCGGTGCTCGGAGCCCTGGCGGACACGGGGGGATTTGCGGCGGCGTTTGGCCTGTCGGCACTTGCGGGTGCCGCGGCCGGCGGCGTCGCCGCCCGGTGGAAGGCTACTTCGGGACGCTGAAGATCCTTCCCCACCGGATGTCGGAGAAGAACGGCAGCGGACGCCAGCTGTTGCCGTTGAAGCTGTAGTAGATGAACATCGGCGTGCCCCGCACATTCGCCCGCGGCAGGAAGCCCCAGTAGCGCCCGTCGTACGAACTGTCCCGGTTGTCGCCCATCATGAAGAAGGAATCCGCGGGCACCACGATCGGGCCCCAGTTCTGGAGGTCCGGGTGATAACCTTCCGGTGAGCGGCCGACGAGGTGGCTGGACTGCCAGGCGCGCATGTGATCACGCTGGTCGGGTTCGGCCAGCAGTGACGGATTGGCGTGCACGGCATAGGGCTCGTCGATGCGCTGCCCGTTCCGGATCAGTATGCCGTTCTCCATCGCGAGCGTGTCGCCCGGCACGCCGATGAGCCGCTTCACCACCTTGAGGCCCGGTTCCTCCACCGAGTCGAATACGAGAATCTCGTTGCGGCGAGGCTCGCGAACGGCGGGAAGCTTCTTGCCGACCAGCGGCACCTCCGCTCCATACAGCAGCTTGTTCACGAACAGGAAATCGCCGACCAGAAGCGTGTTCTCCATGCTGCCCGACGGGATGCGGAACGCCTCGAGCAGGAAAGTGCGCAGGAAGAACCACACGACGAGCGCCACGGCGATCGACTTGGCCCATTCCCAGAACCATGCCCCGGCGCCCCGAGGCGCTCCCGCCCGGACGCTCGGTGTCTTGTCTGCTGTAGGCTTCACTGCCGCCGGCTGGGCCATCGCTGCTCGCGCTCGCTTCCCTGTTCCAGGTTCGGTGCCTGCCATCGCGCCCGGAAGATAACTACGGGCCGGTCGGGGTCCCGGTGCCCCGGGTCACGACCTGAGCGCCCCGAGCACCTCGGCGGCATGCCCCTTCGGCTTCACTTTCTGGAAGACCCTCTCGATCCGTCCGTCGGTGCCAATGACGAACGTCGTCCGCAGGATCCCGTAATACTTCCGCCCATACATCGACTTCTCGCCCCACGCGCCATACGCCTCGGCGACCGCATGGTCCTCGTCGGCCAGCAATGGGAACGGCAACTGGTACTTGCGCTTGAACTTGCCGTGCGAACTCACGCCATCGGGCGACACGCCCAGCACGACCGCGCCTGCCGCCTGCACCGACTTCCAGCTGTCGCGGAACTCGCAGGCCTCCGCGGTACACCCGCTCGTGTCGTCCTTGGGATAGAAGTACAGCACGACCCTCTTCCCCTTGAAATCGTCCAGGGAGAGCGTTCTTCCATCATCGGATTGCAGCGAAAACTTCGGCGCCTCTTTCCCCGCTTCGACCATATGATCCTCGCTGAGTCAGTGCTGTTCAACCGTCGCGGCGCGCACCGGGACGCGCGTGCGCGCGATCGGGTATGGTGCGCGGAGCGTGAGCAGGCGGTCGACGAGGTTCCAGGTGACCACGCCATCCTCCGACGCGGGCTCCAGCAGGTAGCTCGCCAGCGTGCCGAGCGGCTGGTCGGTACGCACCAGGTAGCTGCCAGCCGCCGCCTCATACGGCTCCGCACCGAGCCACGCGCCTTCCACCGTCACTGTGCGGTGTCCCTCGAAGGCGTACGGCTGCGCCGAGATGGAATCGATCCGGAACCGCTCCGCGGGCCCCTGCCACGGCGCCGACAGCTGCTCCACCTGGACGCCCTGGCGAACCAGCAGCCCCGCGACATCGCGCAGTGAGGCCGGAACCAGGTACGCCACGGGCCGCGCCTCGCGCCGCGATGCAATGAACCGGTCGTAAACCGGCATCCGCACGGTGCGGAACTGCCCCGTGCGGACGCGCCGCGCGAACGGTCCGTCGCCATCCCCGGCTGCGGTGGTGATCTCCGCGATGACCGGCTGCTCCGTGGGCGGCGCCAGGACCGACCGGACCGCGACCGAGTCCGGGCGGCTGCCCGCCGACTGCGCAACCAGCCGCCTGATCCCGCTGCGCTCGGCCGCGGCCAGCGTGAGTATCTCCTGCACGAAGGCGTACGTCGAGCTGATGCGCACGGGGAACGGGTCGTTGCTGTACGCCTCGCTGAGGATCGCCATGCGCCCGCGGAGCCCGCTCCAGTTCGTGCCGAACCGCGGCCGTGCGTCGTACGTCTCCCAGCCGAGCACGAGCGAGTCGGGCATCTGGTTGCGGAAGTTGCCGTAGGGGAACGTTTCCAGGCCGTGCCGGCTCTTCATCCGCTGCCGGACCGCCGGGAGGAACTGGTCGCGGACGTACGCGTTCGCCGGCGTGTCGTTGGGGTTGAGTCCGGGCGCGTACGTCAGGGCATACCCGTGATAGCTGCCGTTGGTCGTGTGCAGGTCGATGAAGAGGTCGGGTCGCCATGCGTCGATGAGCGCTGCCGCGCCCTGCGTCTCGGGCGCCTCCATCTTCACGTAGTCGCGGTTCAGGTTGAGCCACAGGCCGGTGGTGTTCCGCCCGACGATGGCGGGTCCGTTCTGCCCCGGCCGGTTGACACTTCCCTCGGCCCATGCGTCGTTGCCATCCGGGTTGTAGATGGGCACCACGAGCAGCACCAGGCTGTCGAGCAGCGACCGCAGCGGCCCGAAGGCGATGTCCCGCAGGATCATCTGGGCCACTTCCTTCCCCTCCACCTCGCCGCCATGGATATCGCCCTGCAGCCACACCACTACGCGGCCGGATCCATGCGCGTCGGCGGGACCCTGCACACCGGGCGCGGCGGCGATGACGAACGGCACGCGACGCCCCTCGGTGGTCGTACCCACGCTGCTGAACCGGAGGGGTGTGCCGCGCCGCTCAAGCGAATCGAGGAACGCCGTGACGTCAGCCCAGCTCGACGTCGCCTTCCCGCCGGTGCGCTCCGGGGCGGTCTGCTGGGCAGCGAGCGGTGCCGAAAGAAGCAGCGCCAGCGCGAGCAAACGGCACGGTGTCCTCATCACTCGGGCATCCTGATGACGGTGCTGACGGGGTCGGGAAAGCGGGTGTCGACGGTGAAGATGCTCTCGGGCACGAGGAAACGTCGGCTCGGCGCCGGGATGATGAGCGGGGCGACGTCGCCAGGATCGCGGAAGGTCCCCCCGAAGAGGGGATCCGCCGCCACCCTCGCAGGATCACCGGCCTCGATGAGGTGCCGGATGCTCGCGGGAGCGGCCGTTCCCTTCGTGCCCGCTGCACCAATGGCGGCGCGCGCCACGAGGTAGCCGGTCACGTGCGGGTCCAGCTCGCTTCCCGAGAGCCGAACGCGCTTCTCCGCCTCCGCGAGGCCGAAGAGCGGCAGCCGCGCCACGATGGGGGCGAGCACGAGATCGGTCCACGCCTCGGCGATTCCCTCGACCAGCCAGGGGTTCACGCCCGGCAGCGCGACCTCCCCGCTGTCATCGGCCGCCAGCACCGCCCGGTCAAAGCGCCAGCCTTCGGCCAGCAGGTGGCCCCACTCGTGGAGCACGGCGCCAAGGGCGAGCACAGGGATGTAGCTGGGCTCGACCACGATCGCCTCCTGCTGCTCGAGAAACCCGCTGGTCGATTCGCCGGCACGCTGCTTCACGGACACGACGCGCAGCGCCTCGTCGGCCCGGGCCACGAGCAACTCGCCGCTTCCCGGTGCCTCGAGCAGGTGCAACATCGCGAGCATCTCGGACGAGCCGTGCCGGTCGAGCCACTGCCCCCCGCTCCAGTTGAGCGGCGTCACCAGGCGGGCCATGCTGGCAGCCGAGACGCCGTAGCGCGGTACCGCCTGCGGCTGGCCGAACAGCTGCGAGGCAATCGCCGGTGTCCCGCGGGTGCGCGCCGAATCCCCGGGCATGATCAAGAGCCAGGCGGCGCGCACCACCTCGGCCGGCGAACGCACGGCGCCGTCATGGGTGATCCATCTCGCGCGCAGCAGGAATGCCAGGGCCTGACGGTGCCAGTCCTCTGCTTCGGGATAGGCGGCGAGGAGAATGCCGAGCGAACGGGCGGAGACTGGCGCCGTGGCGGCGGCGGTCGCCAGCAACCGGCCCAGCGCCATGGAGTCGGCGCGCCGCAGCATCAGCAGCCGCTCCATGGCGCGCGGCACGGCTGCGGCCGCGGCACTGGAGTCGCCGATCGAGCCGGCGGCAACGAGTGCCGGCACCACATCATCCCATTGCAGGCGGCGCGAACGAAGCCGTGCGATGTCCAGCGCGGCGCCATGCAAGTCCAGGCGCCAGTTGCCTCCCGGACGGAAGATCGCGTCGAACTGCGCGCGCACGGTATCGCCAGGGAGTGCCGCCCGCAGCTGCTCCAGTGTGTGCTGCACCACGGCGAGGACTTCCGCGCGCTGGCTGAGACCCAGGACACGGCCCGGGCCATCGGCCAGGAGCTGGGGCCCGCTCAGAGGGGCGAGGCCGCTCGCGCGGGCGCTGTGTTCGTAGCTGGCCACGAGGCCGGCGCGTGGCTCCTCGGCCGCCGCGGCAGCCACCAGCGCTCCCGGGAGAATCGCCTGGTCGCCGCCCACCCCACCCACCAGCTGCCTCAGGCGAAATCGTGGCAATACTGGATAGAACTCGATCGACGGATCGAGGCGCTCGGCGGTCCAGCGCCCGCGCCGGCCGCCGTCGGCCACGACCTCACCCCGAAGACGGCGCGCCCCGTCCGACGCGCGGCCACTGAACGCGGCACCGCCGTCGCCGGGCACCACGAACTGGAGCAGGCCCGCGTCGCTGACGAGGACCTGCGAAAGCGCCACCGGGGGACCATTGCGGTTGGAGAACTCGGCCCGGCCGCGCGTGGCGCCGGCGGAGTCGGTGAAGATCAGCTCGCCGTACAGCGGCGTCGGCGTGAGGTCGTAGACATCGATGCGCCAGCGTCCCGTGACGCCTTCCTGCGCCGCGACGTCCGCGAAGCGAAGCGCACCAAGCCCGACCACCAGGGCCATGGCCCCGGCTCGCCGGCGCGAGGCGCCCCGGGAACCAGACTGCCGCAGCGCCACTAGCGCCCTTCCGTCACCGCCGGCTTGGTGCGCTCCACGACCTGCGGCGTCACGGCCGCGCCCTCGGACATCTTCTCGATACCGCCCACGATGACCTGCTCGCCCGCCTCCACGCCCTCGACGATCTCGACGAACCCCGGCGAGCGCACGCCGAGCGTCACCGGGCGGCGCGTCGCCTTGCCGTCCTTGACCACCCACACCACCGTGATTCCCTGCAGCGCCAGCACGGCGTCCTCGGGCACCACGACCGCGTTGGGACGCTGGGCGGTGGCAAGCCGCACCTCCACGAACATGCCCGCCTGCAGCTCGCGGTTCGGGTTGGGCACGAGCGCCTTCACGGTGATCGTGCGCCCGGGCAGCTGGACCACGGGATCCACGAAGTCCACCGTGCCGGTGTATGTCTTGTTGCGGATGGCGGCCACCTGGAAGGCGATCGTCTGCGAACGGTGGAGCTGCGCCGCGTAGCGCTCCGGCACCTGGAAACTCACCCGCTCCGGGTTCACCGTCTGCAGGGACGCGAGGCGCGTGGCCGTCGTGACATAGTCGCCCAGGCTCACGAAGCGCTGGCCCACGGCGCCGCCGAACGGCGCGCGCACGACGGTGCGATCGAGCCGCACCTTGAGCAGCACAAGCGATGCGTCGGCGCTCCGGGCGGTCGCCTCCGCGCGCTCCAGGTCGGCCTGCGAGGAGGCACGCTGCTGTACCAGCTCGCGGGTGCGCTGGAGGGATTGCATCGCGAGGTCGCGGTCGGCCTCCGCGCGCCGCACCTGCGCCTGCATTTCCGCGTCATCGATGCGGAAGAGCGGCGTCCCCTTCGCCACCTCGCTGCCCTCCCGAAAGAGGATCTCGACGATCCGGCCTTCCACATCGGGCCGCAGCTCGATGGCCTGCACCGCCTCGATCTGTCCCGTGGCGGCGATCGCGTCGATCACCGTGTCGTTCTTCGCCACCGCGACTTCGACGGCGATCCCCGGCGCCGGCCCCGCACCGGCCCCGCCTGCCGCGGCCGCCTTCGGGGCGGCCTTCCTGCACGCCGCGCCCATGGCCACCGCCACCAGCGCCACCCGGAATCCCCTCCAACTCATCACTGGTTTCTCCTCACAAGGAACTCCTGTCCCGTGATCGCCTCGAGGCCCGCGAGTGACAGATACAGAGCGAAGACCGACTGCACCGCCTCGGATTCGGCGCGCGTCAGCTGGAACTGGGCCTCCAGCAGGTCGAGAATCGTGTTCGCCCCGCTCTTGTACCGGAGGTCCTGCACCCGGAACGTCTCCTGTGCCGCCACAAGCTGGACCTGGGTCAGGTCCACCGCCTCGCGCGAGATGCGGTACGCCTCGGCAGCCTGGGTCACGTCGCGCGCGGCAGAGCGTTCCAGGTCGGCGCTCACCGCCCGGGCCACCGCCAGGTTCGTCTTCGCCTGCTGCACCGCGATCTCCCGCTGTCCACGGTCCCAGAGCGGCCAGGTCACGATCAGTGAGATCGAGCCGACGCCCTGCCCGCTCGGCGGAAACCTGCTGTCATACTCGGTGAAGCCGCCCGTCAGGTTGAACGTCGGCAGGTAGGCGCCCTTCTGGCCCTTGAGCGAGTACGACGCCGAGCGCGCGAGCGAGCGCGCCTCCCGATACTGCGGCGCCTGCTGCAGCGCGAGCTGAATCAGCTGCTGGTCGGTGTACGGCAGGTCCGGCGGGAGCATGCTGTCGGTGACCTGCGCGTCCACCGGTCCATCCCTCCCGATGCGCCGGCCCAGCTGCAGGCGCGAAACCCTGAGCGACAGATCCTGACGCAGCACGTCGACCCGCGCCTGGGTCAGCTCGAGCACCAGCTGCAGCGAGTCGGTCTGGACCGCTGCGCCGGAGAGGACGCGCGCGCGCGCCACCGTCAGCTGCTCCTGCGCCCGCTCGTACCGGCTGTGCGCCACCCGGGCGAGTTCGCGGCTGATCAGTACGTTGAGGAAGTCACTCTCGGTATCGAAGGCCGTCTGGAAGCGCTGGCGCTCGGCATTGGCCTGCGTCGCCTCGAGCTCGGCCTTGGTGAAGCCAAGATCGGTGATCTTCCGCACGCTCAGCAGCTCATAGACGGCGTTGGCGCGGAAGTTCACGGCGTTGCTGGTGGGTGCGCCGATGCCGATGTTGAAGAAGGCGGTGGAGTACCTGGTGGCATCCAGGCTCACCGCCAGCGACGGGATGATGAACGCCAGCACCGCCGCGCGGCGACCCCACTCCGCGTTGTCCACCCGGCCCGCCGCGCGCACGTACGCGGGATCGACGCCCGTCGACAGCCGGATCGCCTCGGCCAGCGTGACGCGCGGCAGCGTCGTGTCGGGCGGGAGGATGCGAACCGGTATGGGCACCTGCAGAAGCAGCGCCGCGGCAAGCGCGATCATTCGGCTTCCCCAGCCATCACCGGAACGGCAGCCACGGCGGGCTGGGCATGCTCCCTGTGCTTGCGAAGTCCCTCGAAGAACAACCAGACGGTCGGCACGAGATAGAGAGTCAGGATGGTGGAGAAGAAAACGCCGCCCGCGATGGCATACCCCAACGGGCGCCGGCTCGTCGCGCCGGCGCCCAGGCCGAGGGCGATCGGCAGCGCGCCCGTGATGGTGGAGACCGACGTCATGAGGATGGGCCGGAGCCGGATGCGCCCCGCCTCGAGAATGGCGTCGCGTGCGCTGGCACCGCGCTCGAGCAGCTTGTTGGCGTACTCCACCAGCAGGATCGAGTTCTTGGTCACCAGGCCGATCAGGAGGATCATGCCGATCTGGCTGTACAGGTTAATCGTCGATTTCGTGAAGTACAGCGTGACCAGCGCGCCAGTGATCGCCAGCGGCACGGCGACCAGCACGGTGAGCGGGTGGATCATCGACTCGAACTGCGACGCCAGCACCATGAACACCACCAGCAGCGCGAGGCCGAAGGCGAAGTAGAGCGCGGCACCGCTCTCGGCCAGCTCACGCGATTCACCGGCCAGGCGGGTGCTCGCCACCGGGGGCAGCACTTCCTTCGCCACCCGGTTGAGCGAATCGAGTGCCTCGCCCAGCGTGAAGCCCGGCTTGAGTCCGGCGCTGAGGGTGAATGAGCGGACCCGATCGAAGTGGTTCAGCCGCTGCGGCCCGACCCCTTCCTTCACGGTTGTCACGGCGCTCAGCTGCACCAGCTGGCCGTTCCGGCCGGATACGTAGAGCCCGGACACGTCATTCGGCGTGGCGCGCTCCGCCGGGTCCAGCTGCACCATCACATCGTACAGCTTGTTGTTCTGCGTGAAGGTGCTGACGCGGCGCCCGCCGAGCAGGGTCTGCATCGTCGCGGCCACGTCGCCGACGCCCACGCCGAGGTCTTCCGCCCGGTCGCGGTCGAAGCTCACCGTCAGCTCCGGCTTGTTCACGCGGAGGTCGGTGTCGACGTTCACCAGGCCATTGATCTGCCTGGCACGCCTGGTCAGCGTGTCCATGACCTGCGACAGCTTCGCGAAATCGGGGTGCCGCACGACGAACTGCACCGGCTGCCCGAACCCACCGAACGCCGGCGGGTTGTTGGCGAAGATCAGTGGTCCCGGAATCCCGAAGTACTGCCCCTGCACCTCGGCGATGACGTCCTGCACCTTGCGGCGCGGGCCGGTGTCGGTGAGCCGCGTGAAGATGAGCCCGCGGCTGGGCGAGCCGGTGAATCCGCCGACCACGCTGAAGTAGCGATCCACGTCCTGCGTCTTCGCCAGAATGGCCTCCGCCTGCCTCTGGTACTGGTCGGTGAAGGCGAGGGTCGAGCCCTCCGGCGCGATGACGATCGTGATGAAGAGGCCGCGGTCCTCCGGCGGCACGAACTCCCGCTTGAGGCTGCTGAAGACGACCACCGCGAGCACCACCGACGCGACCGCGGCCGCGAGCATGAACAGCCGGTGCACCAGGACCCAGCGCAGCGAGCCCGCGTACACGTTCGCAAGCCCGTTGAATCCCCGCTCGAAGGCCTTGAACACGGGCCCGTGCTGCTTCGGCACCCGGAGGATCTTGGCGCAGAGCATCGGTGTCAGGGTCAGGGCCACGAACCCCGACACGATGACCGACCCGGCCACCGCGATGCCGAATTCCTTGAAGAGCCGGCCGGTGTTGCCCGTGAGGAAGGCGAGCGGCGTGAACACCGCCACGAGTGCGATCGTGGTGGCGATGACGGCGAACGCGATCTCCCGCGTGCCGTTGACCGCCGCCGTCTCGGGATCCTCGCCCAGTTCCTCCTGGTGGCGGAAGGCGTTCTCGAGCACGATGATCGCGTCGTCGACCACGATGCCGATGGCCAGCGTCAGGGCCAGCAGTGTGAGGTTGTTGATGGAGAAGCCGAGGAAGTACATGACCGCGAACGTCGCGATGATCGATACCGGGATCGCGAGTCCGGGGATGATGGTCGAGCGCACGTTGCGCAGGAACACGAAGATGATCAGCACCACGAGCAGCGCGGCCACCACCAGGGTTTCCTGCGCTTCGAGGATGGAACGCTTGACGAAGGTCGAGCCGTCGTAGGCCACGTCGAGGCTCACGCCGGGCGGGAGGGACGCGGCGATGCGCGGCAGGGCCTCGCGTACCGCATCGGCCACCGTGATCAGGTTGGCCTTCGACTGCCGCACCACGCCGAGGCCGACCGTCGGCGCGCCCTTGAATCGCAGCGCGCTCCGCTCGTCCTCGGCGCCCAGCTCGACGCGGCCGAGGTCCTTGAGCTTGACCAGCTGTCCACCCTGGCTCGCCACCACCAGCTCGGCGAACTCCGCCGGTGTCTTGAGCTCGCCCAGCGACCGGACCGTGAACTCACGACGGTTCGACTCGATCCGGCCCGCCGGGATCTCGACGTTACGGGTGCGGATCGCCCGCTCGACATCCTGCACCGTGAGGCCGCGCGCCGACAGCTGGGCCGTAGACAGCCAGACGCGCATGGCGTAGCGGCGCTCGCCGGCGATGAACACGCTGCCGACACCGGGTACGCTCTGCAGCTGGCTCTTCACCAGCCGGTCGGCCAGGTCGGAAAGCTGCAGGAGCGAGTAGTTCTCCCCGTTCAGCGCCAGCCAGAAGAAAGGGGACGCATCAGCTTCCTGCTTGGCGATGACCGGCTCTTCGATGTCGAGGGGCAGCCGCCCCCGCACCCGTGACACCTTGTCACGAACGTCCTGGGCCGCGTCGTCCACGTCCCGGTCGAGCGTGAACTCCAGCGTGATGTTGCTGAACTGTTCGGCGCTCGAGCTGACCAGGGTGCGCAGGCCCGGTACTGTGCTGAGCTCCTCCTCCAGGATGTCGGTCACCGCCGATTCCATGACCTGGGGGTTGGCGCCCGCAAGTACGGTCTGCACCGAAATGATCGGGGGATCGACGTCGGGATACTCGCGCACCGACAGCTGGCGGTACCCGATGACGCCGAACAGCACCAGCGCCGCGCTGAGCATGCTGGCCAGCACGGGACGCCGGATGGAAAGGTCCGAAAGGATCATGGCAACTCAGGTGTAGAGGATGGGCAGCCGGTGGCCGCCGGCCGCCGATCGCCATACGAACGGGCGGGGACCGCCGGTTTCACCGATTCCGCTAGATTGCACCGTCCCTGTGCATTTCCCGCCTGTTGGAGCCCGTGCCCGTGGCCATCAAGCTCAGCTCGAAGCAGCACCAACAGCTCTCGTACCTCGAGACGCTGCCGCCCAAGTTCCAGCGCGCCACCGGCGTCATCGAGCAGATGTCCACGGCGAAGGCGGACGATACCGCGGTCCGTGGCCTCTGCCGCATGCTCGATGAAGTGAAGGCGAACGCCCAGTCACTTGGACTGCCCGGGCTGGCCGATGCCGCCGGCATCATGGGCACGATGGCCCGGCGCGGCGGAGGGGTGCAGATGAAGGTGCGGGGGCTGCGAGAACTCCTGGGGACCCTGCGCGCCAACTACGAGGGCGCACTCAAGATGGCCACGACGCCAGAGCGGGAGACTCCCGCCGAGGAGATCTAGCTCGGGCGCCTCAGGCCGCCTTCTTGCCCAGCATCTTGTCCACCAGCGGCCCAGCCATGAGCAGGATCATCGCGTTCACGAGTCCGCCGATCACGAGCGACACGAAGCCGAGGGCGAAGATGATCGCGCCCGCGCCGATGCCCGCGAAGATCATCCCGAACGTATTCATTGCGATCCCCGGAATTCGGTAGGCCGTAACGGTAGGGGCGCCGGCGCAGAAACGGTAGGGCCGCTAGCCCGCCGCCGACATCGGCTCCTGCAGGGCGCGCAGCGCCTCGCCGCGTACCGGCTCCTCCGTCTCGCGGGCAACGCGCTCGAGAGTGCCCCGGACACCCTGCCCCGGCACCTGCGCCAGTGCCCGCACCACCTCCACACGCTGTTCGACGGAGCAGCCCTTTCCCGTCAGGAAGGAGCGCTTCACCAGTGCCAGGCGGGCAAGCCCCGTCAAGGCGTCAGGCGTGCCCAGGAGCGACAGGCTGCGGACCGCCGCCTTCCAGACCTGTGCATCGCGCTCGTGCTCCAGCAGCGTGAGCAGTGGCATCGCGAAGCCCAGCGCCCGGCGGCGCCCGATGGCATCGACGGCCGCAAACCGGGTCGACGGTGATGCTGAGGCAAGCGCGATGCGCATGCTCTCCACCACTTCACCCAGGGGAAACTCGGCGAGTGCCTGGATGACGGCCGCCCGCACCCGCTCGTCGAGATCGTTCAGGCGTCGCTTGAGCGGGTCGATCGCCGCGGGATTGCGCAGGCGGCCGGCCAGTTCGGCGGCATGCCGCACTTCCGGCGCGGAGCCACCCAGCAGGTACGGCAGGACGATGGGGTAGATCTCCGGCATACCGCCCAGCACCTCGAACAGGATGCGGCGCGGGCCCACCGATTCCGCCTCCATCAGCACCCGCAGCATGACCTCGGCGGCGTCGAGCCCGCCCCACCGCAGCACCGTCGCCGCGCGCCCGGCCTCCACGGGATCGGCGAGCGCCAGGCGCACGACACCCTCGAACGCGGCTGGCGTCAGCAGGCGCTTGAGCAGGATCGACTGGCGCCGTCGGTCCTCATAAGGCACCGCCGGCAGGGTGCGCAACTGCACCGAGGCGAGGTGCAGCGTGGTCCGCCAGTCGGATTCCTTGATGGCACGGGCCAGCCGCTCGTGGACCTTCTGCACGTCGGTTGCGACGTGCTTCACGAGCACCAGGCGACGCTCCCCCGTGACCCGCCGCTCCGCGCGGCGGCGCTCCTGACCGCGGTAACGAACCCCACGGAGCAGGTCACGCCGCTCGTCACCCAGACGCCGGTCACCGCCGTCGCGCGGCGGCGAAAAGGTCTCGGAGCCGCCGTTCATCAGTGTGAGACCGTTCCAGCCTGGAACGACCGTTGGTATCAACTGAGCCAAGATGTGGGGGCTGGACATGCCCGGCGCCGAGTCGTGCGCCAGCGCCCGGGCCAGCCGCAGCAACTCTTCTTCCTCAACCCCGGGACTGATGGCAATCGTGTCTACCTGCCGGGCCAGCAAGCGGCTCTTCAGGCTCAGAGGTTGTTCCTCGCCAACGACTTCCACGCCGGCTTCGAGCCGGACTGGCTGGCTGTTCGCGATGGCCGTGCAGGTCTCCAGCGCCAAGTCCTGGGCCGCATCGTTGGACGGATCGACGCGCAGGAGCGCGACAAGGTCCCCGAAGCGCTGGGTGAACTGCTCGAGAGGAGAAATCGGCCAGGCGGTAGACATAGATGTGCTTGCCCAAGGTGCCACCGGAAGGGCGCCGCCGCAACCCGAACCGGTGGCGGCACCAGCGCTTAGGCGGCGGCCTTCACCTCGGTCCAGATCCGGTCCCAGAGCGCCGTCGCCGCGCCCAGATCACGCTGGTACTCGAGCCGCGCCAGTTCATCCGGTGTCGGGTACGGAATGGGATCGCGCATCCGCTCCTGCGCCGCACGGTTCGGCGTCCCGTAACCGGTCTCTTCGCTGATGGCTGCGCCGACATCGGGGCGGAGGATGTAGTTGAGGAAGGCGGTGGCGGCAGCCGGATGCGGCGCGTCCCTGAGCAGCACCATATAGTCGTTGAAGATGAGGCTGCCTTCGCGCGGCAGGGTGAAGGCGATGTTGGGATTCTCGCGCTGGGCCTGGCGCGCATCACCGTTCCAGCACTGCGCCATGGCCACATCGCCGCTGGCGAGCTGCCCTTTGAGCGCGAGGGTCATGAAGGCCAGCAGGTCCGCCTTGGCTTTGATGGCATCCTGCCGCGCGCCGGCCAGTTCGGCCGGGTCCGTGGAGTTGAGGGAGTGTCCGCGATAGCGCAGCATCGCGCCCAGCACCTCGCGCCCGTCGTCCAGCATCGTCGCCCTGCCCGAGGCGGAGCCATCGAGAAAGGCGCCCCAACTCTCCGGCGCCGCGGACAGCAGGTCGGTGCGCCAGGCGATGCCGGTGATCCCCCACTGCCACGGCACCCCGTATTCGCCGCCGGGGTCGGCGGGCGTGCGCTGGAAGAGCGGCATCAGGTTGTCCCAGTTCGTCAGCTTCGAGCGATCCAGCCGCGCCACGAGCCCGCGCTCGCGCAGCAGCGGCAACTGATATCCCGTGGGCACGACGAGATCATATCCCGTGGCACCGGCCATCAGCTTGCCCAGCATCTCCTCGTTGCTCTCGTACGTGTCGTAGGTGACGCGGACGCCAAACTCCTGCTCGAAGCCGGCGATGGTGTCGGGCCCGATGTAGTCGAACCAGTTGTAGATGTTGAGTTCCGGCTCCAGCCCGGCCGCCGGCGGGCGCCGTTCGCCCGCGCAGGCGGACAGCACCGGCCCGGCCACCGACGCCGCGACGGCCGCGCGCGTCGCCGCGGCGAGGAATTCGCGCCGGCCGGGCTCGCTCGCTGTCACGCTCGCGTGCTCCCCCGCGCGAGCCGGTCTGCCAGGTACACCGCAACCGTTGTCACCATCACCAGCAGGGCCGAGAGTGCGTTGATGGTCGGTTCGACACTCTTCCGCACCATGGAGTAGACCGCGAGCGGGAGGGTGGTGGAGCCCACGCCCGATACGAAGAACGTGGTGACGAAGTCGTCGAACGAGAGGGTGAACGCGAGCAGCGCGCCCGCGAGCACGCCCGGCATCAGCTGTGGCAGCGTCACGCGCCGGAAGGTGGACAGCTCGTCGGCGCCGAGGCTCATGGCGGCCTCCTCGAGCGTGTGGTCGGTACCCTGCAGCCGGGCCAGCACCACCACGGTGACGAACGGAATGCTGAACGCGGTGTGCGCGATCACGATCGTGGTGATACCGAGCGCGATGCCCATCCAGGAGAAGAGTACCAGCAGCGACACGCCAGCCACGATCTCGGGCGTCACGATGGGCAGGTAGAGCAGCCCCCCCGCGGCTCGGCGCGCGCGCGGCAGGTAACGGGCCAGCGCCACTGCCGCCAGGGTACCCATGGCCGTCGCGAGCAGGGTCGACAGCAGACCCACCACCAGGCTCAGTCGCATCGCCCGGAGAATGTCGGGGCGGAACGCGAGCCGGGCATACCAGTCGAGGGTGAAGCCGCCCCACTGTACCCCGAAGCGCGAGCGGTTGAACGAGAAGGCGATCAGGACGAGCAGCGGAAGGTGCAGGAACGCATAGGTGACCACGGCCGTGGCGGACACGGCGAACGGCACGCGCCTCGCCGTCATGCGCCACGCCCCTTCGACGTACCATGCTCGTCATCGAGGCCTTTCATGCGCAGTACGCCAAGCATCGCCACCAGGACCAGCGCCATCACTGCGAATGCGGCCGCCGACCCGAAGGGCCAGTTGCGCGACGGGCCGAACTGATTCTGGATCAGGTTCCCGATCATCATCTGCCGCGCGCCGCCGAGAAGGTCGGGCACCACGAAGGAGCCGAGCGACGGCACGAAGACCAGCAGCGACCCGGCGGCCACGCCCGGCGCCGTCAGCGGCCACACCACCCGGGTGAAGCGCGACCAGGATCGCGCGCCCAGGCCCTCGGCAGCTTCCAGCAGCGCCGGATCCAGCTTCTCGATCGATGCGTAGATCGGCAGGATCATGAAGGGCAGCGCCCCGTAGACCAGGCCCGCGAGCACCGCGCCCTCGGTGTAGAGCAGCCGGAGCGGCAGCTGGATCAGCCCCGCGTCCATCAGCGCGCGGTTGATGAGCCCGCTGTCCCGCAGCAGGAAGATCATGGCGTACGTGCGCACCAGCGAGCTGGTCCAGAACGGCAGTACCGCGAGGAACAGGAACAGGTTCCGCCGGGGGCCGCTCCTCGCGATGTAGAACGCCGTAGGGTATGCGAGCAGGAGGCAGGCGAGGGTGCACAGGAAGGAGAGCCAGATGGTGCGCCGGAGAATCCCGAGGTACAGGGGATCGAGGAACCGGCGGTAGTGCTCCAGGGTGAAGCCCGGTTGCACGCCGCCGTAGGCGCCGCGCGGCATGACGCTGTACACCAGCAGGATCAGGATCGGCAGCAGGAAGAAGGCGAGAAGCCAGAGCCCGCCCGGCCCGAGGAGCAGCGCGCCCGGCGATCGCGGATGGCGCGCGATCCAGCGCAGGATGCCGCGCCGCATGTCCCTCACCCTTCGAGCACCTGGCAGTCCTCGGGCCGCCACGCAACGATGCAGCTGTCGCCCCGGTTCCACGGGAGCGGCTTGATCAGCTGGCCCTCGTTGCGGAGCGCGATGATCATCACGCGCCCGTTCGCAAGGGTCACCCGCACGTGGATCGTCTCGCCGAGATAGACGAGGTCCTGAATCGTGGCGGGCAGGCCGTTCTCGCCGCGGGGCAGGCACCCCGGCCGCCACAGGTCCAGCCACTCCGGGCGGACGGCGATACGGACGTCGCCGCCTTCCGAGATCGCCCAATGCGGGGGAACGACAAAGCTGCCAGCGTCGCCGGTGA
The DNA here is from genome assembly GCA_017889745.1 of Gemmatimonadota bacterium. Lineage (GTDB taxonomy): Bacteria > Gemmatimonadota > Gemmatimonadetes > Gemmatimonadales > GWC2-71-9 > JAGGAG01. Next base: position 8,390 of record JAGGAG010000001.1, on the reverse strand, counting down.
TCACCCATCCCTCGAGCGATCCGCGCGCCGCCTCGCCGCCCGGCCGCCCGGCCGCCTTGCCCTCCAGGAAGTTCGCTTCCCCGATGAAGTCGGCGACGAACGCGGTGCGCGGGTTCTCGTAGATCTCGGCCGGCGTGCCCACCTGTGCGATCTCGGCCTGGTTCATGACCGCGAGCCGGTCGCTCATGGCCAGCGCCTCCTCCTGGTCATGAGTGACATGAATGAACGTCACGCCCAGCTGCAGGTTCAGTGCCTTGAGCTCGACCTGCATTTCCTTCCTGAGCTTGAGGTCGAGCGCGCCGAGCGGCTCGTCGAGCAGCAGCACGCGGGGCTCGAGCACCAGCGCCCGTGCGAGCGCAACGCGCTGCCGCTGGCCGCCCGAGAGCTCGGAAGGCCGGCGAGTCGCAAAGGTCCCCGGGTCGAGACGTACGAGCTCGAGCGCGGCGCGCACCCGGTCGCGGATCTCGCGGGCCGGCCGCTTTCGCTGCTCCAGCCCGAACGCCACGTTCCGCTCCACCGAGAGGTGCGGAAACAGCGCGTAGCTCTGGAAGACCATGGCGAGGTCGCGCTCATAGGGGCGCCGGCGGTTCACCGCCTCGCCGAACAGGCGGATCTCGCCGGCGTCCGGCGTTTCGAAGCCTGCGAGCAGCCGCAGCGTCGTGGTCTTGCCGCAGCCCGACGGCCCGAGCAGGGAGAAGAACTCGCCCCGGCCAACCGTGAACGACAGGTCGCGCACCGCCGGCGTCGAGCCATAGCGCTTGGCCACGCCACGAAACTCGACCGCCGGCTGCTCCGGGGTACTGGCTGGCATGTGCGGGATCCTTCGAGCATCCGGTGGACTACCCAGTTGAAAGTAACGGCATGACGCCGCTTGATTTGGGCAGTGCAAACCCCCATCCCGCTGGCCACCGCGCTCGAACTCGACGCGGCGATCCTCCAGGCCGCCATCACCGGCTGCCTGGCGCTGCTCTGTGCCTTCCTCTACCAGCGCTACGGCAAGACCTACTTCGCCTGGTACGCCACGGCGTGGGGACTCTATGTGCTGCGCCTCGGCGCGATCATGGGGTTCCTGCTCACCCGCAACTGGACCTGGCTCTACTGGCACCAGGTGATCACCGGATGGACGGCGCTCGCGCTGCTCTGGGCGGCGCTCGTCTTTTCACGCCAGGTGCGCTGGCGGTCCACGTACCTCCTGGCCGCGTTGTTTCCGCTCCTGTGGGCGTACATCGCCATCTACCAGATGGACAACTTCCTCCTCGCGGCGGGACCCGCCGTGCTGTTCCTGAGCCTCGCGACGCTCTGGACCGGCTGGGTGTTCCTCCGGTACTGGAAGCTGGTGGGCTCCACCGGCGCCGGCATCCTGGCGTGTGCCTTCATCCTGTGGAGCGTGCACCACCTCGACTATCCGTTCCTCCGCGCCCGGGGTGCGTGGGCTCCATGGGGGTACTACCTGGACATCGCCTTCGCACTCGCGGTGGGCGCCGGAATCATGGTCCTCGTGCTGGACGACCTCGGCCGCGGCCTCCGCGCCCTCACCGAGCTCTCCGGCGACCTCCAGCGGCGCGGACGGGGCGACGTGCTCACGGCACTGCTGGCGCGCCCCCTCACGCTGCCCGCCGTGCGCGGAAGCGCCCTCTACCTCCGCGAGACCGGCCGGTTCGAGCGCGGGGCCGGGCAGATCGCCAACTGGACGGGGAGTCCACCCGAGGCCGCCACCGCCCTGGCGCTGCAGACGGCGATGAGCACTGGACGGCCGCAGGTGACCGATGGCGGACTGATGATCCCCGGGAACAGCGGGCGGGACGCGATCGCCTACGTTGCGGTGCTCCCCGTCTTCACCGGCACGGACGCCTCGGGCGCCCTGGTCCTCACCGGCGATGCCCGCGATCCGTTCACCGCCCTCGACGACGACTTTCTCCAGGCGCTGGGCCGTCAGGTCGGCGCGGCACTGGCCAATGCCGACCTCCACGAAAAGCTGCAGGCGCGCACCGTCGAGCTCGCCCGCCTTTCGGCCAGGATGCTGGAGCAGCACGAAGAGGAGCGCCGCCGCCTCTCACGCGAGTTGCACGACGAGACCGCGCAGGTATTCTCGGCGGTCAAGATGGAGCTGGAGCTGCTGCGGGGTCAGGTTCCCGGCATCGCGGCGCCGCGGCTGGAGCGCATGCTCGGCCTCATCGACAAGGGAATTCGAGGCATCCGCAGCGTGGTGAACGACCTCCGTCCGTCGCTGCTCGACGACCTCGGGCTCCTGCCCGCGCTCCGGTCGCTGGTAGCCGATTTCAGCGAGCGGAGCGCCATCCGCATCACGCTCGAAGCGCCGCAGGGGCTGCCGGCACTGTCGAAGGACGCGGAACTGGCAGTATTCCGGGCGCTGCAGGAAGCTCTCTCCAACGTCGTGCGCCACGCCAACGCCAAGACGGTCTCCGTGCAGATCGCGCTGCGGGGACGCACATTGATGCTCGTGGTCGCCGACGACGGCAGTGGACCGCACACCACCGACACTGCTCTGCTCGAGCGTGAGGGACACATGGGACTGACCGGCATGCGCGAACGCATCTCGGCACTCGGCGGCAGCGTACGCTTCGACGGGCGCCCAGGTGCCGGCGCGCGCGTCGAGGTACAGGTACCGATCAGCGCGGGGGAGGCGGCATGACCGAGAACCCGATCCGCGTGCTCGTCGCCGACGATCACGCCATGGTGCGCGAGGGCATACGGAGCGTGCTCGAGCGCGAGGGCTTCCTGGTGGTGGGTGAGGCGACGAACGGCACCGAGGTCCTGCCGCTCGCAGAGTCGCAGCAGCCCGACGTGGCCGTACTCGACATCTCGATGCCGGTCGAGACAGGGCTGCAGGCGGCCGTGCGCCTGCGGCACGCGCTGCCGCATATTCGCGTGCTCATTCTGAGCATGTACGACAACACCGAGTACGTGCTCGAGAGCGTACGAGCCGGCGCGCACGGCTACCTCCTCAAGGACGGCGCGGCGCAGGAGCTGGCCACCGCGATACGCACCGTCCTGGGCGGCGAGGCCTACTTCAGCCCGGCCGTCGCCGCCCGCCTTTCCGAGGCCGTCCGGGGCGACATCGCCCGCGAGCAGCGCAACACCGACCTCGACCTGCTCACCGGCCGGGAACGCGAGGTGCTCGCCGGCATCGCGCGCGGCCTCACCAACAAGGAGATCGCCAGCGAACTCGGCATCTCCCACCGCACCGTCGAGACCCACCGCGAGAGCCTGATGAAGAAACTCGGCATCCGCACGGTGGCCGGCCTGACCAAGTTCGCCCTCGAGACAGGGCTGGTCGAGGGCTGACCTGGCTTACCTGGTCCGGATCTCGATCTGCCGCGGCCGGGCCCGCTCCACCTTGGGCATCGTCACCGTGAGCAGGCCATCCGCAAAGGCCGCCTCGATCCGATCGGCGTCCACCGTGCCCGGCAGCGCGAACGTCCGCTCGAATGCCCCGTACATCCGCTCGTAGCGGTGCACCCGCTCCGTCTTCTCCTCGGCCACCTGCTTCTTCTCGCCGCGAACGGTCAGGGTCTGGTTCTCCAGCGAGATCTTCACGTCCTCCGGCTTCACGCCGGGCAGTTCCGCCACGATCTTCACCGCATCCTTGTCCTCGAAGACGTCGACCGCCGGCGTCCACGCAGCCGTCAGCGTGCCGCTCTCGGCGCCGAACGGGAAGCCGCTGACGGCCTCGTCCAGGAACGAGTTGAGGCGACGAAGGTTCTGGAAGGCGTCCGCAGGACGCTGGGTCAATCCGTACCGCATGATGTCCTCCGCTGTGAAGGGATTCAGGCCAGCCCACGCGACTGGCTCCTGCCCGGCGGAGATTCAACCGATATGCCAGCGGGTTCGGTCGTTTCGGCAGAGTGATGGGGAGAGGTGGCAAGCGCCTCTGCCGTCGCCCTGTCAATCCGACCGACATAGCTTCCGGCAGACTTTCAACCGTTCGACAGGGGGGGCATGAAACGACTGGTCATGGTGGGCGTGGGGCCGGCGCAACTGCGACTGCTGGAGGGACTGGCCGCGGGACATGTTCACGCCAGCGATCCGCTGCTGATCAGCGGCGAGCCGCGCTACATCCATGACACCATGCTCCCGGGCTGGCTCGCCGGGCGGCATGATGAGGACGTGATGTCGATCGACCTGGCACGCCTGGCGGAGCGGGCGGGCTGCCGCTTCACCGAGGGCGGCATCAGGCGCATCGACGCGGCCGCCCACCGCCTCGAGCTCACCGATGGCCGGACGGAGCCGTGGGAGGTGCTGTCCCTGTCGGGGGACGCGATCCCGTGCGACGCCCGCGTCCCGGGTGCCGCGGAGTTCGCGCTGCCGATCCGGCCCATGGCGAGGGCCCGCGAGATCCCGGCGGCGATGACGCGTGTGCGGCAGAGCATCGAGCGGCGTGGTATCCGGATCGCGGTCGTGGGGGCGGGTGGCCGGGGATTCGAGGTCGCCTGCGCCATTCGCGCCCGGCTCGCGCGAGAGGCGACTCCGGCGACGATCATGGTGGTGGACGGCGAGCCGCACGTGCTGCCCGATGCTCCCGCCAGCACCCGGCCGCTGGCGGCGCGCGCCCTGCGCCGGCTCAACATCGGGTCTGCGCTCGGAGCGCGGGTCTCCGAGCTGTCGCGCCGGGGGCTCCGGCTCAACTCCGGTGCCATCATTCCCGCCGACCTGGTCGTCTGGACCATCGGCGCGGCACCGCCGCAGGGGCTGGCTGGTTCCGGGCTGGCACTCGACGAGCGTGGCTTCGTGGAATCCGATGACACGCTGCGGAGCGTCTCACACCCGGACGTCTTCGTGGCCGGGGAATCGGCCGGCGCGGGACTGACGCTGGCCGAGAATGTGGCGGCGTACTGCAGCGCGGCGCCGGCGCCCAGGTTCCGCCAGTACCATGCTCCGTCACGCCGCCTCGTGCTGCTCGACTGTGGCGACGGAAGGGCCCTCGTCTCCTATGGCGCCCTTGCCCGCGAGGGCCGCATGGCGATGCGGCTCAAGGAGAGCCTCGACCGCCGGTTCATGTCCCGCTATCAGCGGCTGGCCGGCGCCACGTAGAGTTCACCGCCGGCGGCGCGGAACTCCGCCGCCTTGCCCGCCATTCCCTGCTCCATCTCCTGGCGCCTGGCTTCGTCTCGCAGCTCGTGCGTCAGTTTCATCGAGCAGAACTTCGGGCCGCACATCGAGCAGAAATGCGCCACCTTGGCGCCGTCGGCCGGCAGCGTCTCGTCGTGGAAGGCGCGCGCCGTCACCGGGTCGAGCGCGAGGTTGAACTGGTCCTCCCAGCGAAACTCGAAGCGGGCCTTCGAGATCGCGTCATCCCACTGGCGCGCGCGCGGGTGGCCCTTGGCCAGATCCGCCGCGTGCGCGGCGATCTTGTAGGTGATGACGCCCGCCTTCACGTCGTCGCGGTTGGGCAGGCCCAGGTGTTCCTTCGGCGTTACGTAGCAGAGCATGGCCGTGCCGTACCAGCCGATCATCGCCGCGCCGATCGCGCTCGTGATGTGGTCGTATCCCGGCGCGATGTCGGTGGTGAGCGGCCCGAGGGTGTAGAACGGTGCCTCCGCGCACCACTCGAGCTGCTTATCCATGTTCTCCTTGATCAGGTGCATCGGGACGTGCCCCGGCCCCTCGTTCATCACCTGCACGTCGTATTCCCACGCGATCTTCGTGAGTTCGCCTTGTGTGCGCAGTTCCGCGAACTGCGCCTCGTCATTGGCATCGGCAATGCTGCCGGGCCGCAGGCCGTCGCCCAGCGAGAACGACACGTCGTACGCCCGCATGATCTCGCAGATCTCGCGAAACCGCGTGTAGAGAAAGCTCTGCTGGTGATGGGCCAGGCACCACTTGGCGATGATCGAGCCACCCCGCGACACGATGCCGGTGACACGCCGGGCCGTGAGCGGCACGTACTCCAGCAGCACGCCGGCGTGCACCGTGAAGTAGTCCACGCCCTGCTCCGCCTGCTCGATCAGGGTGTCGCGATACACCTCCCACGTGAGGTCCTCGGCCACGCCGCCCACCTTTTCCAGCGCCTGGTAGATCGGCACGGTGCCAATGGGTACGGCCGAGTTACGGATGATCCACTGCCGCGTCTCGTGGATGTTCCGGCCGGTGGAGAGGTCCATCACGGTGTCGGCGCCCCACAGGGTGGCCCACCGCAGCTTCTCCACTTCCTCCTCGATCGTGCTGGTCACCGCCGAGTTGCCGATGTTGGCGTTGATCTTCACATGGAAATTCCGCCCGATGATCATCGGCTCGAGTTCGGGATGGTTGATGTTGGCCGGGATGATGGCGCGCCCGCGCGCCACCTCGCTGCGGACAAAGTCGGCCGGCAGCCCCTCGCGGAGCGCAACGAACTCCATCTCGGGAGTGACCTCTCCGCGTCGCGCGAAGTGCAGCTGCGTGACCGGGCCGCGCCCGCGATATGCCTGGCGTTCGAGGGACGAGGGAATGAGTTCGGTCGCGCCGCGCGTCCCCGCGCGGTGCACGTCCCGCTCAAGCACCCATGCCTGCCGCAGTGCGGGAAGCCCCGCGCGAACATCGACGCCCTGGAGGCCGCTCGGGTCGTAGACGCGGAGTGGCGGCTCCCCGCCGGAGAGGACGATCTCGCGCATCGGCACGCGGACGCCGCGGGGTCCCTCGACGTGCACCTTCCGTGAGCCCGGGAAGGCGTGCTCGAAGGTATCGCTGCCGAGTGTGGTGGCGGGGGCCGACATGATTCTTCCTCCATCGCAGAGCGACGGAGGAAGGCGGGATGGGAACATCTCCCTGCGCCGCCTCCCTCCGCCGGTGTAAACCGGATCAGGTTCCAAGGGACTGTCTCAACCCCGTCGTGCTCCATGGGGTACCCCTGGCGGTCGAGTGGAAGATGGGCCGCACCGGTGCGGGCTGCAACAGCGCGGCTCGGCACGATGCGGCGAATGGGCCGCGCCGGCCGACGGCGGAGCCCGGCGCCGCAGCCCGGCAGGGACGGGGCGGCGGGTACCAGCCCGCGCCGTTACTGCTTGCCAGGACGCCACTTGGGCCGGGCCAGCCCCCTTCTTGATCGCCCCCTGACCGGTGCCGGTAATCTTCTGGCTCGGGGGATGCGTACTGGGAAATCAGACCATCACCTGGACGAGCCGATGTTGGCTGCACTGCTACTGATCCTCGGGACACTCGGCGGAGTACTCGCCGCTTACGGGCGCCGCAGCACAGCGCCAGTGCCGGTGCACCTCTGCACCGGCCGGAACCGGAACCCCGGACGAAGGGTCTGATGTAGCCAACGGGATCGAAGCACCAGCAATGGCACCCGCCATTCGCCCCCGCGCCTCGATCTCTTGATGTCGCGGGGGCGATGGCGTTGGCGACCTGGTCGCCGGCCAACGGAAGGATGGACGGCATGCCGGTGCGAAGCGGAATCGCGATGCTCTTCCTGGCGCTCGGGAGCGTGCCGGGGATGCTGCGCGCCCAGGAGCCGCTGATGACCGACGTGACGCTGCTGCCCACGGACACCCTGAGCGACGTGGCGGTGACGCGCCGGGAGAATGGTCGCCCCGTCATCTATTTCAATCCGACCCTCATCGAGCGCGTCGGCCCGCTGCTCCGCGAATTCTTCATCGCCCATGAGTACGGGCACGTGTACTACGAGCACGTCGGCGGCGCCCTGGCCGGCCGCGACTCGAGCGTGGCCGAGATTCGCCAGCGGCAGGAGCTCGAGGCGGACTGCTACGCCGCGGCCCGGCTCGCGCGCACCGGCCGGGCCTCGGTCGAGGCCGCGGTGCAGTTCTTCACCCGCATGGGCCTGTTCAGCCACGATCGCTTCCATCCGTCCGGTTCGCGCCGGGCGGCGAACCTGCTCGCCTGCCTTCCCGCGGTGCAGGCTGACCCCGAGGCCGAGGCCGCCGCACCGGTGCGCGGCGTAGCCGAGGCAGATGCCACGACCATCGAACTCGGGCCTGATGCTGCCGCGCGCCTCCGCGGACTGGTGCGGATCAGGATCGACGGCCGGCTCGTGGGAACCATCTCCACGCTCGGCCCGAGCACCCCGGTCATCGTGAAGCGACTGCGGCAGGGCCCGCACCGCTACGAGTTGACGGTCGAGCTGTACAGCCTCGATGAACTGCTGCAGATCAACCCGTCCGGCGTGGCGCACGGCGATGGCACCGTGGAGTTCGAGCCGGCCGGCCGGCTGGAGATCAACTGGCTCGGGGACGAGCCCCCGGCACTGCTGCCGGTGAAGGGCGCTCCGCGCCGGGCCGTTCCCTAGGCACTGGCAGCACCGGGTTCCGCCTGCCATACTTCTGAGGGACAGCCATCCGCTCCCTCGCCAGAGATTCCGGTGTCGCCAAAACATCTCGGGAACATCGTCGCCGCCGCCGGCACGCTGGCGGTGCTCGCGACCCCGCTGGCCG
>JAGGAG010000178.1 GCA_017889745.1 Gemmatimonadota bacterium | reverse complement strand
ATCGGGCGTGGTTTCGACGAAGCTGCAGTGTCCGAGGTCCATGCAGGTGTACTATAGTGAAGGGTGAGAACTCCGGCTCAGGAATGATCATGACCACGCTGAACATCAACGGCACCGCGCGCGACGTGGACGTGCCCGACGACATGCCGCTCCTCTGGGTCGTCCGCGACCTGCTGCAGATGACCGGCACCAAGTTCGGCTGCGGCATCGGGGCCTGCGGTGCCTGCACCGTGCACCTCGATGGCCAGCCGATCCGCTCGTGCGTCACCCCGGTATCCGTGGCGGTGGGGAAGCACATCACCACCATCGAGGCGATCGGCGACACCCCCGCCGGGCAGAAGGTCCAGCGGGCCTGGCTCGACCTCGACGTGGTGCAATGCGGCTACTGCCAGTCGGGCCAGATCATGTCGGCGGCGGCGCTCCTCGCCGCCAACCCGCATCCCACCGACGGTGACATCGACAACGCCATGGCGGGCAACATCTGCCGCTGCGGCACCTACACCCGTATCCGCGCCGCCATCAGGCAGGCCGCCGGACCCGCGGCCGTCACCGCAAAGGGGGCGTGACATGACCTGGTCACGTCGCGAGTTCCTGGTCGCCGGCGCCGCGGCCGGCGGCGGCCTGCTCATCTCCTGCCGCCTCGGCCGCCGCGACACCGGGCTGGCGGCGGGGACGTTCGCGCCCAACGCCTGGATACGCGTCGGCCGCGACGGTGCCGTCACCCTCGTCATGTCCCAGGTGGAGATGGGCCAGGGCACCTACACCTCGATGCCGATGCTGCTCGCCGAGGAACTCGAGGTGGGGCTGGACCAGGTCACCCTCGAGGCGGCACCACCCGACAACGCGCTCTACTCCAACCCGGCGCTGGGCTTCCAGGCAACCGGCGGGTCCACGTCGGTGCGCACCATGTGGGTGCCCCTCCGCCAGGCCGGCGCCACCGCCCGCGCAATGCTCGTCGCCGCCGCCGCGAAGGAGTGGGGCGTCGACCCCGCATCGTGCCGTGCCGGGCATGGCGTGGTCTATCACGACGCGAGCCGCCGCCAGCTCGCGTACGGCGAACTGGCCGACAAGGCGGCGACCCTGCCGGTGCCGAAGAAGGTGGCACTCAAGGACCCGAAGGACTGGAAGCTCATCGGCACATCGGCGAAGCGGCTCGACTCGCCGGCCAAGGTGAACGGAACAGCGAAGTTCGGCATCGATACCGTGCTGCCCGGCATGCGCATCGCGACCGTCGCGGCGTGCCCGGTGTTCGGCGGCACGCTCGCCGGTGTCGACGAGAGCAAGGCGATGGCGGTGAAGGGCGTGTCGAAGGTCGTACGGCTCGACAACGCCGTCGCGGTGGTCGGGGAGCACATGTGGGCGGCGAAGCAGGGCCTCGCCGCGCTCGACATCAAGTGGAACGACGGACCGCACGCCGCGCTCACCACGGCCGACGTGGTGAAGCAGCTGGAGACGGCATCCGCCGGGCCGGGCACGGTGGCGCGCAAGGACGGCGATGTCGCCGCCGCCATGGCGAGTGCCACGACGAAGCTGGAGGCCATCTACGAAGCACCGTTCCTGGCGCATGCCACCATGGAACCCGCCAACTGTACCGTGCACGTGCGCGCCGACGGCTGCGATGTGTGGGTCGGCACCCAGGTGGCCACGCGCGCGCAGCAGACCGCCGCGAAGGTCACGGGCCTGTCGACCGACAAGGTCAAGGTGCACAACCACCTCATCGGGGGCGGCTTCGGGCGCCGCCTCGAGGTGGACTACTTCACGCAGGCGGTCGAGATCGCGAAGCAGGTGGACGGCCCGGTCAAGGTCATATGGTCTCGCGAGGAGGACATCCAGCACGACATGTATCGGCCGTACTACTACGATCGCATCGCCGCCGGGCTCGATGCCGGGGGCAAGCCGGTAGCCTGGAGCCACCGTATCGCTGGCGCGTCCATCATCAACCGGTGGGCCGAGAAGAGCCTCCGCGCGGCCAGGGCGGTCGGGCTGCAGGCCCTGATCACCACCATCAAGGGCATCGATCTCGACGCCGTCGACGGGGCCATCCACCCGCCGTACGATTTTCCCAGCATGCTGGTGGAGTACGTGCGTGTGGAACCGCCCGGCATTCCCACCGCGTTCTGGCGGGGCGTCGGCGCCACCCACAACGTCTTCGTGGTGGAGAGCTTCATCGACGAGCTGGCGGCGGCGGCCAGGCAGGATCCCGTGGCGTACCGGCAGGCGCTGCTCGGCAAGTCACCCCGCGCCCGGGCGGTGCTGGAGCTCGCCGCGGCCAGGGCGGGCTGGGGAGAGCCGCTGCCGGCCGGCCGCGGCCGCGGCATCTCGGTGCAGAACGTATTCGGCAGCTACGTGGCGCAGGTGGCCGAGGTGGAGGTGAGCGGCAGCGATGTGAGGGTGACGCGCGTGGTGGCGGCGGTCGACTGCGGCACTCAGGTCAACCCCGATGGCATCGTGGCACAGATGCAGAGCGGCATCATCTTCGGGGCATCGGCCGCATTGTACGGCGAGATCACCCTCAAGAACGGCCGGGTGCAGCAGAGCAACTTCGGAGACTACCGGGTGCTCCGCATCAATGAGTCACCCGCCATCGAGGTCCACCTGGTCAGGAACACCGAGGCGCCGGGCGGCATGGGTGAGCCCGGCACCGCCGCGGTCATGCCCGCGATCGCGAACGCCGTGTTCGCGGCCACGGGCAAGCGGGTGCGGAAGCTGCCGATATCAACGGCCCTTGCCGGGTAGCGGAACTACGGCACCGTTCTTCATCACGAAGGTGACCTGCTTGAGCGTCTGGATGTTGGTGAGCGGGTTGTCGGGCGTGGCGATGAGGTCGGCGAACATGCCCGGCTGCAGCGTGCCCCGCTCCTTGTCCACGCCCAGCAGTTTCGTACCGCTGGAGGTCATGGCCTTGAGGATCGCCGGCGCGGGGATGCCCGCCTCCACCCACGGATCGATTCCCGTCATGGCATCCTGTCCCCGGGTCATCCCCTGCACCGCATTGGTGGCATCGGTGCCGTACACCAGCTCCACGCCGACCTTGTAGGCCCGCGCGAGCCGGTCCACCCACTGGCGATGGTCCGCGGTGGTGTCCCCGTTGGCGAGATACTCGGTGCCCACCAGCACCACCCCGTTCTGCTTCGCGATCAGCAGGTCGGCGTCGGTCATGTCGAACCCATGCTCGATCGACGCCACGGCCGCTTCCGCCGCGTTGTGGGCGCCCGGCTCGGTCCAGGCGTGCGCGGCGAGCTTCATTCCGGAGCGCGCCGCCTCCTCCTTGATGAAGCGGATGTCGTCCACCGAGTAGATGTACCGCTGGTCGTCCACCACGATCTTGATCACCGTGGCGCCGTAGTGCACGTTCTCCCGCACCGCCTTCACCATCTCGTCGCGCGTGTCGGCGAAGTAGTACTCCGGTTCCGCCAGCGCCGGCTTGTCCGGCTGCAGGTGGAACTGTCCGCCATACGGCGCGATGATCCGCCCGGCGGTGATCAGGGTCGGGCCGGGAATCAGTCCCCGCTGGATCGCCTTCCGCACCTGCACGCACGCATACCGGCCCTCGTTGCCCACGTCGCGGACGCTGGTGAAGCCCGCCTCGAGCATGGTCTTCGCATTGACCACGCCCTCGATCGAGCGGAAGGCATCGGGGTCGACCAGCGTCGTGAAGTAGTAGTTGCCCGCGTCGCGCTTCGGCTGGACCACCATGCACAGGTGCGTGTGGGCGTCGACCAGCCCCGGGGAGACTGTGGAGCGTGACAGGTCGATCACGTTGGCGCCCGAAGGGATCTTCACGCTGGCGCCGATCGCCGTGATCTTGCCCCCCTCGACCAATATGACTTGGTTCTGTGCGGCGGTGCCGGCGTCGGGATCCACCACGCGTCCCGCCCGGATGGCGGTTACCTGCGCCGCGGCCACGCCGGCGTTCAAGGCAACGGCGAGCAGCACGGTGAGCGCTACACGAACCTGCATGGTTGTCTCCCTGAGTTCTGCGTTGCAGAAGGATACGGTAACTGCAGTGACGAACATACCCATCTGGACACCGATCACCATCGGCTTGATCGTTCTCGCTGGGGGCGATCAGCACCGCCCGGCTGCCGTCGCGGCCGCACCCAAGGCGAAGGGTGTGATGCACGACTCCACCGGCGCCGAAGTGGGAACGGTGAAAGCCCGGCGCGATGGCAGCGGAGTGCGTGTCATCATCAAGGTGCATGGAGTCACGCCCGGTAACCACGGCGTGCATGTCCATGCCAACTCGGCCTGCAGTTCGCCGGGCTCATCGGGGTTCGCGGCCGCGGGGCCGCACTTCGATCCGACCCACGCCAACGCGCACGATGGGCTCAACGGTACCGGCCACGCCGGCGACCTCGGCAATATCTCCGTGGGTGCCGATGGGAAGGGCCAGCTCGACGTCGTCGTGAGCAAACTGAACCTGGAGGCTGACAGTGCGGGGATCATGGGCAAGGCAGTCGTGCTGCACGCCAACGCCGATAATCTCACCGACCAGCCGGCCAACGGCGGGTCGGGTGCGCGGCTCGCCTGTGGAGTCCTTACCCGGAAGTAGGGCGCCCGCCTGCCTCCTGCTCGCGACGCTCGTCCTCACCGGATGCCATAGCTGGCGGCCGGTGGCGGCGGTGTCACCCGCCGGGCTCGACAGCCTGGCCGGCAAGCCGCTCCGGATCCAGCCCGCAGGCGGCGCACCGTTCGACGCCTCCGAGTGGACGGTGCGCAACGATTCCCTCTTCACGCCGCACGACTCCCTGCCGCTCTCACGGATCGAGCATGCCGAGGTGAGGCAACCGAACGGGGGCCACACCGCCGGGCTGATCATCACCATTGCCCTGGGGCTCGCCGCGGCCGCCTACCTCGCGATGGTCATCATTGTCGCGAGCGGTGACTAGCTTGCCCCGATGACCGACCTGCG
>JAGGAG010000177.1 GCA_017889745.1 Gemmatimonadota bacterium | reverse complement strand
TGCAGTCATGACAGCAATTTACGGGGTTGGGTGGGTTCAGGTGAAGCGCTGACAGCCAACCTGACATGCCGGGCGGCCGATCCGACAGGTTCGACCCCACAGACCATGGGGATAAAGCAAGGGACATGCTCAGGTGATGGATCGGACCAGCGCGTCGAGCCGCAGCCAGCCCTCGGCGGTGAGCCGGCAAACTCCACCGGACGATTCCGCCCACCCACTGCCAATCCAACCGCCAAGCGCGGCAGCCGGAATCAGGCCAGACTCGACCCCGTCCGACGTGCGCAGGCCCAGGTAGAGCTGCTCCAGGCGCAGCTGGCTCTCACTCAATACCTCTTCTTCCTGGAGGGGTTGTCCGGCGCTGACCAGGCGTTCATAGCTGGCCCACTGCGGCACGTTCCAGGACCGGCGCCCGGCGACCGCAGAATGCGCCGACGGACCGAGCCCGATGAATGGAGCCCGGCGCCAGTACGCGCTGTTGTGGAGTGACCGATAGCCCGGGCGCCCCGCGTTGGACACTTCATAGTGATCGAAGCCCGCAGCACGCAGCGACTGGTGCGCCTGCAGGTATTCCGCTGCATATCGCTCGTCGGGTGGCGGCATGCTCTCGCCCCTCGCAGTCCACCGGCCCAATGGTGTGCCCTCTTCCACGGTGAGCCCGTAAAGCGACAGGTGCTCCGGCTCGAGCGCGAGCGCCAGCTCGAGGTCACGTGACCAATCGCGGTTCAGGACCTCGGGCAGCGCAAAGATCAGGTCGAGGGAAATGTTGTGGAAACCGGCGGCGCGCAGGGTCGCCATCGCCGCCGGCACGGCGGCGGCGTCATGGGTGCGGTGCATCCACCTGAGCACGGCGTCATCGAACGACTGGACGCCCAGGGACACCCGGTTCACGCCGGCGGCAATCCACGCCTCGGTATTGGGAGCGGTTATGTCCTCGGGATTGGCCTCCAGCGTCACCTCCGCGCCCGCGTCGACTGGCCGGTCGCGCTGCAATTCGGTGAGCATCCGGCCCAGTTCTGCAGCGTCGAGCCGCGAAGGGGTACCACCGCCCAGGTAGATGGTGGCAAGCGACGGTGAGTCGCTCCAGGCCGGCTCCAGTTGCCTGCGCTGCCACTCGGCAAGCACCACGTCCACGAACCTCCCGGACGGGACCTCGCGGCGAACCGCGATGGCAAAATCGCAGTAACTGCAGCGGCGGGCGCAGAACGGGACGTGTATGTAGAGATGCACCAGCGAAAAATAGGCGGGCGGCCGGATTACCGAAGGCGATAGCGTCTCCCCGGCAGCGACTCCACCACCGATCGCAGTTCGAGCGACAGCAACTCGACCAGCGCCGCGCCGGCGTCGACCTCGGCCTCGCGCGCGATGCCGTCGACATCCTGCGCGCCCTCGAGCAGCGCCGTGGCGATCCGTTGCTCGACATCGGAGAGCCCCTCGGGAAGTCGCCGCTGCCCCGGCGCGACCGGGAACGGGGCCGGCCGGATTGCAGGCGCCCCCGGCAGCCTGGCCCAGAGATCATCGGCGGTGAGGAACGGCAAGGCGCCATCGCGAATCAGCGCGTTAGTGCCATCCGATGTGGTCTCGGTAATCGGCCCCGGCACCGCCATGACCTCCCTCCCGGCGTCGAGTGCGGCCGCCGCCGTGATCAACGAGCCCGAGGTATGCGCCGCCTCGATGACCACCGTGACCTTCGCGAGCCCGGCGATGAGACGATTGCGGTGGGGAAACGTATAGATCCGGGGCCTCTCGCCGGGCGGCATCTCCGTGAGCAGCAGGCCCTCGCGGGCAACGCGCTCGTAGAGCGCCCGGTTGGCCGCCGGATAGACGTGCCCGATTCCGTTACCGAGGATGCCGATCGTGTCGCCGCCGTCGTCGAGCGCGCGCGTGTGTGCCTGGGCGTCGATGCCCCGCGCCATCCCGCTCACCACGACGGCCCCGGCGGCCACGGCGGCGTCGACGACGGCGCGACAGGCATGCACTCCATAGTCGGAGTGGCTCCTGCTCCCAACTACCGCGACCGCCCAGCGCTCGGTGAGCGTCAGGTCGCCCAAGGCGAAGAGCAGCCGCGGCGGGTCGGGGATCTCGGCGAGCCGGGCGGGAAAGCAGGGATCGCCGGGGAAGATGACGGTGACACCCATCGCGGACGCACGGCGGAGGATACGCAGGCCAGCGGGCGCCGTGGCGCCCTGGATCACGGCTACCGCCGCCTTCGAGAAGCCGGCGGCACCCAGAAACGCAGACGGCGCCGAAATGGCGCCGAGCGGGGTTGAGCAAGCTGCGAGGAGTTCGGGGAGTCTTGACCCGAGACCGGGAGTGAGTGCGAGCGCCACATAGACCGCCCGCTCCTCCGGATCGTCAGGGACCGTCGTCAGCGCGGTCATCACCTGAGTCCGGGTCGAACAGCACGGCATCCTCTTCTTCGGTGGGCTCGACGTACTCCTGCTCTGACGCCGCCGCGTCGCGTCGCGCCGCCTCGACGAAACGCCAGAGGAATTCCTTCAGGTCATCGAGACCGGTACCGGCAACACTCGAGATCGTGAATTGACCCGCCGCTTCGGGCGCATGCACCACTGGCTGCGGCTCTCCCTCGGGAAGGAGGTCGGCCTTGGTGAGCACCACGACATGAGGCTTTGCCGCCAGTTCCTCGCTGTAGGCTGCGATTTCGCGCCGGAGCTGTTCATAGACGACCTGCGGTTCTTTCACGTCGAGCGGCAGGAGATACGCGAGCACCCGGGTGCGCTCCACGTGACGCAGGAACCGAAGGCCGAGCCCCTTGCCCGCGTGCGCGCCCTCGATGATCCCGGGAATGTCGGCAACGACGTAGGTGCGGCTGCCGGAGAGACCCACCACCCCCAGGTTCGGTTCGAGCGTGGTAAATGGATAGTCCGCGATCTTCGGGCGTGCAGCCGAGATGACCGACAGCAGGGTACTCTTGCCCGCGTTCGGTTCGCCCACCAGGCCGACGTCGGCAATGAGCTTCAGCACCAGCTCGATTTCCCGCGCCTGCCCCTCCGCGCCGGGCTCCCACTCGCGCGGCGCGCGATGAGTGGGCGTGGCGAACCGGGCATTGCCCCGCCCGCCGCGGCCGCCGCGTGCCACCAGCAGCCGGTCACCGGCCATGACCTCGCCAAGGACATCCCCGGTGGACGTGTCCCGGACCACGGTGCCCGGTGGCACCGGCAGCTCGATGTCGTCGGTGGACGCGCCGGTCTTGTTCTTTCCCATGCCGTGCTGGGCCCGCTCCGCCTTCCAGACCGTGCGGTAGCGGTAGTCCAGCAGCGTGCTCAGGTTGGGATTGCCCACGACGTAGACGCTTCCGCCCCGCCCGCCATCGCCTCCGTCGGGACCGGCCTTGGGCATGTACTTGAAACGCGCGAAGGAGCAGGCGCCGGAACCGCCGGTGCCGGCCGCGACCTTCACGATAGCCTGATCAACGAACATCGACGCTAGGTCTCCGGGGTCCAGCCATCACGCACGCTGCGCCACAACTCCTTCACCTTGCGCCACGCGTCGAACGAAATCATCGGGTTCACCACCGACAGCACCGCATCCACCTGCATCGGATCAGCGCCGGCATTGAGCGCGCCCCGCAAATGAGAGTGCAGCTGGCGCTCCGTTTCCAGGATGGCGGTCTGCGCCACGGTGCACAGCTCGCGACGCATGAGGTCGAGCCCCGGCCGCGACAGGGTGCGCCCGTAGCCCTCGGCGATCATCCACTCATCCACCGCGGGGTGCAGCGCGCGCACGTTGTCGCGCAGCTTCCGGTAGTTGTCGCCGTAGATGATGGCGCAGGTTGCCTCGCCCCGCTTCGTCCACTCGGAGTGCGCCTCGTACGATGCCTCGGCGTCGAGCGGGGGTGCCTTCACTCCGCTGAACTTGCGCCAGACCCCCATGGCCACGAGCGCACGGGGATATCCGCACATGAGGATCGACTGGAGCAGCAGTTCCTCGGCCCAGACGACCGGCACCTGCGCCAGGCGCACCGCGCGCACGCGCTCGCGAATGTCGGGCTCATCGCCCTGCGCAATCGCCGCGGCGAACCGCACCAGTTCACGGGTCTGGAGATCGAGGCTGTCCTGTTTCGCCATACGCTACCTCATCACCTGGCTTCAGCCATCACCGTTCGTACGCCGACCGGTGTCTCGTGCTGCAATGCACCCACCACCTGCAGATACCCCGTCACCTGGCCTCGCGTGCTGTAGATCGCGAGCCGGGCATGGCGCTCGACCGACGGCGCGTCCAGCGCGCCCAGCAGGTCGGGCTCGTATCGCCGGGCCAGGTCGCGAAGGATGGCAACCAGCGCCGCCGGTGAGGCGCGCATGTCGCCGTCTTCCACCTTGAGGGCGATCCCGATCCCCGAACGCAGCAACGCCGCGCTGTAGATCCCATCGGCGCCGAGTTTCACCGCCAGGCGGCCCGGCGCGGCTTCCATCAGGTCGGTGCAGGATCGCCCGGTGCCGGCCACGAGCCAGGGGTGCGCCACCATCGCATTCCGGATGCGCACCATCGCCGGCTCGTCCGACGTGCCGAAGCGGGCATACGCCCGGGCCATCGCCACCAGCGGGAGCGCGAAGCTCACCGCGGTGCAGCCGTCCATTCCCAGGCCGATGGACTCGACCGGCTCCCCGCTCCAGCGCGACACCTCGGCCAGGATCCGCTGCTGCAGCGGATGCTCCAGGCGCTCGTATCCATGCGTCTGCCATCCGCGGTGGAGCGAGACGGCCAGCATCGCCACATGCTTCCCGGAACAGTTGCTCCACGCGGGGCTCATATGGATGCCCTCGCGAGCCACCATCGCCGCCATGACCGGCGACAATGGGACGTGCGGTCCACACGCAAGGTCGGCCTCGGTCTGGCCCACCTTGCGCAGCATCTCCTCGGCAAGGGCGACGTGCCCCGGCTCACTCGAGTGCGACGCGCACGCG
>JAGGAG010000066.1 GCA_017889745.1 Gemmatimonadota bacterium | reverse complement strand
CGCCCGCGGCAGCAGCGTCTGGGTCAGCACGCCCTCGAGCACGAACGCCAGCTGGGCCCGCGCCTGCGCCTGCTGGTTGGACGGGAAGACGTCGATGATGCGGTTGATCGACTCCGCCGCCGAGTTGGTGTGCAGCGTGGCGAGGGCGAGGTGGCCCGTCTCGGCGATCGTCAGCGCCGCGGCGATCGTCTCGAGGTCGCGCATCTCGCCCACCAGGATCACGTCGGGGTCCTCGCGCAGCGCGTACTTGAGCGCGCTCGCGAAGCTCTTCGTGTCGGTGCCCACCTCGCGCTGGTTGACGATGCAGTTCTGGTGGCGGTGGATGAACTCGATCGGGTCCTCCACCGTGATGATGTGGCCCTTCCGCTCCTTGTTGATCTTGTCGATGATCGCCGCGAGCGTGGTGGACTTGCCCGATCCGGTGGGACCGGTGACCAGGATGAGCCCGCGCGGCCGCTCCGCCAGCTTGGACACCACCGGGGGAAGGCCCAGCTCGCTGAAGGTGCGGACGTTGAAGGGGATCATGCGGATAGCCACCGACACGCAGCCCCGCTGCTTGTAGACGTTGCCGCGGAAGCGGGCCAGGTTCTGGATGCCGAACGAGAAGTCGAGCTCGTCCTCCGTCTCGAACCGCTTCTTCTGGTTCTCGGTGAGCACCGAGTAGGCAAGCGACAACGTGTCCTTGGGGGTCATGACGTCGGCGCACGAATTCGCGTTGGTGATGTCGCCGTCCACGCGAAGCTTCGGCCGCTCGCCCGCAGTGAGGTGCAGGTCCGAGGCCTCCCGCTCGATCATCTCCTCAAGGAGCACCCGGAGGTTGACACTCATGATGCGGTCTCCTTCACGACTTCTTCGAGAGTGGTGACGCCCTTTGCGACCTTCATCATGCCGTCCATGCGAAGCGTAAGCATACCCTCGGTGACCGCATGGTCACGGAGTTCGGCCGCCGAGTCACCGCGGAGGATCATGCGGCGCAGCGCTGGCGTGAGCGTCATGACCTCATAGAGGCCCGCGCGCCCCTTGTAGCCCAGACCGCCACACGCATCGCAGCCCCTGCCCTTCATGAACGGAATCGACCGGAACTGCTCAATTTCCGTGCCCAGCGACGCCAGCACGTCGTCGGGATAGGTAGTCGGTTCCTTGCAGGACTTGCAGATCCGGCGCACCAGACGCTGCGCCACCACCATGTTGACGGCGCTCGCGACGTTGAACGCCTCCAGCCCCATGTCAATCATACGCGTGATCGTGCTCGGCGCATCGTTCGTATGCAGCGTGGAGAGCACGAGGTGGCCGGTGAGCGCCGCCTTGATGGCGATGCTGCCGGTCTCCAGGTCCCGGATTTCGCCGATCATGATGACATTGGGGTCCTGCCGCAGGAACGCCCTCAGCGCCGCCGCGAAGGTGAGCCCGATCTCGTTCCGCACCAGGACCTGGTTGATCCCCATCAGGTTGTACTCGACGGGGTCCTCCGCGGTCATGATGTTCGTCTCGATGGTGTTGATCCGCGACAGCGCCGAGTACAGCGTGGTCGTCTTGCCGGAACCCGTCGGGCCGGTGACCAGCACCATCCCGTAGGGATTGAGGATCGCCCGGAGCAGGTCCTTCTCGGCCTTGGGCTCGAAACCGAACTTGCTCAGGTCGAGCGTCAGGTTGCCCTTGTCGAGGATTCGCATCACGATCTTCTCGCCGAAGAGCACCGGGAGTGTCGAGACGCGGAAGTCGATGACCCGGTTCCCCATCTTGAGCTTGAGGCGGCCGTCCTGCGGCACGCGGCGCTCGGCGATATTGAGCTGAGAGAGGATCTTGACGCGGCTGGTGAGGGCCGCGCGCAGCTTGAGCGGCGGCTTCATCACTTCCACGAGCGCGCCGTCGATGCGGTAGCGCACCCGGATCTCGTGCTCGAACGGCTCGATGTGGATGTCGCTGGCGCCCCGGCGCACGGCATCGGTCAGCAGCCCGTTGATCAGCTTGACGACCGGCGCATCGTCGATCTGTTCGCGGGTGGCGACCTCGTCCGCCTGTTCCTCGACCACCTCGACGTCGTCGTCGAGCCCCTCCATGTCCTTGAGGAGGTTCTGGAGCTGCTGCTCGTTGCCGGCGGTTTCGTAATGGCGCTCGATCAGGCTCCGGAGGGTCACCTCGCCCGCAATGACGGGAAAGAGATCGTACCGGGTGATGAACTTGAGGTCGTCCAGGAGCCCGTGATCCGACGGATCGGCCACCGCTACCGTCAGCGTACGGCCCTCGCGCTTGAGCGGCAGGACGATGTGCTTGGCGGCGACTTCGCCGGGAATGAGCTTGAGGGTGCGGGGATCGACCTCGAACTTCGTCAGGTCGACGGCGGGCATCCGGAAATGCCGCGCGAGCAGCTTCGTGACCTCGACCTCGGGAACGATGCCCTGCTTGGCCACCACGTAGCTCAGGCGCAGGCGGGACGACTTGGCCTCGGCGGTGGCCGCCGTGAGCTGGTCGCGAGTCAGCAGACCTTCCTGCAGAAGGAGGTCGCCGATTGAGTTGCCGCCTACCGCCACAGATGCCATGGCCGCCGTACCTGACCGTGAGCCTAAGTGATTGTGCTGCTGTTAGATACGCTATTGCGACACGAGCACTGAATCGCCGTCACTGCTGCCCGGCTGCCGTCCAGAGAGCCCGAGCAAGCGCAAGGCTGATGCCGAGCACGCGGGCGAGGTCGGAAGGGGTTCGGAAGGGGCCGGCGCTGTCGCGAAAGGCGACGATCCGCGCCGCCCGTCGCCGACCGATCCCGGATATCCGCTCGAGGTCGGCGATCGAGCCCAGGTTGATCACCTCGGAGTAAACCGGCGCCGGAGCCGTAACCACGGGGGTCACGGGTGGCGACACCCCCATGGGGGCTCGAGATACCGCCGAGAAGGCAAGATTCGGCGCCATCCGCCTGAGTTTCGACGGCCCGATGCCGGGAACCCGACGCAGCGCGGCCGTATCCCCGAACGGCCCGGACCGGTTTCGCTCCTCGACGATACGTCGGGCGAGGCCGGGTCCCACCCCCGGGAGCCGCTGGAGCTCCTGGGCCGAGGCGCGATCCGCGTCGATGCGCTCCCCGCGGGCCAGGGGACGGGCAAGGCGCACCAGACTGTCGCGTCGTGCGAGCGCCGCGGACGAGTCCGACGACCCGAGCAGGCGTACCTCACCTGGCGGCCGGCGGGCATCGGACACCACCAGGCGCACGACGTGGCCGACGAGGCCCAGACCGAGCAGGAGGAGTACCGCGCGGTGTTCGGGGGGCATGGTACGAATGTCGGCTGCGAGCGCCGGAGGAGCGCACCCAAATACCCGGCGGGCCTACTTTTTCACGCCGGCCTCGAGGCGGATCACCGCCATCGCCACGTCACCGACGGCCTGGAGGCTCTGCGCGCTCAGCTTGTCCACCGTGTCGTCGGGCGTGTGCCAGAGGCTGTTGTTGCTCCCATAGTCGTAGTCGATCACGTCGATCGCCCGGATGCCCGCCTGCTGGAGCGGGAGGTGATCGTCGATGAGCGTATGACGCGGGGCAGCGATGAAGACCTTCGAGTAGCCCGCGATCTTGGCGGCGTCCCACACCCGCTCGACCACCTCTGGGGCTCCCAGCAGCGAGTTGCCCTCCTGGTAGATCTGCAGGTCGCGATCGCCGATCATGTCGAAGAGCACCGCAAAGAGCGGCTTTGGCCCCGGCGCCTGGTTCTTCGCGTAGTAGCGCGCGCCAAGCAGCGTCTCGGTTGAATCCTCGAAGCTGCCGAAGTCCTCGCCATCCACGAAGAGCAGGTCCACGCCCAGGGTGGACGGGGTCTTCTTCAGGGCATCCGCCACTCCGAGCAGTACCGCCACCCCCGAACCACCGTCGTTCGCGCCCGGAATCGGCTTGTTGCGATCCTCCGGGTTGATGGCCTTCTCCGCGGTGGGGCGCGTGTCCCAGTGCGCGAGGTAGAGGATGCGTTCGGGGGCCGCCGGGTTGAAGCGCATCATCACGTTGTGCAGCGACACCCTGGCACCCTTGGCGGTAACGCTGACCCAGTCCTGCGTCAGGACGGTGTCGGCCTTGGCCCGGGCCAGGGAATCAAGCCAGGCCGCCATGCGCTGGTGGCCCTCGGTGCCGGGCACGCGTGGCCCGAACGCGACCTGCGCTTCCACGTACCGGAGGGCCGCGGCGCCGTCGAACTCCCGGGGAGGGGCAGGTGGCTGCGAACTGCAGGCGGCCGCCAGCGCCACCAGTGCAGACGACCCGATCAGGCGGTGCCGCTTCATCGATAGTCCCCGGCAAAGAGCGACAGGTTGAGCGAAGCCACCAGGAACAGCTGTGAGTTCTTCCGGTCCAGGTTCCGGAAGTCGTTCACCGTGTAGCCCAGCTGGAGGCCGGCGGTAAGGGTGGAGATGATATCGGTGTCGATGCTGCCGCGATACTCCTGGCGCCGGGTATCGGAAATCACCTGGCACGCGGAATTGGCGTCGCGTGAGAGGCATTGGGTGGCCTTCGACACCACCACGCTGAACGATGAGCGCGCGAGCTTGCGCACCCGGCTCAGTGCGCGCGGCAGCGGAAACGCGTACGAGAGGCTGCCGTTCAGGTCGGCCTGGTCGAGCAGGGTCAGCGACCCGTTGCTGGCCGTCTCCTGCTTGAGGAGGTTGAGGTTGCTCGCCAGGGCCACGCCGTTCCGGAACGTGATCCCCATTTCGGGCGAGAAGTTGCGGGTCTGGTTCGACACGACGGAGACGATGGTGGCGCTGACGGGCTGAGTGGTCGAACCCTGGCGTTGCCGCATCGTGGCCCCGAGCGACAGCAGGGCGAACGGACCGGACGAGAAGGGGCGGCTGAACCGGACCTGGCCCGACGGCCATTCCCTCTGGAAGATCACCGCCAGGCGCTGCGAGCCGCCGATCGTCTGGTAGCGGTCCGTCGTCGTCTCACTGTACAGGCCCGTGATCGTCAGGCCGAAGGCGAAATCCAGCCCGGTGGCCAGCTGCGTCGCGACCGTCTGCGTGGCGCCGAGCGCGAGCTGGCCGTCCTGGCTCAGGAAGCTCGACAGCCCGCCCAAGCCCAGGATGTACCCGAGGGAGGGATCGAATACCGCCAGGTCGTACGTGGACGTGCGGGTCGTACGCCTGCTGATATCCAGCGGCCGGAACCGGCGGATCAGGTTGCCGACACCCGAGGAATCGCCCAGGAGTTCACGGATCCCGCGGGCATAGTCGATCGAGAACCCCCACTCGTAGCCGCGCAGGTTGGAGAAGGTCTGTGGCAGGACGAAGGCCCCTGCGGTGTCGCCCTCGGTCCGCACCAGCTGGCGGCTGTTGAGGAACCGGTTGAGCACGAAGTTGCTGTTGGTGCCGAAGCGCGGCCGGAACCAGGAGGCGATGCGGGGCGCGATCAGCAGGCTGGTGGCGGTGGTGCGGTCGCGCTCGACGCCCACGTCGATCCCCAGGAAGTCCTGGCGCTCCGCCGTCGCCAGGCGCGCCTGCGGTGTCGAGTCGCCGTACTGTCGCAGGTCGCGGGTGCTCGCGATGTCGGCGTTGAAGGTGAGCATGCCGAGCGGCTGCCAGGTGAGGCCGGCGGCATTCCGCCACACGTAGTTGAGCGCCAGGGCCGGGACGACGCTCGCGTCGATCGAGCGTACAACCGGCGAGACGTACGAGTAGAAGTTGCTCTCGTCGCGCGAGAGCCCGCTGCGCAGCCGCACGCTCGACGGCGCCAGGGTGTACGAGGCGGTCTTCAGGCTGTTGCCGAAGTCGCTCTCGCGCATCCACCTGGGGAGGCTGTTCACCAGGCCGGTCAGGTTGATCGGGCTCCCGCGCCGGCTCACCGCAATGCTGTAGCTCAGGGCCACGTTGTAGTTGTCCGTCGTCGTCTGCGACAGTTCCGTCTGCCCGCGGCCCCTGGTGTACCCTCCCGTGAGCGCGAGCGGGTCGACCAGGATGCGCGTCCACGGATCGTTGCCACGCGCCGACCGGCGCACCAGCACGTTGATGTTGCCGGTATTGCTGTTCGGTTTGCGCAGCCCCGGCAGGGCGTCCGCCTGGATGTCGCTGCCGGTGAGGAGCTGCGGGTTCACGTTCGAGGTGGCGTAGCTCAGGTTGACGGGTATCAGCAGGCCCAGCGATGCGGGGAAGAAGCGGTCGACCCGGAAGTTGCCCGACGTGAGCAGCCCGCCGGTGGTGCGGAAGCTTGGCTGGTCCCCGAGCTGGCGGAACTGTCCGTTGACGCTGGACATGAGGAAGCTGAGGTCGAAGACGTCACCGGCCGCGAGCCTGGCGTCGACCGCCCACGCCGTGCCCATGGTGGTGATGGGATCCGACAGGCGGACATCGTCCACCCACAACTCCGTCGAGTCCGACACGCCCGGCGCCACCCGGATGACGCCGGTGGAGAGCCCCTGCACCGCGGCCAGGTTGGGCGGGTTCACGCCGGGGTTGAGGATGTG
Organism: Gemmatimonadota bacterium; assembly: GCA_017889745.1. Taxonomy (GTDB): domain Bacteria; phylum Gemmatimonadota; class Gemmatimonadetes; order Gemmatimonadales; family GWC2-71-9; genus JAGGAG01. The sequence goes on along the minus strand of JAGGAG010000066.1, from coordinate 6,334 downwards.
CACGATGTACCCGCCCTGGCATGCCACGTACGCCGCCGGATCGCCGCCGCACTCCGCCGCGCCCGAGGGCGGCTGTCCCTGCTGGATCTCCGTCTCGATCTGCGCCCGGAGATCGGTCCACGTCTTCAGGTCCACTACCACCTCGGGGTTCCACGCCGCTTCCTCACCGATGCTGTGCAGCGGCGTCTGGTACATGTAGAAGTTGTTGGCGTCACTCTCCACCTTGATGTAGCCGAGCAGCTCGCCGGTGTCCCAGCCGGGCAGGTTGTGACCACCCCGCATCCACACCCGCATCTGCCGGTAGGCCAGCAGCCGCTGGCTGCCCGCCGGGAAGCGGAAGTACGCCTCCGCGCGTGATCCCTGCCCCAGCTGGCGGGCGATGACACGGAGTGACTTCTCGTCGATCACGATGCCGTTGGACTGGGGATCGGCCTGCAGGTTGTTGAGGGAGATGAGCACGCCCGGGGGAGGGATGTAGCCGAGCGTCTTGTCGAGCGTCGAGATGATCGACGCCACCACGCTGCCCGTGGGCTCTGCGGTGGAGCCGGCGATGCCCTCGATCGGCGAAGGCGCGCGCGCCAGCCATGGCGCGCCGACGAAGGTCAGGCGCGTCAGCGCAAGGCGGGCGACGATGTCGTCGATCGCTGGCGGCGCCACCAGGGTGACCCGGAGCGCCTGCACCAGCCGGATGTTGGGCGTGCCGATCACCGCGGTCGGGGTGCGCAGGGGTACGCGGTACAGGGTCCAGCCGGAACCGGACGGATCGGTGACGCCCTTCCGTACCACGTACTGGGTGTCGGTGAGGCTCACGACGTACCGGTTGACGTTGTCGTTGGGCCCCTGGGCATTCAGGACGTTGTCGCCGTTCAGGTCTTCCGTGTCGAGGAAACCGTTGCCCCTGGTGCAGCGCGCGCTCAGGTCGCCCCAGGGGAAGATCTGCACCTCGGTGCCCAGCACCGTCTGGCACAGCGGAAACGCGGGGTCGGTGTCCAGGTCGGGCAGCACGATGGGCGGAATGTCGCCCAGGATGCCGATGTCGTCGGTCTGGGCATTGAAGATACCGTTCGATTGCCGCTCGGTATTGAGCACGCCCACGCCCACGTACTGGCGGCCCACGTAGATCGAGTCGTTCCCCGCCTCCACTCTCAGCGTGTCCGGGGCCACGCCTACTGCGTCCTCGTTCACCTGGCCCAGGTCGAAGATGAGGTTCACGCCCGCGTTCTCGGCGCTCTTGGCGGCGTCGTTGTAGAGCCAGAACTCGATGTAGCTGACCCCGGTAAAATCGACGCCCACAGTACTGATTGCCGTCTGCATCGAGCGCCAACGCGGGGTGCCTGGCCTTGGCGGCTGCGTCCACAGCGACCTGTTGTCCTGCTGCACCACGCCACCAGCGGTGTCGGCGTGCAGGGTCAGGTACATCACCGTTTCCGGCACGCGCGACGTGCCGTTGGTGATGAACAGGGTGTCGATATCCTTGGGAAAGAACTGCACCACCCCGCCATCCGGCCCGGGAATCAGGTTCTGCCAGATCATCTGCACCGCGTCAGCGGTATCGAAGGTGGCAGCGAACCCGAGCGAAGGATCGAGGCCGGCGGTCGACTGCGGGACGCTGCCATACTGCCACACCGCCGCGCCCAGGCTCACCGCCGTCCCCGACACGCCCTCGAACTCCTCGAGGTATGCCTGTCCGGTGCGGTTCGGGTCCGGCTGGGTAAAGGCGAACTCGCCGTTGATGTCGAGGAATGCCTCCGACGAACCATTCCGGTTGGTGATGGAGCTGACCAGGCGGCTCAGGGCCGTGGGCCGGAAGTGCAGTTCGGTATTGACGCCGGCCACGAGGTTGGCGCTGGCCTCGAAACCCAGAGCCGGCCGCGCGAACGCCGAGCTCTCGCGCTGATAGATGCCAATGAAGTTGATGCCACCGGTGCGGCCCAGGTCGTAGTGCGTGGTGAGGCCGAAGATCGAGGTCGGCGCCACCGCGAAGATGCCGCGCTCCTCGAAGCGCGCCGTGATTTGCGCCACCCCGGTGCCGAAGAGCGCATCGGGGTTGAGGAAGGTGATCAACCCGGTCTCGTACGCGATCGTGTAGTCGGTACCGCGGGTGAGCAGCCGCCCGCCGAGGTACAGCTTCTCCGAGCCCTCCAGGATCTGCAGCGCATTCAGGTTGAGGGTGGTGCGGTCGCCGGCCCCGGTGGAGTTGTATTGCAGCCGGAACTGGAACTTGGTCGGCGGCCCCTGCGAGAACAGCAGGTACACCGGCGTCTGGTACAGTGAATCGGCCAGTTCGGTCGGCCCGAGCACGGCGGGGTTGGCGAACGGCTTGATGTTGGGAAAGGCCAGGTACGACTCGCGCACGATCAGTTCCGCCCCGGGATCGCGCGCCCGGGGAAAGAGCCGGTTCTCCCGGTCGAACGTGTTCTGGTCGGTGGGCACCGAGAGGCCAAGCGCACCGAGGTAGGTGGAGAAACTCGAAGGAGGCAGCGGCCGCTCGGAGCGGTTGAGCGAGATATCCACCTTGAGCGACACCGGATCGAGGTCCTGGCCCGCGACCCGGTAGAACTGCCGCATTTCGTGCCAGAACGACGGCTGGTCGTTGCCGACGAGCGGCTCCACGATCATGCGCAGCGTGTCGACCGACGCGCAGGTGGTGCCCGCGTCCGGCTTCGGCTGGCCCGGGAAGCTGCCGACCGTGACGCCTCCCTCGGTCACGTAGCTCACCGCGATGTAGTCGGAGCGGAGGTCCACCTTCTGCGCCAGCGCGATCCAGAGGCCCGAGGGATCGGCGTAGTAGTCGGCGCCGAGCACCAGCAGCTGCCACGGCACCGGGCCGAAGGTCTTGCCCGCCGGCCCCTGGAATGCGCAGGCGGGAATGCCGCCGAGGTTGGGGTCCACGCCGCCGGTGAGCTGCGGCACCCGGTAGCGGTACACCCGGATCTCCGCCGGCCGGACGTCGGGCGACACGGTCAGCGTATCGAGGCTCAGGACGTCGATGGCGGGATAGTGCGGCAGGGTGCGCGGATCGACGGTCCAGTAGAAGCGCCCGTACTCGAAGTCGAGGTCGCGCTGGCTGCGGTCCTGTGGCGTCGCCGTGGCCTGGCCGATGGTGAACACGCGCTCGCCGATGGCACTGCCCTTCTGCGTCGCGGCGAGCACCTGCATCTGCAGCTGCCCCAGCTCGAACAGTGCGTTGACGCCGAAGTTGTTCGTGGGAATGGAAGCGGTGAGGTAGCGTGAGGGCGGTGGCCGGAACGCGACGCTGCCGACCTCGACGCGACGGATGGGCTCGTCCTCGAGTCCCTCGTAGTACACCTGGATGAGGTTACTATTGGTGTAGTCGCGCTGCGTATCCCAGTCGACGTTGACGCGGAGGCGCCGGCCGATGACACCTCCGCTGCGAATGGTCATCTGGTTGTCGAGTCGCGGCCCGTTGATCTCGCCGCGGCATCCGCTCGAAGGATCGCTGAGCGAGGCCGGGGTGCAGCGCAGGTTCTTCAGCCGGTCGGCACGCAACTCGAGGCGGATGTTGCCGTCGAGGGTGAGGTCCACGATGTTGCGGTTGATGCCGAACAGGCCGCGCTTCTGCAGCTCCGCCTCCGCGGAATCGGCTGCCTCCTGGCTCCCGCCGTACAGGCTGATGAGTACCTGATTGCTGGTGCGTGAGGTCTGGGCGGAGTCGACGGCGGTGTTGAGGGAGGCTTGCCAGGCGCTCGCGGTGGCGCCGGGCACGGGCCGCGGACCAAGCACCCACTGCTCCTGGTACTGGGCTGGAACGCGCAACGCGAGCGGCGGCGCCCCAAGGGTTGCCTTGACCCCTACCCCGGCGATCGCGGTGGTGTCGGGCGGCGGCGCCAGGGAATCGGCTTGCGCGGCGGCCACGGCCGGACCGAAGGCAATGGCGCCCAAGGCAAGGAGAAAGCGCGTCACGCTCAGGAAGCCACTGCGATCGTCATAAGTGGTTTGGATTCCTGAACATAACCCCAGGTCCCAGACCCATCAACCAAGCCAGGAACCCGCCCAGACACCCGCGTGCGCGTCCTCTCCAGGTACCTCCTCCGCCAGCTGGCGCTGCCCTTCCTCTTTGGCCTGCTCGCGCTCACCGGCGTCATGCTCCTCAACCTGATCGGGCGCAAGTTCGGCAGCCTGGTGGGGAAGGGATTGCCCTGGTCGGTCATCGGCGAGGTGTTCCTCCTGAGCGTCCCGTTCCTGCTGGCCATGACCCTGCCCCTGGCCGTGCTGGCCGCGACGCTTTATGCGTTCAGCCAGTTGGCGAACGACAGCGAGATCACCGCGATGCGGGCTGGCGGCGTGAGCACCGTCGGCATGCTGCGCCCGGTGCTGGCCTGGGCGGTGGTGATGGGCCTGGTGACCTTCGGCTTCGTGGATCAGGTGCTGCCGCGGAGCAACGCCCGGCTGCGCAATCTCTACTTCGACATCGCCAAGAAGAAGCCCACCTTCTCGCTCCTCGAGAACGTCATCAACCGGGTGCCACCGTCCCAGTACTTCCTGCGGGCGAGCCGCATCGACCCCGGCTCGGGCCGGCTCCGGAGCGTGTCGATCTACGACGTGGGCCAGACGGAGCGGCGGCGCATCATCTATGCGGACAGCGGCCTCATGGGCTACACCCCGGATGGCCGCGACCTCATCCTGAGGCTTTTCCACGGCTCGGTCGAACAGGTGACCTCGGCCGACCGGCCGCTGCTCGAGCACACCACCTTTTCGACGCAGGAAATTGTCTTCAAGGACGTCTTCGACCAACTGGAACGGAGTGAGGAACAGTTGGACCGTGGCGACCGCGAAATGACCAGCTGCGAACTCATGGGAGTGGTGGACAGCACCCGCCAGGAAATCCGCGAGGCGAGGGCCCAGCGCGCGGACCTTACCCGCTCCGACGTCCAGATCCTGCTGGGACGGCCCCCTCAACCTGCCCCTCCCCCCTCCGGCACGGCAAGGCAGGGCCCCTACCGAGGGGCCTATTGCGGCGCCTTTGCCGCCATCTCGAGGGCCGTCAGGGGGGGGACGGCGAAACCGGAGGGAACCGCACAGGAAGCCCAGGTTGCCGCCTCCACCGAGGTCGCCCCGAACGCGCCGGCAGCTCCCGCCCCCGCCGCCCCGATCGCCGGTGCCGCCCGTCTCAGCGACAACGGCACGGTGGCGTCCGTCAGGGAGCGCGAGCAGAATGCCGCCCGCCGGGGCAACCGCTACCGCGTCGAGATCCACAAGAAGTGGTCGCTCAGCTTCGCGTCCATTCCGTTCGTGCTGATCGCCGTGGCGATGGCCCTCCGCTTTCCGCGCGGGGGCATGGGCCTTGTCCTGGGGGGCGGAATGTTCGTGTACGCGGTGTTCTACGTGGGCCTCACGGCCGGCGAAACGCTGGCCGACCGGGGCTATGCCTCGCCGGCGCTCGCCATGTGGTCACCCAACATCGTGCTCGGCGCCCTCGCGATCGCGGGCCTCCTGCTGGTGCATCGCGCTGGCGGCACGTCGCGTGGCGGCGAATTCGCCGACCTGCTGCGTCGCGTCCGCCGGCCCACGCCCCCTCCAGCCGCCCCGGGCCGCTGATGCGCTGGGCCCTGCTCGATCACTACGTCTTCCGCAACTGGCTCAGGCTCTTCCTGCTCACGATCCTGGGATTCCCCATCGTCGCGACGCTCATCGACCTCACCGACAACCTGAAGAAGCTCCTCGACCGCGGGATTCCCTTCGGCGGCATTGCCTTGGGCTACGTGTACCTGCTGCCGGAGAAGATGTTCGAGATCATCCCGGCCGCGGTCCTCGTCGCCACGGTGTTCACCGTCGGCACCCTGGGGCGGCACTCGGAGCTCACCGCGGCCAAGGCCGGCGGCGTCAGCTTTCATCGCTTCGTGCTGCCGATCTACGTGGGCGCGGTGCTGGCGGCCGGGCTCTGCCTCGCGCTCGAGGAACTCGCGCCGGCAATGACCGAGCGCCAGGTGCAGATCCACGGGGAGCGGGTGGGCTCGCGGGGACAGCGCTACAACTTCGTGTACCGGGCCGAGCGCGGGTGGGTCTATACCGTGCGGACGCTCGACTCGAAGACGCACCGGCTCACCGACGTGGTGCTCACCCGGCAGGGCACCGGCAAGAAGGTTCCGTCGCTGGCGGTCACGGCGGACAGTGCCACGTGGGACAGCACCGGATGGCGCCTGTGGAGCGGGGCGAGCCGCGCCATCGTGAGCGGCGCCGAGCAGGCGAGCTTCAGCTTCCGGTCGATGCGGCTCCGCAGCATGACCGAGCTGCCGTCGGACCTCCTGGCCGAGCCCCGCAGGCCGGAGGAGATGCGCTATGCGGAACTGGGGAGGTACATCGACGCGATGAA
>JAGGAG010000065.1 GCA_017889745.1 Gemmatimonadota bacterium | reverse complement strand
TTGATCCTGAGCCCCGCGGCAAACGAAGTGTCCGCGAAGCGAACGGTATCCGTGAGCACCTTCTCGCCGGAACGGCTGACATAGAGGTAGCTGAGCTGCAGCTGGTGGCGCCGCCCCGGGCGCCATGTGGCCCCGACCAGGGGGGCGAAGGCGTTCTGCGAGAGGCCAAGCGTCCCGAACTCGATCTCGGTGCCCACCGTGCCATCCGCGTTGTCGATCCGGAACGTCGAACCCAGCACCACGTCCGCCCCGCTGGCAGTGAACGAGAACTTGTCGTAGAGATGGTTCGGCGCGTCCTGCGCATGCAGCCTGAACGGCCGCGCCAGGAACAGGGCAAGAAGCAGCGGGACAACAGCCGACAAACGGGCAGGAACGAGGCGCCGACGCATCTGGATTCCCCTGAGTTATGTTTGGCTGGGTCGTACGCACGCGACTTGCTGCCGTATATCATAACACCTAGATCAATGCGAATCTCCCCTGTCCGGCCGGCGTATTTTCTCCTGGGCCTCGGCGTCGTCCTGACCGCCGCAGGGGCCCTGGCGATCGATGCCTCCCGCGGCATCCTGAACGGCGAGGCGATGGCCGACCGAACCGCGGCCGCCCTGGTTGACCCCCGGGTCGGCGCCTTCGTGGCGGATCGCCTCACCAATGCCGTCCTGACCGAGAAGCCGGACCTGGTAGCGTTCCGGCCGATCATCGCCGCGACCGCGGGCGGCCTGGTGCAGACGGCCCCCTTCCGGGCCATCGTGCGGCAGGCGGTGCGCACGGCGCACCGCTCGGCGTTGTCCACCACCGGTCAGCGGGTGTTGGTCTCGCTGCCCGATGTCGGGGTGCTGGTGCAGTCGGCCGTCCAGAGCATGAGCCCGGCGATGGCGGACAAGATCCCGCCCCGGATCGAGGCGTTCGCCTCGGACCTGGCCGCGCGCCCGGCCACGGGCCGGATCCAGGAAGGCCTGCGCATCCTGGGGCTGATAGCGCGGGCAGCGCTGGCGCTCCTGCTGCTGGGCCCGGCCCTTGTCATCCTGGGCATCTGGCTCGCGCCCGATCGCCGCCGGGCCCTGCTCCGCGCCGGCATCGGCCTGCTGGTCGCTGCCGTCCTGCTTTTTGGCGTCATTCCGGCGGGCCGCGCGGTGGCCGTGCTCATTTCCCATGAAGCGCTGGAGCGCGGCGCTATCGCGGGATTGTGGCGCGCCTATTTCACCGGCCTCGTGGCCTGGAGCATCACGCTCGGCGGCATCGGCCTGCTGGTGACGTCTGCCGCCACCTCCCTGCTCGAGACGGCCGATCCGATCCACCGCGCAGAGGAACTGTTCCGCATCCTCGCGACGCCACCCAAGTCCGCGGGCCTCGTCCTCCTCTGGTCGCTCGGGCTCACCCTCGTCGGCGGGCTCGTGGTGGCCTTCCCGTCGGATGCGGCCGCCGCGATCACCCTGCTCGCCGGGCTGGGCGTCTGCTATGTCGGGCTGCGCGAACTCTTCCGGCTGGTGCTTGGCGCACTGCCAGAGGAAACGGCCGCGGAAGCGGCGCGCGAGGCGAAGTCCGGGGGATGGCTCAACCGCCGTCTCGTGGTCGTGTCCTTGCTCGTCCTGGTGCTCGGTGGAACGGTGGTGGTGCTGGCGCGGCCGGGGAAGTCGGACGTGTCGGCCGGCCCGATGCAGTGCAACGGCTCTTCGACTCTGTGCGATCGCCACCTGGATGAGGTGGTGTTCGCCACCACGCACAACTCGATGTCGAACGTGGACATGCGGAACTGGATGTTCCCGCAGCAGAACGGGAGCATCCAGCGGCAGCTACAAGCGGGTATCCGGGCCCTGCTCATCGACGTGCACAACGGCGTGCCGGTGGAGGGGATCGTGCGGACCGACCTCGACGCAGAGGCACAGTCGGCGCTCAAGATCGAGAACGCCGTGGGAGACTCGGCGACGGCCGTCGCGGTGCGCATTCGCAACCGCCTTACCGGCGACCCCAGCGGCCCTCCCGCGCGTTACTTGTGCCACGGTTTCTGCGAAATCGGCAGCGCCCCGCTCGTGCCGGAACTCGAAGAGGTGCGCGACTTCCTGCGGGGCAATCCCGAGGAGGTGCTGGTGATGGTCATCGAGGACTATGCGCCGCCCGACAGCATCGCCGCCGACTTCGAGAAGGCCGGTCTTGCCCAGTACGTCTATCGCGGCCCGATAACGGCGCCGTTGCCAACGCTGCGCTCCCTCATCGAGGCCGGCACGCCGCTCGTCGTGTTCCTCGAGTCGGGGGCGCCCGGGGTGCCCTGGCTCTACCCGGCGTTCGACGGGGCGATCATGGAGACGCCCTACACCTTCCACGAGCCGCAGGAGTTCTCCTGCAAGGCCAATCGGGGCGGCAGCAACGCGCTGCTGTTCCAGATCAACCACTGGATCGAGTCCACGCCGGCGCCCAAGCCCAGCAACGCCGAGATCGTGAACGCCTATGACTTCCTGCTCAAGAGGGCGCGGCAGTGCATGAAGCAGCGGAAGCACCTCCCGAACATCATCGCGGTCGATTTCTACGGGGTGGGCGATCTCGTGGGCGTGGTGCGCGAGCTGAATGGCCTGACGCCACCCTCCACGGTCGCGAAGGCTACGCCGTAAGGGCGGCGCTCACGATGTCACGCGCTTCCTGCACCACCTGGCGCAGGTGCACTTCGCCGTTGAAGCTCTCCGCGTAGATCTTGCAGATGTTCTCCGTGCCCGAGGGCCGGGCCGCAAACCAGCAGTTTCCCGCCACTACCTTGAGCCCGCCGATCGGGGCGCCGTTACCCGGCGCCCGGGTGAGGCGTGCCGTGATCGGCTCGCCGGCGAGCGTGGAGGCCGTGACCGCGTCCGGGGAGAGCCGACCGAGTGCCGCTCGCTCCGCGGCCGACGCGGGCGCGTCGATGCGCGTGTAGGCGGATGCGCCCATCGTGGCGGTGAGGTCCCGGTAGTGCTCGCCGGGATCGCGTCCGGTGCGCGCGGTGATCTCGGCGGCAAGCAGGGCCAGGATCAGGCCGTCCTTGTCGGTGGTCCACACCGTGCCATCGCGGCGCAGGAAGCTCGCTCCCGCACTCTCCTCGCCCCCGAAACAGCAGGAACCGTCGAACAGGCCCGGCGCAAACCACTTGAAGCCCACGGGCACCTCGAGCAGCCGGCGCCCCGCCGCAGCCACGACGCGATCGATCATGCTGCTGCTGACGAGCGTCTTCCCCACGGCCGCGCCAGTGGGCCAGCCCGGGCGGTGCGAAAGCAGGTAGCCGATAGCGGCCGCGAGATAGTGATTGGGATTCATCAGCCCCACCGACGGCGTCACGATCCCGTGGCGGTCGGCGTCGGGGTCGTTGGCGAACGCGACCCGGAACCGGTCCTTGAGGCCGACGAGCCCCGCCATGGCCCAGGGGCTGGAACAGTCCATCCGGATCCGGCCGTCGTGGTCCGCCGGCATGAACGAGAACGTCGGATCGGCCTTGGCGTTCGCCACGGTGATGTCGAGGCCGTACACGGCGCTGATCGGGTCCCAGTAGGGCCCCGCCGCGCCGCCGAGGGCGTCGGCTCCGAGGTGCAGTCCGGCGGCGCGGACGACGTCCAGGTCCACCACGTTCCCCAGGTCGTTGACGTACGGCATGACCAGGTCCCGTGCGTGCGTCGTGTCGGCCTTGAGGGCGGCCGCGAGCGGCAGGCGCTTCACGCCGGCGTTCCCGGCGCGCAGGAGGGCGTTCGCCCGGTCCTGGATCCAGCGGGTCACGTCGGTATCGGCGGGACCACCGTTGGTCGTGTTGTACTTGAAGCCGCCGTCCTCGGGGGGGTTGTGCGACGGGGTGATGACGATGCCGTCGGCGAGATGGTCGCGCCGGTGACGATTGTGGGCGAGAATCGAATGGGAGATGACCGGCGTGGGCGTGACACCGTCGTCGGCCTGGACAATGAGCCAGACCCCATTGGCCGCGAGCACCTCGATGGCACTGCGCCCGGCGGGCGTGGACAGCGCGTGCGTGTCCTTCCCGAGAAAAAGCGGGCCATCGACGCCGCCCTCGCGCCGGTACTCGCAGATGGCCTGGGTGATCGCCAGGATGTGGTCTTCGGTGAAGGTGCCGCTGAGCGAGGAGCCGCGGTGGCCGCTGGTGCCGAAGGCGACCTGCTGCGCCGGGTCATCCGGGTCGGGATGCCGGGCGTAGTAGTCGCCTTCGAGACGGGTAAGGTCGAGGCTCACTGGCCGAGGTGGCTCAGTGCCAGGCGCATGGGCTGGCTCGAGATGCCGATCATGCCGCCATAGGGCATATCGAGTTCGAGAATGAGGTAGATCGCTCCCGATACCGACACCGCCGACAGCATCAGCGCGACGACGACGGTGACGTTGGGCGGGGCGAAGAGCCCGATGCTCAGGAAGAGAATCCCGAGCCAGAGAATCACGACGAGGAGCATGGCCCGCGAGACGGACGTCTCGGCCTGCTCGTACAGCAGCCAGCGCATCTGCCCCAGGTCATCGACCATCTCCGTTGCCTGATCCTTGAGCGCACGCTGCACCTCGTCCTTCGGGGCGAGGCTGTAGATCGCCTTCGGAAGCTCATCGCTCCATTTCTCGTTGGGCTCGAGCACCACCTGCGCCCCGCGCTCCTCCGGCCACATGCGCTCGATCATGCCGCTGGTGGCCTCGCGCAGCTCGTCCCTCGCCTGGGCGGTCTCGAGACCATACATCGCGAGCACCCGGTCCAGGTAGATGATCCGCGAGGCCAACTGGGTCGATTCATTCCGCTCGGCGTCGTAGGTGCCCTTGGTGGATGCGACGAGCAGGCCCAGAACGAGGGCGGCCATGGTGGCCACGGTGCCCATCGCTACCCGGACCGAGTCCTTGGCCTCGGGATTCAGGTGGTGCCCGGGTAGCCAGGTACGCACCCACATGCCGAGGAGCGCCGCACCGAAGAGGCTGGCAAAGACGATCAGGCCAACGGCATGAGGGCTCATCATTGCTCCTGCGAGGAGAGGGCTGACGGCTAGTGAGTCGGCGTCCAGCTGTTGCCGAAGCTCCAGCCGAGCCCGGAACTGAAACCGTAGTCGCTGCCGGAGTAAGACGCCGGTGGCTCGGAGTCCCAGCTGCCGTAGAACGATAGATTGAGCGTGAGGTTGCTCCAGAGCTTCAGGTAATAGGTGGCGTTGGTGTTGAGGAAGAAGCGGCCCGGGTCCGAGAGCGCCGGCAGTATGCTGACGGTGATATCGAGGTTGGTCTTGCTGAAGCTCTGCATCTGGAAGCCGCCGCCAATCACCAGCGCCAGGATATCCTGGGGCGTCTCGGGCACGGCTGACGGCGAATACCGGGTGTTCTGCCAACCCAGCCCGCCGAGCATGGACACGCTCATCTGCCCGGTATGCTTGAAGTAGCGCCCGATGCCGCCCGTGACACTGGTGCGCAGGTCGATGCCCTGCTCGGTGCTCTGGAGCAGGCCCAGATCCCCGGCATAGAAGTAGTTGTTCCACGGCAGGAGGTGCTGGAAGCCCAGCGTGCCCTGGTTGCGGGTGGAGGCCGTAACGCCCTCGCTCTTCGAGAGGGACGAGTTGAGGTCGAGATTGAGGCCCCACCGCGGGCGGGGATAGGTGATCGTCGAAGCGATGTTGTACTGGGTCGACTGGTTGCCCTTGCTGTAGATGATCCCCGAGGAGATGTCCACGGCAATGCGCTGCCAGAAGTTCCTGGACGTCTCTCCCATCACCACGATGCTCGTCTTGTCGATCTGCACATAGCTACCCGGCCCTGCGGAGATCTGCAGCTTGGAGGGCTGGTCGGGCACGGTCTCGGCGATCGACAGCGTGCCGGTGTAGACCGAGCCATCCGACAGCTTCACGATGAAGAGGCGCTTGCTGTCGAGGCGCTCCACCAGGGACCACTGCACCGAAATCGTCCCCTCCACGTAGTCGAGGCTCACCTGCAGCGCGCCGGCGTCGAGCGACTTGATCTCGCAAGTGAGGCGGTCGCCATTCTTCATGTAGAGAACGTCAGTCTTCTCGCCCGCATGCAGCGGGGGCGCCGCCAGAAGAGACGTGGCGAGGCCGATGGCCCCGGCGCGCATGAGAGCCCAGGTCTTGAGGTTCATACGGTGTCCCGCATGGATGGCATAGCCTTTGGCTCCTGCCGCCAGGAAGGCAAACAGGTCCAAGGAAGAAAGATCCATCCACCATGCGGCGCTACTGCGGCTGCCTGGAGCCGAAGGTCCAGCCCAATCCGGAGCTGAACCCGTAGTCGCTGCCCGACAGCCCCGCCGGGGGCCGGGTATCGAGGTTGCCATACAGCGACAGGTTGAACTTCAGGTCCTTCCAGAGCTTGACGTAGTAGGTGGCGTTGGTGGCGAGGAAGAAGCGGCCGGGGTCGGAGAGCGCCGGCATGCCACTGGCGCTGATGGCCAGGCTGGTCCTGCTATAGGTAACCACGCTCAGGTTGGCGAGGAGCAGCCCCGCGAGCATGTCCTCGGGCGCCGCGTCGGAGTAGTTGGTGTTCTGGTAGATGAGGCCGCCCAGCAGCGAGAAGCGGACATGATCCGTGTTCTCCAGGTAGTAGCCGACGCCACCGCCCACACTGGACTGCAGGCTGATGCCCTGTTCCGTGCTCTGCAGCAGGGCACCCGTGCCACCGATGAAGTAGTTCCTCCACCGCAGCAGGTGGTAGCCGCCCAGGTTCAGCTGGTTGCGCGTGGAGGTGGGGGCGCCGGTGGTGGACGACAGGGTCGAGTTGAGGTTGAGTATGACGCCCCACCGCTCCCTGGGATACTGAACCATGGAGTTGAGGTTGTACTGCGTAGCATCGTTCCCCTTGGCGTAGGTGAGGCCGCCGGAGACATCCACCACGAACCGCCGCCAGAAGGTCTCCGACGTCTTGCCTATGCTGACGACGTCGCCCTTGTCGAGCGTCACCCGGTTTCCGGACAGGTCGGTCAGTGCCAGTACGGGCCGCTGCTCCTCCCCGACGGTGGTGTCGGCCACGGCCAGTGTGCCGGTGTAGACCACGCCGCTCTCCATCCGTACGATGAAGAGGCGCCTACTCTCCAGCCGCTGGACATGCGACCAGTTCACCGAGATGGTCCCGTCCACGTAGTCGAGGCCGATGTAGAGCGCGCCGGCATCGAGCGACTTGATCTCGCAGGTGAGCCGATCGCCGTTCTTCATGTAGAGCACGTCGGTTTTTTCGCCGGCGTGCAGTGGCGCCGCCGCAAGCATGGTGGCCGTGAGGCCAATGGCCCCGACGCGCATGAAGGCCCAGGTCTTGAGGCTCATACTGGTGTCCCGGATGGTGGGCGCAACGCGGTTGCTCTTGCCGCCGGATCGCGAAAGAGCCGCTGCCTGATTGTAACGCGAGGTACGGAATTGGTGTGACAGGCGCAGGCGGCTACCGCTGGGGCAGCGCCTTGCTGGGAGACTCGCCAAACATGCGCCGGTAGTCCTGCGACAGCCAGCCGGCGTGAAAGAAGCCCCACTGCATGGCCACATCCATGACGCCCACGCCGGGACCGGCCCGCCGGAGCTCACGCCGCACGGCGTTGAGGCGCAGCGCCTTGAGATGGGCCTTGGGCGTGGTGCCCAGGTGCACCCTGAAGGCGAGATGCAGCGTGCGCTCACTCGCCCCCATCGCCTCGCAGAGATCGCGGATGGTCAGGGGCGCCTGCAGGTTGGTCAGGAGGTAGTCCTCGGCGCGACGGGCGAGTGCGGCGGCGCCCGGCGTGTGATGGCGCCGCTCGGTGAACGGCAGGCCGCTGAGCAGCGAATCCAGGATGCGATTCTCCACCCACCCCGCAATCCGGGGATCGGTCAGCTTGTGCGTGGCCCGGTAGACGGCATCGAGGCCGAGGCGCTCGACCTCGCGCTGCCGTTCCTCGACACTGCGCCCGCCGTGGAGCCGGTGGCCGCGCACGAGCGACCGAAGCGGTCGCCCGAGGACGATCTCGGCATACGCTTCGAGCTCCTCCTCGCGCATCGCGATGAGGAAGACCCGGTAGGGGGTGGTGCTGCGAAAATCCACTTCCTCGCTGCGGCTGATGTAGCCGAAATCGGTTGAGGCGAGCGACAGCCCGCGCAGCCGGCCAGCCGCTGAATCGACCAGGGGAAAGCCGAGCACGGCCGTGCCCTCGGGTGCCGATCCGCGCACCAGGAGGCCCGGCCTCCAGTCCTTGACCGCGAATTGCATCCGGCCGGTCTGGCCGAAAGACAGGCTGCCCTCGAACTGCCCGCGTCCCAATTGGAACGACTGCTCGACCCAGCCGGGGGCGAGGTCGTGGAGCCGGTCGACATCGGTAGTGCGCATGATGCCGCCCATCCCGGGTGTGAAGGGTGGCGGCTCGCTGATAGCGGGCGATATGGCGTGGGGGATTCCGTCAGCGGCGACGACTGCGGTCACACCGGGCTCCCGTTGTCCGCGCCACCCCCCGTGGAGCGGGGGGCGGCTGGGTGGCCTGCGCGATGTCGCGCGCGACCCGGCCTAGTCGTCGCGGCCCGGCTTGCCGGTCGATTTGGTGCCGAACACCACGTCCCAGAGCGGATTGCTGACGCCGAAGTCGCGGCTGGAATCGGCGTAGTGATGGCGGAAGTGCCGCTTCTTCCAGATGCGCGCCAGCATGGAGCTGGCGCTCGCATGGTGGGTGCCGTGATGGATCGTGTCGTACGCCAGGTAGCCGACGATCAGGCCAGCGAACGCGGCGGGCGACGCGACGCCGAAGGCCGCGTGGAACGCGTACCAGAAGGCGATAGCCAGCGGGACGCTCACCGATGGTGGCATGACGAGCCGAGTCGAGTCGTTGGGGTAGTCGTGGTGCACCCCATGGACCAGGAAATAGAACTTGTGCCGGAAGGTCGGCAGCGCCGGCATGACCGGATCGGTAACCTCGAGGCCGCCGACGATGCGCCGCGTATCGTCCTCGATCCACTGCGGCGGATGGAAGAGCCAGCGGTGAATGACATACTCGAGCACCGTCCACACCAGCAGGCCCACGGCGAACCAGCCGGCCACCTGCAGCGGGGTCAGGGCACGGAAGCCCAGCCACAGTGTCGCGATGATGACCGGGACGTAGAGGACGTGCGGCACCCAGGGCCGCACATGACTCAGCGCTTCCATCCAGTCGGCCTTGAACATGCGGCAGGACGCGTCCGCATTGTTGACGAAGCGGCGTTCCGGAGTCGCCTTCGCAGCGGCGTTCGCGATGCCCTGCGCTGCGCCCATGGCTTGACTAGAAGTTTCCATCGTCGCGGTCGGCGTGGTCATGGTGCTCCGGTCCTCTCACACTGGTCAGAAACATTACGGGTCCCCGGTCCCCGGGGACCCCAAAGCAGGGGAAAAGATACACCCGGCCCCGGGTTCCCCGGAATCCGGAGGAACCCGGGTCACTCGGGCAGCGGAAAGAGCCCCTCCACCGACAGGTACCGCTCGCCGGTATCGTAGCAGAAGGTGAGGATCCGGGTGCCATCGGGCAGGTCGGGGATCTTCTGGGCCACTGCGGCCAGGGAGGCCCCGGACGATGGGCCGATGAAGATTCCTTCCTCTTTCGCCGCACGCGCGGCCATCCGGAAGGCGTCCTCTTCGGTCACCTGGATGATCCCATCGAGGGTGTCCCGGTGCAGGTTGGCGGGGACGAAGCCTGCTCCGATGCCCTGGATCCGGTGCGGGCTGGGCGCGCCCCCACTGATGACCGGGCTCTTCGCCGGTTCCACGGCGAAGGTGCGCAACGTCGGCCACTGCTGCTTGAGCACCTCGCTGGCGCCGGTGATATGCCCGCCGGTGCCGACGCCGGTGATCAGCACGTCGATCCCCTCGGGGAAGTCCCCGAAGATCTCCGCGGCCGTGGTGCGCCGGTGCACCTCGATGTTGGCGGGGTTCTCGAACTGCTGCGGAATCCACGCGCCGGGTGTCTGCGCAGCGAGTTCCTGGGCCCGCTCGATGGCGCCCTTCATGCCTTTCTCCCGGGGAGTCAGCACCAGCGTGGCGCCATAGGCCGCCAGGATCCGCCGGCGCTCGATCGACATCGACTCGGGCATGACGAGCACAAGCTGGTAGCCCTTCACGGCCGCCACCATGGCCAGGCCGATGCCGGTGTTGCCCGACGTAGGTTCGATGATGACGCTGTTCCCGCCAAGCACACCACGCTGCTCGGCGTCCTCGATCATGGCGAGCCCGATCCGGTCCTTGATGCTGCCGCCCGGGTTGGCCCGCTCGAGCTTCATCCACACCTCCACCCGGTGCGGGAAGAGGCGGTTGAGCCTCACGTGCGGCGTGCTACCGATCGTCTCCAGAATGTTGCTGGCACGCATGCGGTCCTCGACCGTCCTTCCTAGATGTGGAATTCCAGCAGGTCGTCGCTCCGCTCGGCGCCGCGGAGGCGGCCGACCGTGGCCTCGTGGCTCACCACCGAGCCGGGCGGCACGCTGCGGGTGAGCCAGACGTTGCCGCCGATGATGCTCCCCGCGCCGATGACGGTGTCGCCGCCCAGGATCGTGGCGTTGGCGTAGATCACGACGTCATCGCCCACCGTGGGGTGGCGCTTGGTGTTGGCCAGGTCCTTCCGCACGCTGGCAGCGCCGAGGGTCACGCCCTGGTAGAGCTTGACGCGATCGCCGATGACCGCCGTCTCGCCCACGACGACGCCGGTGCCATGGTCGATGCTGAACGCGGCGCCGATGCTTGCCCCCGGATGAATGTCGATGCCCGTTTCGCGATGTGCCAGCTCGCCGATGAGCCGCGGCACCAGCGGCACGCCGAGCTCGTGCAGCGCGTGGGCGATGCGATGGAGCGCCACCGCGCGGAAACCGGGATAGGCGAGGATGACCTCGTCGCGGCAGGTGGCGGCGGGATCGCCCTGGTCGTGCGCGTCGGCGTCGAGGTCGAGCGCATGATGAATGGCCGGCAGCTGCGCCATGAAGCGATCCACCTCGGCGCCGGGGTCGGCGATGGCGCCGAACCGCGGCACTACGACCTCGAGCAGGCCGGCGAGCTGAGCCCGCAGCCCGTCGACAGCCGCGGCCAGTGCCCCCTCGTCGCGCCAGGGCGAGGTGGCATGGTGGGCGAAGAGGATGCCCAGGGTGCCGCGCGCGAACTCCTCGGCCTGCGCCCCGATGCCGACCGGCACCGCGCACGCGGCATGTTCGCGCGCAAGCCGGGCAACGAAGTCGGGAGGCAGCGGGGGCCGGGTCATGGAATGAACATAATGACGCCCTTCTATACTTCTTCGCGTCCACCGCCAGGAGTTCCGATGACCCTGCCCACGGCGCCGGTGCCGGAAACCACACCCGAACTCCTGTACCTGCTCTCGGCCGACCCGGACGAGTTCGCGGACGTCGTAGGTGCGCTGCCACCCGCCGACATCGCCGATGCGCTGCGCCGGCTGCCGCCCGAGCCCGCCTCCAAGGTGCTCGCGGCGCTCCCATTCGACGTGGCGGTGAGCGTGCTCGACGCGCCCGAGCTCGAGTACGACCGGGCCGGGATCGTCTGCAAGCTCGGCCTGCCCGACGCGGGCCGCCTCATCGATGCCATGTCGGCCGACCAGCAGGCCGACCTGTTCCGCGACCTCGAGCCCGAGGACCGCGAGCGCCTGCTGCCGCTGCTCAACCCGCACACGCGGCGCGGCCTCACGCTGCTGCTGCAGTACGAGCCGGACACCGCAGGCGGCATGATGACGACGGAGTTCCTGACCGTGGCCACGACGGCAACCGCCGGAGAGACCATGGAGCTGATCAAGCGGGTGAGCCGCAACAAGGAGACGGTGTACGCGATCTACGTGACCGACCCCGCCACGCAGGCGCTGGCGCACGTCGTGTCGCTCAGGGAACTCCTCGTCGCCGATCCCGCGACGCCGATGGGGAACGTGGGCACGACGCGCACCGTGCTCAGCGTGCGGCCCCACACCGACCGGGAGGACGTGGCCCGCCTCATCAGCAAGTACAACCTGCTCGCGGCGCCGGTGGTGGACCGCGACCGGAAGGTCCTCGGCATCGTGACGGTCGACGACGTGCTCGACGCGCTGGTGCGGGAGGGCACAGAAGACGTGCAGAAATTCGGCGGTGTGGCGGCGTTCGACGAGCCGTACACCGAGATGAGCTTCGGCGCGATGATCCGGAAGCGGGCGGGCTGGCTCTGCGTGCTCTTCCTGAGCGAGATGCTCACGGCAACCGCGATGCAGCACTTCGAAGGGGAGCTGGCGCGGGCGGTGGTGCTGACGCTCTTCATTCCGCTCATCATGAGTTCGGGGGGCAATTCCGGGAGCCAGGCCACCTCGCTCATCATCCGGGCGCTGGCAATCCGGGAGGTCGCGGTGCGCGACTGGTGGCGGGTGGCGCTGCGCGAACTGCCCTCGGGCCTGGTGCTCGGCGCCATCCTCGGCGTCATCGGCGTCGCGCGCATTGCGCTGTGGCAGTCGCTGCACCTCTACAACTACGGACCGCACTGGCCCCTGGTGGCGCTGACCGTGGGTTTCGCGCTGGTGGGCGTGGTGACCTTCGGTTCCCTGGCGGGCTCGATGCTGCCGTTCGCGCTCAAGCGCCTCGGGTTCGATCCCGCGAGCGCATCGGCACCGTTCGTGGCCACGCTGGTGGACGTGACCGGGCTGATGATCTACTTCACCGTCGCCCTGGTGGTCCTGCACGGCACGCTGCTCTGAGCGTGCCGCACGGCGCGGGCTCAGTGCCAGGTCAGCCCGAGCGACAGGGTGATGATGTTGTTCGTGCCCGGGGTATCCCCGAAAATGATGCTGGTCTGCGAACCGACTGCCTGCAGGTACCAGTCGACTTCGGGCACCAGGTAGATGTTCCGCCCGATCTTCAGGTCGTACCCGAGCCCCGCCGTGGCGCCGAATCCGCCCTGGCTCTGGGACGTGCTGTTCGAGTAGTAGACGCCGCCGACGGTGGTGGAGGAATAGATGGACGACATGA
>JAGGAG010000176.1 GCA_017889745.1 Gemmatimonadota bacterium | reverse complement strand
CGGCGCGCGTGGCGCTCGTCCCGATGGTGGTGGGCGACCAGGGCCAACTGCTCGACGCCGCGCGAGGCGACTGTGACGGGGTCGTGATTGAGGCCTTCGGCAGCGGGAACCTGCCGCCCGGCGCCGTACCCGCCATCGGCCGGTGGCTGGATGAAGGAAAGCCGGTGGTGCTCTCGAGCCGGTGTGCCACCGGCCTGGTGACGCCGGTCTACGCGTTCGATGGCGGTGGTGCCCGCACCCTGGCGATGGGCGTGCTGCCCGCCGGTCCGCGAACGCCGTCGCAGGCCCGCTGGGAGCTCACCATCGCCCTCTCTGCGGGCGTGCCGTACGCGTCCGGGCTGCCGGCATGAACAAGATCGCGGTTCCCGACGAGGTGCTGGACATTGTCCGGGTGCTGGAGCGCGCCGGGTTCGAGGCGTGGTGCGTCGGCGGCGCCGTGCGGGACGCTCTCCTGGACGATCCCCACATGGACTACGACATCGCCACCTCAGCGCGACCCGAAGAAGTACTGCGGTTGTTTCCGCGCACCGTCCCGGTGGGTCTCCGCTTCGGCACCGTCGGCGTGCTCGACCGGCGCCGTCAGTTGCACGAGGTGACCACCTTCCGCCGCGACATCGCGACCGATGGGCGGCACGCGGTGGTGCAATACGGCGTCTCCCTCGAGGACGACCTGGCCCGGCGCGACTTCACCATCAACGCGCTGGCCTACCATCCGCTGCGCGAGGAATGGCGGGATCCCTTCAATGGGGCGGCCGACTTGACGCGGCGCGTGGTCCGTGCCGTGGGCAATCCGGCACAGCGCTTCCGTGAGGACTACCTGCGCATCCTCCGCGGCCTTCGTTTCTCGGCGCGGCTCGGGTTCACCATCGACCCCGCTACCTGGGAAGCCGCCCGGGCAGCGACCGATGGCCTTCCCCAGCTTTCCGCTGAGCGCGTACGCGACGAATGGTTCAAGAGCCTGCGCACTGCGCGCGACATCAATGAACTGGTGCGCCTGTGGCGGGAATCGGGCGTCGCCGCCGCCTGGATGCCGGAACTCGGCCCGGCGAGCGAGGCCGCGGGGGTGATCGAGCCGGGAGAGCGGGACCCTGTGCTGCTGACCTGCCTCCTGACCAGCGATCCGGTGGCCGTGCTGCGCCGGCTGAAGGCCTCGAACCAGGAGATAGGTCGCGCCGTGGCCCTGGGTGAGGCACTGCCGCTGCCCGACCGCAGCGACGAGGTGACGGTGCGTCGCTGGCTTTCTCGCGCGGGCGCGGCCGCCGGTGACCACGCCACCCTGATCCGCTGGCGAACCGGGCAGCGGCCGGCGTGGGCGCTGGTCGCCGAGCACATTCGCCAGCGGGGTGACGCGCTGACACGGGATGCGCTGGCGATCAGCGGTGGGGACCTGCGCTCCATCGGCCTCGAACCCGGACCCGGGATGGGCATGGTGCTCGACCGGCTGCTGGATCGTGTGCTCGAGGATCCGACCGTCAATACGCGCGAACAGCTGCTCTCGCTCGCGAGGGAAGTATGACCCCCGTCATCCTCGCGGTCGCCGCGGGCGCCGCCAACCTCGCGGGTGCACTGGCGGTGGTGCGGGGCAGTACCCGCGGCGCTCACGTCATCGTGAACGCAATTGCCTTCGGCGCCGGGTTCATGGTGTCGGTGGTCATGCTCAGGATGCTGCCGGAGGCGTTCGCGTCGGGTCCCGGCGCCGCTCCCTGGGTCCTCGGCGGGTTCCTCGCCGTCCATCTCGCGCAACACGTGCTGACGCCGCATTTCCATTTCGGCGAGGAGACCCATCACGTCTCGCCGGGCGCCGGGGCATCCGCGGTGGTCGGCCTCTCACTGCACACCTTCTTCGACGGCGTCGCCATCGCCAGCGGCCTGCTGGTGTCGCCGGGGCTCGGCGCGCTGCTGTTCCTCGCCGTCTTCCTGCACAAGCTGCCCGAAGGCCTCACGGTCGCGAGCCTGGTGCTGGCCTCGGGCCAGTCGAAGGCGCGCGCCCTCGGCCTGGCGCTGGTGCCGGCGGCCGCGACGGCGCTGGGTGCACTCGTGACGACCGGCTCCAGCGGCCTGCAGCGCCATGGACTCGCGGTCTCGGCCGGTGTCACCTTGTATGTGGCGGGCAGCAACCTGATCCCCGAGTTCCAGGCCAAGCGAGGCTGGGCGCCGCCGGTGGCATTCTTCGGCGGCGCTGTTGCCTTTCTCGGGTCCAGCTGGCTGCTGACGCGATACCTGGGAAGCTGACCGTGTCACCGCGCCGCGCTCCCGAGCCCTCGGAGAACCTCTTCCTTGCCGCGCGCGACCCGCGTCCGCTCGCAGCCCGGATGCGGCCACGCACCCTGGATGAGTATGTGGGCCAGCCGCTGGTGACCGCCGCGAACGCTCCACTGCGGACCGCGATCGAGCGAGGTGAGACGGGTTCGCTCGTG
Source organism: Gemmatimonadota bacterium (assembly GCA_017889745.1). GTDB lineage: Bacteria > Gemmatimonadota > Gemmatimonadetes > Gemmatimonadales > GWC2-71-9 > JAGGAG01. The sequence goes on along the minus strand of JAGGAG010000176.1, from coordinate 2,564 downwards.
CTCTGGGGGCCGCCCGGTACCGGGAAGACCACCCTTGGCCACCTGATCGCCCGCGCCGCGGGCCGCAGCTTCGAGCCCTTCAGCGCCGTCAGCGAAGGCGTGCCCAGGCTGCGGGAGATCTTCGATCTCGCGCGTGGGCGGCTGGCGTCGGGCGGTGCGGGCACGGTGCTGTTCGTCGACGAGATCCACCGGCTCAACAAGGCGCAGCAGGACAGCCTGCTGCCCGCCGTCGAGGACGGCACCGTGACGCTCATCGGTGCCACCACCGAGAACCCGAGCTTCGAGCTCAACGCCGCCCTGCTGTCTCGCGCCCGGGTGATCGTGCTCAACCCGCTGACGCCCGAGGACATCGAGCTCCTGCTGGTGCGCGCGCGGGATGATCGTGAGCTGGGGCTCGGCGCCATGGAGCTCGCGATCGACGACGAGGTGCTGTCGCGGTTGGCGCAGGAGTCGGATGGCGACGCCCGCCGCGCCCTCACCGTGCTCGAGGCCGCGTCCGCCCAGGTGGGCGTGCGCGGCCGGATCACCCTCGCGGTGCTGCAGGACGCCTTCCAGCGACGCCTGCCGCGCCATGACAAGGCCGGTGAGAGTCACTTCAACATCCTTTCGGCCTACCACAAGTCGCTGCGGGGCAGCGACCCCCAGGGCGCGCTCTACTGGATGGCGCGCATGATCGAGGGTGGAGAGGATCCGCTGGTGCTCTGCCGCCGGGCCATCGCGATGGCCGCCGAGGACATCGGGCTCGCCGATCCGCAGGCGCTCATGATCGCGGTGGCGGCGCGCGATGCCGTGCACATGCTCGGTGTCCCCGAGGGACTGCTGCCACTCGCCGAGATGACGGTGTACCTCGCCACGGCGCCCAAGTCCAACAGCGTGGTGGCGGCGCTTGGCGCCGCGCTGGAGGCGGCGCGACGGACGCCGGCGGCGCCGGTTCCGCTCCACCTCCGCAACGCGCCGACGGCGCTGATGAAGGATCTCGGGTACGGCAAGGCGTATCGCTATGCCCACGACGACCCGAGTCACTTCATGGCGCAGGAGTATCTCCCTGACGAGCTCCGGGGCACGAGGTTCTACGAGCCCGGTGGCATGGGCCACGAAAAGCGCATCGCGGAACGGATGGCCTGGTGGCGCGCCCGGGCGGAAGGGACGAAGGAGCCGGGGGGGAGCGGCGAGGACAGCTAACTTTTGGCCGCCCCGCCTATATTCAGGCAGGTCCTTCACCCACGACGAGAGGCCAGTACACATCCGCACACTGATCGACGTCCGCGACCCCGTTGAACGTGCGCTGCTGGTGGCGGCTCCGCGCAAGGGCACGCGGGATGTAACCCTGATGGACGAGCACCTCGATGAACTCGCCCGGCTGGTCGACACTGCCGGCGCCGAGGTCGTCGGCCGTATCACCCAGCAGATCCAGTCTCCCACCCCCGGTTTCCTCATCGGCGAGGGCAAGGTCGAGGAGGTGCGACTCGCCTGTGCCGAACGGAACGCCACCCTGGTCATTTTCGACGAGGAGCTGACGCCCACGCAGGGCGCCAACCTGGAGCGCGAGCTCAAGGTGCGCGTGATGGACCGGGCTGAGGTCATCCTCGACATCTTCTCCACGCGAGCCCGCAGTCACGAAGCCAAGCTCCAGGTGGAGCTGGCGCAGCTCGAGTACATGCTGCCGCGCCTCACGCGGATGTGGACCCACCTGTCCCGAATCCGCGGTGGTATCGGCCTGCGCGGTCCCGGCGAAACCCAGCTGGAAACCGACCGCCGGATGATCCGGAAGAAGATCCAGGGGCTGCGCGAGAAGCTGCGCGGGGTGGAGCGCCACCGGGCGACGGTACGGGATGGCCGCGAGTCGATGCTGGATGTGGCCCTGGTGGGGTACACCAACGCGGGCAAGTCCAGCCTGCTGCGCGCGCTGAGCGGAGAGCATGACATCGTCGTCGAGGACCGCCTCTTCGCCACGCTCGACACCCTGACACGCGTCGTGGATATCGGCGAGGGTTACCGGGCCAGGGTCACCGACACCGTCGGCTTCATCCGGAAGCTGCCGCATCAGCTCGTCGCGAGCTTCCGCGCCACCCTGGAGGAGGCACGCGAGGCGGACGTCCTGCTGCACGTGGTCGACGCCAGCCATCCGGGGTGGGAAGACCAGATGCGAGTGGTGGAGGACGTGCTCGACGAGCTCGACCTGTCGGAGAAGCCGGTGATCCCGGTCTTCAACAAGATCGACCTGCTGGTGGACGCGGTGGGGCTGGCGGCCCGCGCGCGTGAGGTGCACCCTGACGCCGTGCTGGCGACCACCATGCGCACCGACGGTCTGGCCGCGCTCAAGAAGGCGCTCCGCGCCCTGGCCCGGAAGGAGCGCCCGGTCATCACGGTCCGGGTGCCGGCCGCCGATGGCGCGAGGCTTGCCGAGATGTACCGGGTCGGGGAGGTCCTGGGCCGCAGTTCCCAGGATGGCACCGAGGAACTGACGATCCGGCTTGAGGATTGGCAGGCGGAGCGCCTGGAGCGGGAGGGCGTCGAGGTGCGGCGTGAAAGCGACAGGCAGCGCTCGCGCGCCACGGGCTGAG
>JAGGAG010000005.1 GCA_017889745.1 Gemmatimonadota bacterium | reverse complement strand
CTGCCGAGCCTGCGGCGAGTGCGCGTGATCGTGGCGCCACGCGACAGCTTCCTGGTCGCACCAGACACGGTCACGCTGTACCGGGTCAACCCGTCGTTCACGAATCCATTCAATACGCCATGAGGCCGGCGCGTGGGCAGGATCGCGCGGGCCTCACCCTCGTCGAACTGCTGGTGGCCATGACGGTGACGGCCATCGTGGGCGCCGCGCTGATCCAGATCATCCTGGCACAGAATCGCTCGGCGGGAACCAACGAGGCCTGGCGGGTGGCACGGGCAGTCTCGCGCGGGTCGCTCAATCGCGTGCTGGCGGACTTCCGGATCGCGGAGGCCGAGGGCGTGCTCGATCCGGCGGCGGCCATGAGCAGCACGAGTATCACGCTGCGAGTGCCTTTCGCGATCGGGGTCGCCTGCAACACCACCGTCCCGCTGACCGCATCGCTGCTCCCGGTCGACAATACCCTGTGGGCTGCGAGCGTGGCGGGATTCGCGGGATTCGCGTGGCGCGACGAGGCGAGCGGCACGTACCGCTATCGCACCACGAGCACCACCGTGAGCACGGTTGGCCCCGCGGTCTGCAACGCCGCCGGGATCGCGACGCTGCCGGCGTCGGCCGGCGGGGGAACCGCCGGGCGTGTGGTACAACTCGGCGCGCCGTCCATGGGCACCGCGGCACCGTACGCGAGCCTGGTGCCGACCGTGGGTATGAACGTGCTGCTCCTGCAGCAGGTGCGGTACCGCTTCGCGCCGTCGGTGGCGCTGCCCGGAGCCACCGCCCTCTGGCGTGAGGTGCTGAGCGGTACGCCGATCAGCGAGGAACTGGCCGCTCCGTTCGACAGCACCGCGCGGTTCCGGTTCTATGTCACCGGCTCGACGCTGGCCCAGGACGCCGTGCCATCGCCCCGGACACTGACGCGCGGCATCGAGATTCACCTCGATGGGCTGAGCGAGACGGCGCCACTGGGAAGCACCGCCCCGAAGCGCATCGGACTCACCACGTCGATCTTCTTCAAGAACCGCCATGACTGAGGGCGCGCTGGCAGGGGATCGCCGCGGCGTGTCGCTGCCGCTCGTGATCCTCATGATGGCGCTCCTGGCGCTGGCCGTCACCGCCGGATTCAGCCGGGTATCGGAGGAGCGCCGCATCGTGGGCGACCAGCAGGCCCAGGTGGACGCATTTGCCGTGGCGGAGTCGGGACTCGAGCGATACGTAGCCCTGCTGGACACTCAACCGGTCCCCGACGACAGCATGGCGATTCCAATCGGAGCCCGCGATACCGCCTTCGTGGCGTTATTCCAGATCCGGCCACCGAACGGAGGCACGCCCGGCCTGTACGTCATCCGCTCACGCGGCGTCAGCCACAGTGCGCCGCGATACAGCGCCAACACGCCACCGGCGCAGCGCACCGTGGCGCAGTTCGCGACCTGGCAGGGAATGTCGATGGACGTGGATGCCGCCTGGACCGCGATCTCCGGCCTGCGCTCGCAGAGCAATACGGGCACGCTGGATGGCAACGACAATTGTGCGACGCCGGGCCCGGCGGTGGCGGGGATTGCGGTGCCCGATCAGCTCGTGGCCCCCCCGGCGACATTCCCCATGGGCTTCAGCGCGCCACCCAACCCGGTGCCATTCACCAAGACGCTTGGCGGTGCGGGCAGTCTTCCGGCGACTGCGCACCCCGACGTGCACATCGACTGGAATGCCATCATTAACACCAGCGTCCTGCAGCCCGACTACACGCTGACCGGCGTGACCGGATGGCCTGCATACAGCGCGTCGGTCTGGCCGGTGATTCGGGTCGATGGCAGCGTGTCACTGACCGGGGGCCAATCGGGACACGGGCTGATCGTGGTTACCGGCGACCTCACCATCACTACCGGATTCACCTGGGCGGGAGTCATTCTGGTCGGGCAGCGGCTGGTGGTGACGGGGCAGCCCGCGGTGGATGGGGCCATGGTGTCGGGGCTCGACGTCAAGCTGGGGTCGTCGTTCGCGGAGAGCAACAGCGGCGAGAACGCTGGAGACGCGATCAACCTGCACTACAACTCGTGCAACGTTGCCGCCGCCCTCTCCCGCTATGGCCACCTCACGCTCGTCACCAACGCGTGGACCGACAGCTGGCCGGAGAACTAGGACGTGATGGCGTGCAGACCTGAAGCGGCGAGGAACCTCCGTGTCATTCGCTGAAGCGCAGGCGCGGGTCGATGCCTGGATCTCGCAGTACGAGGAAGGCTACTTCGATCCCCTGACCAACATGACCCGGCTCTCGGAAGAGGTGGGTGAGCTGGCGCGGGAGGTGAACCACCGCTTCGGGCAGAAGACGAAGAAGAAGAACGAGGCGGACGGGGACATGGCCATGGAAATGGCGGACATCATGTTCGTGCTCATCTGCATGGCCAACCGCGAGGGGATCGACCTGCAGGAGTCCTTCGACCGGATGATGGTGAAGGTGGAGGGCAGGGACGCCAACCGCTGGACCCGCAGGCGCTAGGCCCGGCGCACCAGGTGCGAGAGCAGGAAGCGGGTGTTCGAGAGGAAGACGCGCGGGTCGCTCCATGGCAGGTCCGCGAGCGTGGCCGCACCGAACCAGTCGCGCAATGGCGCGAGTTCCCTCTCCTCGACGCAGCGCACCAGGTCCTGCGGGTAGAGGCCGGCAGTGAACGACCGGCGCGTGCCCCTGGTGTGCGTGCTCCCACGGGCGCCGAGCAGTAGCTGCCGCAGCGCCCCGGCGAAGTCGACCCCTGCCCGCCGTCCGCGGTCCATGATCCCCGCCGGTCTCGCGTTCACCTCGATCACCACCGGCTGTCCCGTTCGCTCGTCCACGATCATGTCGAGCGTCAGGGCGCCGTGGAATCCCAGCGCATGGCCGATCAGCGGCAACTGCTCGGCGACTCCCGGCATGGGCGCGAAGGTGACCGCGGAGGAGGGCCCGTACGGCCCAGGCCAGGTGCGGGTCTTGAAGGAGGTCGCCCACGCCAGGGGCTCACCATGGTCGTACACGACCTGGCATGAAGCAACCGGACCGGGAACGAACGCCTGCACCATCAGCGCGGGATACGACGAACCCAGCGCCGCCATCGCGGCCACCGCCTGTTCCGCACCCCGCACGCGCGTGACGCCGCCGCCCCCGACGCCGTCCACCGGCTTGAGCATCACCGGCCACCCGACCGCATCGCCAAAATCGATGAGTTCCCAGGCAGTCGCGATTGCTGCTGATTCGGGCAAGGCCACGCCCGCGCGCCGCAGAAGCCGGTCCATCGCGGGCTTCTCGAGTACGGCCTCGATGACCTCGCGCGTCCGGCGTGCGGGAAACACGAGCGACGCCCACAGCTCGTCGATGCGGTGGGCCAGTCCGCGGACATCAGTGTCGGTGACCGGAACGACCCAGACGTATTGATGGCGATGGGCGGCGAGGAATTCGCCTACTGCGTCGAAATATGCGTCCGCCGGTCCGTCGACGATCAACCGCCGGTCAACGAAGCGCGACTTCGTGACGAGGCACCCGGGACGGCAGATGACATCCACCCGCATCCCCGCTTCGCGCAGCAACGGTGGCAGGCATGCGGCAGCGAGCCAGTGGCGCTGTTCCACCAGCAGGAGCGCGCGCGGAGTCAGGATTGACCTCTGTGAGGCGGTCCGGCCACAGTGAAGGGCATGATGGGCTCTGCAGGGCAATCCGCGTACCGCCGTGACCGGATCAGCCGCCGGGGCCGTTACGGGCCTTACTCCCAGTCCCGTGGCTCTTCCTCGGTCTCCTCCAGCAGCAGGAGATAGCTGGCATAGCGGTCCGGATGGATCGCGCCCTCTGTCACCGCAGCGCGAATGGCGCAGCCGGGTTCACTGACGTGGCGGCAATCCTGAAAGCGGCACGTGCCGAGCCTCGAGCGCATTTCGGGGAAGCACTCCGCGAGCCCGCGCGCCTCGAGTCCCCACAGGCCGACTTCGCTGAAGCCGGGTGTGTCCACGAGCCACCCGCCGCCCGACAGCGGAATCATGACGGCGCTCACCGTGGTGTGCATCCCGCGCCCGATCTTCTCGCTCACGGCGGCGGTGCGCAGCGCGATGCCGGGCTCGAGCGCGTTCAGCAGGCTCGACTTCCCCGCCCCGCTCGGGCCGGTGAAGACGGATGAGTGATCCGGCAGCCAGCCCCGGATCGCCTCGAGGCCCTGTCCCAGCTTCGTGCTGACGGGAAGCACCTGGTATCCGGCGGCGAGGTAGCGCGCGACGAGAGCGGTGCCCGGATCGAGGTCGATCTTGTTGACGATGAGGGCCGGCGTGACGTCGTTCGCTTCGGCGAGGACCAGCAGGCGATCGATGACGGAAGGAACCGGTGCCGGCTCGCGCGACGCCGTGACCACGAAGATGCGGTCGACGTTGGCCACGATCGCCCGGGTGCCCCGGCCCCCGGGGATGCGGCGTTCCAGCACGGAGTGCCGCGCCTCGACCTCGACGATGCCCCAGAGTTCGCCGCCCGCCTCGGGCTCGAGCGACACGATATCTCCCGCGACCACCTTGAGGCCTTGCTGCTTCATGCGCCCGCGCAGCACCGCACGCAGTTCGTCGGTGCCTGCCAGAACCCGGAAGGCAGCGCCATCCCGTCCGAGAACGGTGCCGCGCCGCCGGGTCACCAGGACTTGGGCGCGGCGGCGATCGCTTCGTCGAGGGCCGCCTTCACGTCGAAAAGCGACCAGGCCTCCAGGCGGTCATTCGCCTCGCCTGGCGTGGCGCCGTGCGTAAGGACCGCCGTCTCGACGTGGCCCACCGGCCGGTCGCCCGATGGCGCCCACCGCACGAAGAGCAGCGAGGCACCATACCGGCCCCGCTCGTCCGGCTCGTCATCCACGTAGATGGCCACCGAGTACGGCTGTCCATCGGCGCCCTCGAATGCCGCGGCCCGCTCGTGCTTCGCCATGTAGCCACCCAGCGTGAACTCGCTCACAGGCCCGGTACGGACTCCTTCACGACGTTTCCGAGGATGAACGCGATGTTGGCGGGGCGCTCCGCGAGGCGGCGCATGAGATACGGGTACCACTGCGTGCCGAACGGGATGTAGACCCGCATCCGGTGCCCGCTCTGCACCAGCTGCTCCTGCAGGTCACGACGCACGCCGTACAGCATCTGGAACTCGAAGCGCTCGGCGCCGATGCCGTTCCGCTGCGCGAACTTCCGCACGTGGCCCAGGATGGCCTCGTCATGGGTGGCGAGGCCCGGGTAGTTGCCGTGCTCGAGGAGCTGCTCCGCCAGCCGCACATAGGCCCTGTCCACCTCCGACTTCTCCGGAAACGCCACGTCCGCCGGCTCGAGGTATGCGCCCTTGCAGAGCCGCACTCGCGCCTGCATGGCAATGAGGCGCTGGATGTCCGCATCCGAGCGCCTCAGACACGACTGGATCACCACGCCGCAGTGGCTGCCGAACCGCGGGAAGAGGCGGGTGGCGAAGAAATCGAGGGTCCGCTGCGTGTAGTCGGAGCCTTCCATGTCGATCCGCACGAAGCCGTCGTGCTGTGCAGCCCGCTCCAGGATGCGCGTCATGTTGCGCAGGCACAGGTCCTCGTCGATGTCGAAGCCCATTTGCGTCAGCTTGACCGACACGTTCACCTGGTCGTGGGCCGCCGCCATCGCCTCAACCATCTGCACGTACTGCGCGCCCGCGGCCTCGGCTTCGGTCGCCTGCGTGACGCTCTCGCCCAGGAGGTCCAGCGAGGCGGTGATGCCCTTGGCCTGGAGCGCGGTGGCGGCCGCCACGGCCTCGGGAATCGTTTCGCCGGCCACGAACCGCGACGCGAACTGCTTCGCCAGCCCGTTGCGGCGCACGAAGTTGAAGACCTGCTGCTGTTCCGACAGCCAGAGCAGCGCGTTGCGCATCATGCGATCAGCATCCTTGCTGGGGGATCCGGCGACCGCCCCCAAGCTAAGGGGCGGTCGCCGGGTTGCCTATCCTCGGACGGGTGGGCACGCCTAGCGCTGGCTCTCCGAACTGGCCCGCGCCGACTTCGTGCATTCGGGCCACGGGCGGGACGTGCCGGAAGCCGGGTCGATGGGCATCACCCGACGGTCACGCGACATGAAGACCGGGTCCTCCGATGCCAGGTACGTCAGCATGGCGACGAGCGTCGCGTTCTGCTTCACTTCCTCGAACACGATCTTGTCGAAGGTGTCGCGGTTCGTGTGCCAGGTATACGTGAAGTACTCCCAGGGCAGCGAGCCGAGGCTGAATGCCGGCGCCCCGTAGCAGATGAAGCTGGCATTGTCGGTGCCGCCGCTTCCCGGCACGCCGGGAATCTGCAGCTTGATATCGGCCGTGAGCTCGGAGGGAAGGCGCGCAAACCATCCGGCGAAGGCCGGCCCGGCCCCGAGCAGTCCCTGCGTGCCGATCGTCTGGATGCGCCCTGTGCCATTGTCCTGGTTGAACAGCGCCTGGAGCTTCTGCACCACCTCCGGGTGATCGGCGGCCCAGGCACGCGATCCATTGAGCCCCTGCTCCTCGCCGCTCCAGTGCCCGATGATGATCGTGCGCTTCGGCTTCGGGTACGCCAGGCTCAACAGGCGCGCTGCCTCCAACATCGTGATCGTGCCGGTGCCGTTGTCCGTGGCACCCGAGGCGCCGTCCCAGCTGTCGAAGTGAGCCGAGAGCATGACGTACTCATCGGGCTTCTCCGCGCCGCGAATCTCCGCGATCGTGTTGAACACCGGCTGCTCGCCCAGGGCCTCCGACTGGGCCTCGAGCCGTGCAACCGGCGACTGCTTCCGCTCGGCCAGCCGGAAGAGGAGCCCGTAATCCTCGCAGCTCACGTCCACCACCGGCGCCTTCGTCGCCCGCGTGCCGAATATCCTGTCGACTCCCCAGCCCTGCGACCACAGCGACGTGACGACCCCCAGCGCGCCCGCGTCGGCCAGCACCGTGGCGAGATCAGGACCCGCGATGCCGGTGCGCTGGACCCGCGCCGCCCATTCCTCGCGCCCGCGCTTGCGGCTGGCCTGCAGGCTGTCCCACGTCGCCGGCAGGGCGTTCTGTTTGAAGCTGGAATCGGGCCGGCAGGTCGGCTGGGGATACGAGATGAGCACGAAGTTGCCCTTGGCCGCGGGCAGCCAGGCCTTGAACGCCGAGCTGTCGGCGACATCGGGGAGGACGATCACCTTTCCTTCGACCCGTCCCTTCGTGGGCGCGCTCCAGGCGAGCATGATCGCCTCGAGCGAGCGGACCCGGGGGGAGAGCAGGTCGAAGTGCGTGATCCCGCGCCGCCAGGCGCGCCAAGTGCCGTACTGCTCGTTCTTCGCGCTGATTCCCCATTCCCGGTAGCGCGCGACCAGCCACTCGTTGCCGGAGCCGATCGAAGGAGAGCCGGTGAGACGGGGACCGATCGAGTCGAGCAGCGGTTGCGCGAGTTCATAGACGTGGCTGCTGTCGATGCCCAGCGACCAGAGTCGCCGGAGCACAGGATCTTCGACTGGAATGGTTTGCGCCCGCAGTTGACCAGCCGAAATGGACGTGAAAGCGAGCAGCCAGAAGAAGATGCGAGGCACTGGAAAACCCTCGAGGCGAAATAGTGTCCACGGATGAGGTCGGAGAATGCCGGTTTCCTGTTGCGTCCGGTCGACATGTAATACTGCTAGACGCAGAATTATCTGTAAAGAAATCAGTCGATGATATCGCTTAAGCGTCTATTCAACAAGAATTTAGCCTAACAACATTTCAGGTCGTTGACCCGCTCTGTCGCAAGCAATAGGTTCGAAGTGCCGTCAAACTTGACGGTGATAGGGTCAACTCACTTGACCGCCCGATAAGAGCACACCCGGAGCGATCCGGGGCCGCAAAACTAGAGGTCTCAAGCGCCCCCTGCGCAAGAGATAGCTCGGTGCCGAAGGTGGAAATTATCGGGCGTGGAGGACGCAATGCGTTCCACGCCAGCAGGAAACCGGTCCTCACGGGAACCGGAATCGTTACTCCGGCGTCGGCCGATCGGCCGAGCCCTTCTTCCCGCGCTGCTCATCCCGCTGCTAGGGTGCACCACGGAACCTTCGAGTTCCTTGCCCGATGGTGCGGAGGCTTTTGTGCCTCCTGCCACCTATCAGGTCTGGTGGGCGAGCACCGAAGGCTGCTCCCAGATCAGGGGCGACCTCGGACGGATCAAGTGGTACGTGGTGCCCGGTGTCTCCACCTTCCCCACCGACGAGGGGGAGAAGGTCGGCATCCGCATCCAGACGGGCGACGACGTGCGCATCGTGATCGCGGGCAACTATGTGGAGCACGAAATGGTCGTGCGTCACGAAATGCTGCACGCGCTGCTCAACCGCGCGGGGCATCCCGCAGAGTACTTCCAGGACCGCTGCCACCTCACCTGGGAAACGTGGGCCGCTTCTCGTCCGACCAACGAAGCCCCGCCGCCGCCCGACGGCGACAAGCTCTCCTGATCCTGCGTCAGGTTTCCGGGTAGTAGCGTCCCCCGCGCTCAGCCATCTCGATCAGGCTGGGCGCAGGATCGAAGCGCGCGCCGTGGGCGTCGCCCAGCTCGCGCAGCGTGCGCACCACCTGCGCTGCACCCAGCGAATCAATCATGCGCAGGGGACCACCCCTGAACGGCGGAAAGCCAATGCCGAAGATCGCGCCGATGTCGCCATCGCGGGGCGAGCGAATGACGCCGTCGGCTACCGCGAGCGCCGCCTCGTTCAGCATTGAGTACACCAGGCGGCGCTCCACCCAGCGCTCGTCGACGTTTGGCGCCTTGGTGACTCCCGCCAATCGGTACACGGAGTCGTCCGGCCCGCGCCTCTTCCCGGCCTCGTAGCGATAGAAACCGCGGCCGTTCTTGCGGCCCAGCCTCCCATCGGCCGTCATCGCGCCGACGAAGTCGGACGGTGCCAGGCGCGCTCCGAAGGCCCCGTGCATGACGGCGGCGGCCTTCTGCGCCACGTCGAGCCCCACCTCGTCGAGCAGCGTCACCGGACCGACCGGAAACCCGAAACGCGTCATCACCCGGTCGAGGGCCTCCATCGGCGCGCCTTCCGTCAGCAGGATGCCGGCTTCATTGAGGTATGGCGTCAGGATCCGGTTGACCCAGAAGCCGGGCAGGTCGCCCACCACGACCACGGTCTTGCCCATCCGGCGGCCGAAGCGCACGGCCGTGGCCACGGCGCGCGCCGACGTGCCCGCATGCGGAATGACCTCGAGCAGCGGCATCTTTTCCACCGGCGAGAAGAAGTGCATACCGAGCACCCGGTCGGGTCGCGCCGCGCCGGCGGCGATGTCGGCGATGGGGATCGTCGAGGTGTTCGTCGCGATGATCGCATCGTTGCCCAGCACCTGCTCCAGCGCCTTCACCACGCCCCGCTTGACCTCGAGGTCTTCGAACACCGCCTCGATGACCAGGTTCGCGCCGCGAAACCCGGTGTCATCGTCTGCGCCGGAAATGAGCGCCGCGAGCCGCTGGTAGTCGGGGCGGCTCAGGCGCTTCCGCTTCAGTCGCTCATCCAGGATCCCGGTGGCGGCCCTGAGCCCCTTGCCCACGCGCGGCAGGTCGGCGTCGCGCATGCGCACCTCGACCTCGGCGTTGAGCGCCGCGGTTCCAGCGATCCCGGCGCCCATGAAGCCGGCGCCGACGACCCCGATCCTGCCCACGGGGGCGAGCTTGCCCGCCGCGCCGGGCGGAATACCGTCGTCCTTCTTGAGCGCAGTAGTGGCGAAGAAGATGCTCACCAGGTTGCGGGAGACGTCAGTGATCGCGAGCTCGCCGAACCGCAGCGCCTCGTACGCGAGTCCCGCTTCCATGCCACGCGAGAGGCTCACGCGGACGGCCTCAAGGGCCGCGAGTGGTGCCGGATAGTGCCCCCCGGTCCTGGACAGCACCTGCTTCCGCGCCATCCGGTACACCAGAGCGCGGCCCGGTGCGGTGCCGTCGAGCAGCATGCCGGCCAGGTCGCGCTTCGGCTTCCGGACCGGCGGGCCGTCAGCGGCCAGCCGCGTGGCCGCGCGCACCGCCACGTCGAGCAGGATGGCGGGGTGGACCAGCTCATCGGCCAGGCCCAGCTTACGCGCCTTGCCGGCGCGTTCGCTCTTGCCGGCGAGGATGATGTCGAGCGCGGCGCGCGCCCCGATCAGCCGCGGCAGGCGGTTGCAGCCACCGGCGCCGGGGATGATGCCGAGCTGGACCTCGGGCAAGCCGAGCTGGGTCTTCGGATGGTCCGTGGCCACGCGCCAGTGGCACGCGAGCGCCAGCTCGAGCCCGCCACCGAGGCAGCTTCCGTGGATCGCCGCGACAACCGGCTTCCGGCTCGCGGCCACGCGGTTCATCAACTCCTGCGCCCGCCGGCTCAGGGTGGTGGCTTCCTCCGCGGTGCGCAGCCGGGTGAACTCCTCGATGTCGGCGCCGGCGATGAAGGTGTCGGGCTTTCCCGAGATGAGTACTACGGCGCGCACCAGGGGATCACCCTCCATGCGGGTGAGGAGTCCGTCGAACTCCTGCGCCACGGCGGTGGACAGGGTGTTCACCGGCGCGCCGGGCACGTCGAGCGTCACGACGGCGATGCCGGACTCGATGTCGACCTTGAAGGTGGTCATGGTCATGTCCTCTCCAGGACCAGCGCGCTGCCCATGCCGCCCTGCGCGCAGATGGAGATCAGCCCGAATTGCACGTCCCGCCGGCGCATTTCATTTGCGAGCGTCGTGACGATGCGGGCGCCCGTGGCACCGAAGGGATGGCCGATCGCAATGGATCCCCCCATCACGTTGGTGCGATCCCAGTCCACGTCGCCTACCGGGCCGGGCAGCCCCAGCCGCTCCGCCCAGAGGCTCGACCCCCACGCCTGCGCGTTCGAGAGCACCTGCGCCGCGAAGGCCTCGTGAATCTCCACCAGGCCCAGGTCGCCCCAGGAGATGCCGGCGCGCTCGAGCGCCTTCGGCACCGCGTACGCCGGGCCCATGAGCAACTGCCAGCCCGGGTCCACCGCGGCAACCGAGTAACTGCGGAGGAACGCCAGCGGCTCGTAGCCGAGGCTGCGCGCCCGCTCCTCGGACATGAGCAGCACCACCGCGGCCCCGTCGGTGAGGGGAGAGCTGTTCCCGGCGGTGACGGTGCCATAGGCGCGATCGAACACCGGGCGCAGCTTCGCCAGCTGTTCGAGTGACGTGTCGCTGCGGATGCCATTGTCGCTCGTCACCACCTCGTCGCCGGCCTTGCCCCCAAACCAGGGCGCGATCTCCGCGGTGAGGCGGCGATCGGCAGTGCCCGCGGCGGCGCGCACATGGCTCTGCAAGGCGAGGCGGTCCTGCGCCTCCCGGGCAATCCCGTTCTCCTTGGCCATCTTCTCGGCCGATTGCCCCATCGATTCGCCGGTCGAGGGTTCCGCGATGGCCGGCGTCACCGGGACCAGGTCACGCGGACGGACCTGCGCGAAGATGCCCAGCCGTTGCCCGAGCGTCTTCGCCTTGCTGGCATCGACCAGGAGCCGGCTGAACCGGCGGGAATGCAGCACCGGGATGTCGGAGAGCGACTCCACGCCACCCGCGAGGATCACGTCGGCGTGCCCGAGCCTGATCTGGTCGGCGGCGTTGGTGATGGCCTGCGCTGCCGACGCGCAGGCACGGTTCAGCGTGTAGGCCGGAATGGTGCGGGGAAACTGCGGCAGCAGGCTCACCTCGCGCGCCACGTTGGGCGTGAGGACCGACGGCACCACCTGACCCATGACGACCTCGTCGACGAGTGATCCATCGAGTTCGGTCCGGTAGAGCAGCTCACGCGCCGCATGCCGGGCCAGCACGACACCCGGTGCATCGCGGAGGATGGTGCCGCTCCGGGCGAAGGGCGTGCGAGTGCCGGCGACGATCGCGACGCGACGTCCGGTCATGGGGAGGGACATGGGGATGGGTCCTCGTTAGACTTCATCGAGCGGGATTGCGCGCGCAGATACTCGCCACGTGACGCCAGCGCTCGGTGTCAACGGGTTCGGCGACCTCGCGCCCGTGGATGATCTCGAACGGCGCCACGAGGCGGGCGAGTTCACCGGGAAGCAGCAGGTGCGCGTCGGCGGTCGGGCCCCAGCCCTGCTCACGCTGGGTCGTGAGGAAGCTCTCGGCGATGAGCAACCCACCCGGGCGAACCGCGTCGAGCACGCGCGGAAACCGCGGGCGATCAAGATAGTTGAAGAGCAGCACCACATCGAAGGTGCCCCAGTCGGGCCACCCCTCCTCGAGATCGGCCTCCCGCCAGTCGACCCGGAGGCCGGCCTTCCCGGCGAACGCGCGCGCCGCCGTGAGGCTGTCGAGGTCGCGGTCGACGGCAACGACCTCCGCGCCGAGCTGGGCCGCGGCGATGGCGTGCCGGCCGGTGCCACAAGCGAGGTCGAGGACACGGCTTCCCGGGAAGATCCGGTCGGCCTGCCAGGCAAACCAGGTGCTGGGCCGCGAAGGCGGGAGAGGAGGGTGAGGAGGCACGTGGAAGATCGGCCGGCGTCACTGAAGGAGACAGCGAGTCGAGCCGTGGATCTCCTGGTCATCGGTGGTGGCATCGTTGGTGCCGGTGTCGCGCGTGACGCCGCGATGCGGGGCATGCGCACGGTGCTGGTTGAACAGAACGACCTGGCTTTCGGCACGAGCAGCCGCTCCAGCCGCCTGGTGCACGGCGGCATCCGCTACCTCGAGCATGGCGAGTTGCATCTCGTGTTCGAGTCGCTGCGGGAGCGTGCCGTGCTGCGGCGCATTGCACCGCACCTGGTCTGGCCGCTGCCGTTCATCTTTCCGGTGCATGACGGCGACCGGCTTCGCCGCTGGCAGCTTGCCGCCGGCATGTGGCTGTACGATCTGCTGTCGCTCTTCCGCAATGTGAGCGCACACAAGATGCTGGGCAAGCGCGCGCTGCTGACGCGGGAGCCGGGGCTGCGCGCCGCCGGGCTGCGCGGAGGGGCGCGCTACTTCGATGCTCAGTGCGACGATGCCCGCCTCGTCGTCGCCACGGCGCGCTCGGCGCAGGAACACGGCGCCACCATCCTCACCTACACCATGGTAACCGGCCTGACCCGGGACGCGGGCCGCATCACCGGCGTCACCGTGCGCGATGTCCGCACCGGGCGTGAAGCGAGCTTCAGGGCATCGATCGTGGTGAACGCTACCGGTCCCTGGGCTGACCAGATCCGCCGCCTGGAGGATCCGAAGGCACCGCGCCTCCTGCGCCTTACGAAGGGTACCCACGCCGTGGTGCCACGGGAGCGGATCGGCAACCACGAGGCGATCACCTTCACGAGTCCCCTCGACGGACGGGTGATGTTCGTGCTCCCGTGGGGCGCCTGGTCGTACATCGGCACCACCGATACCGACACCGCCGAGTCGCCCGACGAGGTGCGCGCATCATCCGAGGACGTGCGGTACCTTCTGCGCTCGGCCAACAGCCGCTTCCCCAATGCCCACCTGAATGAGGAGGACGTGGTGGCCACGTTTGCCGGCCTGCGCCCGCTCATCGAGGACGGCGCCGTCGGGGCCTCGTCGGTGTCCCGCGAGCACGTCGTCTCCGAAGGCCCGGGCGGCATGGTCACGGTTGCGGGCGGCAAGCTCACGACGTACCGGCTGATGGCAGCCCAGGTGGTGGACCATGTGGTAAAGCGCCTCAACACCGAGGCCAGGGGGGCCTGGCCGGCCGCGGCCGGCACCGATCTCGAACCGCTGCCGGGTGGCGAGTCGGCCAGTCTCGGTACCATCCGCGCGCTCGGGCTGGACTCGGGGCTCGACGTCGCCACCGTGGAACACATGCTCCGGCACTACGGCACCGAGGCGGCAGGCATCTTCAACCTCATGCGGAGCGAGCCCGGGCTGTCCGATCGGCTGCAGCCGGATCACCCGGCGGTCGCCGCCGAGGTGCTCCACGCGGCCCGGAAGGAGCTCGCCCGGACAGTCGCCGACGTGCTGGTGCGGCGGATTCACCTGTTCTACGAGTCCCGCGACCAGGGGGCGGCCGCGGCGGGAAGGACGGCCGAGCTGCTCGGGCGGGAACTCCGCTGGACCCTGGCAGAGCAGCAGCGGGAAGTGGCCGCCTACCGCGCCCTGACCGGCCGGACCCTCCCCCTCACCGCCGTCCCGGAACTTCCGCTAACTTTCACAAGTTTGCCTTCCCGGCAGTCCTAGCCGGGTGCCGATGACACCAGGAGAGTAGTCCGTGGATCCGAACGTGTTCGAGACGGCCAACGCCGGCTTCGCCCAGGTGATGTACGAGGAATTCCTCCGCGACCCCGCGTCGGTCGACACGGAGTGGCGCCTCCTGTTCGAGAGCGGCGTGGTCGGTGAGGCGCCGACGTTGAATGGAAGGGACCGGGCGGCGCAGACACCAGCCGTGGAGCCGGCGGTGGCGGCCGCCACCGGACCCGCCGCGCCACCCGCCCCGGCTGCGCCAGGTCCATCGGCCTCGGCGGTGCCCATCAAGGGCCCGGCCGCCCGACTGGTGCAGAACATGAATGAGAGCCTCACGGTCCCGACCGCGACGACCTTCCGTGAGCTCCCGGTGGCGCAGCTGGAGCACGCCCGGAGGTCGCTCAACGCCGCGCTCAAGCAGGCTGGCCGGAGCGAGAAGATCTCCTTCACGCACCTGATCGCGTGGGCCATCGTGCGCGCCACGAGGCAGCATCCCGTCATGGGCCACGCGTATGCCGAGCAGGACGGCAAGCCGGTGCGGGTAACGCCACCGGGAATCAACCTCGGCCTCGCAGTGGACGTCACCCGGAAGGATGGCAGCCGGGGGCTGGTGGTACCGGTCATCAAGGGCGCGGAAGCGATGGACTTCGCCGGCTTTCTCGCTACCTACGAGGGCCTGGTGGAGAAGGCCCGCGTCAACAAGCTGCTGCCAGACGACTTTGCCGGCGCCACCATGTCGCTGACCAACCCCGGTGGGCTCGGCACACGCGCTTCGGTACCGCGACTGATGGTCGGTCAGGGGAGCATCATTGCGGTCGGCTCGATCGCCTTCCCGCCCGAGTTCGCCACGATGGCGCCGCCGCGCGTCGCGGAGCTGGGCATCGCCAAGGTGATGACCATCAGCAGCACCTACGATCACCGCATCATCCAGGGCGCCGAGTCGGGGGCATTTCTCGGCACGGTGGACACGCTGCTGCAGGGGGCGGATGGGTTCTACGCCGACGTCGCCGGGGCACTCGGCGTACTGGTGACCGAGGCCCGGCCCGAAATGGCCGCCGGACCCGCGTCCACGGCGATATCGGCCGCGACGGCCGCCCCGATCGCCCCATCGGCGCTGTTTCACGTCGCGGCGGGCATGGCGCTGGTCAAGGCTTTCCGGACCCACGGCCACCTTGCGGCGCACCTCGATCCGCTGGGCAGCGAGCCGATCGGCGACCCGGCGCTCGACCCGGTGCCGCTGGGACTCACCCCCGACGTCATGGCGCAGATCCCGGCGGCGGTGCTTCGCGTCGCGGTACCGGGTGAGACCCTGCTCGACGCCTATCCGCGCCTGCAGGAGACGTACTGCGGCACGCTGGCCTACCAGGTGGAGCACATCGCGAGTCACGAGGAGCGCGTGTGGCTCCGCGAGCAGATCGAGTCCGGCGCGGTGTCTGCCGCACTGCCGGCTGAGCGGCGGAAGCGCCTGCTCGAGCGGCTGATCCAGGTCGAGGCGCTCGAGCGGTTCCTGCACAAGGCCTACCTGGGCCAGAAGCGCTTCTCGATCGAGGGCGTCGACATGCTGGTGCCGATGCTCGATGCCATCATCGAAATGGCGGCCGACGAGCAGGGCTCGCGGGAGGTGGTGATCGGCATGGCGCACCGCGGCCGGCTCAACGTGCTGGCGCACACGGTCGGGCGCCCGTACGACACGATCTTCGCCGAGTTCGAGGGTGGCCGCCACGTCGAAGCCGGGTTGCTGACGCCGGAAGGCGGCACGGGCGACGTGAAGTACCATCACGGCGCCGAGGGCGCCTACCTCACGCCGAGCGGCCGCGCGATCACCGTGACGCTGGTGCCGAACCCGAGTCACCTGGAGTTCGTGGGCCCGGTGGTGGACGGGCGGGCGCGCGCGGAGCAGACCCAGCGACGCGGACGCGATGCGCACCATGATGCGTCGGCGGCATTGCCCGTGGTCATTCACGGTGACGCCGCGTTCGCGGGCCAGGGCGTCGTGGCCGAGACGCTCAACCTTGGCGCGCTGTCGGGTTACGCCACCGGCGGCACCATTCATCTCATCACAAACAACCAGATCGGTTTCACCACCGACGCCGTGGACGCGCGATCCACCCGCTACGCTTCCGATCTCGCGAAGGGATTCGACGTACCCATCATCCACGTCAATGCGGACGATCCGGAGAACTGCCTGAGCGCGATCCGGCTGGCGATGGCGTACCGGCAGAAGTTCCAGCGCGACGTCCTCATCGACCTGCTGGGTTACCGGCGGCACGGGCATAACGAGAGCGACGAGCCGAGCTACACGCAGCCGGTCATGTACAACCGCATCAAGGCATTGCCGACGGTGCGCGAGAAGTACGCCGGCCAGCTGGTGGCCGAAGGTGTGCTGAGCAGCGACGAGGCCGACACGCTCGCGGCGTCCGCCTACCAGCGACTGGTCGAGGTCCAGCAGGCGTTCAAGGCCAGTACCGGGAGGAGCACGACACCGGAGACGCGGAAGCAGGTGGTAGCGGGCCAAGAGGTGGACACTCGCGTCGCCCCCGAGCTGCTCACGGCGCTGAACGACCAGCTCCTGAGCTGGCCGGCGGATTTTGCGGTGAACCCGAAGCTCGCCAGGCAGCTCGAGCGCAGGCGTCCTGCGCTGGGACCCGACGGGGGCATCGACTGGGCCCACGCCGAGGCGCTCGCCCTGGCCAGCCTGCTCACGGAGGGTGTGTCGCTCCGCTTCACCGGGCAGGACGTGGAGCGGGGAACCTTCAGCCAGCGACAGTTGGTGCTGCACGACGTGAACAATGGCGCCACCTGGTGCCCGTTGCAGAGGCTGCCCGGCTCGATGGCACCTTTCGAGCTGCACAACAGCCCGCTCTCGGAGCTTGCGACACTGGGTTTCGAATACGGGTACAGTGCCGCCGCGCCTGATGCATTGGTGCTCTGGGAGGCACAGTTCGGCGACTTCATCAACGGCGCGCAGGTGGTGGTCGACCAGTTCCTCTCGTCGGGACTCTCGAAGTGGGGCCTCACGACGCGGCTCACGCTGCTGCTGCCGCATGGCTACGAGGGCCAGGGACCCGAGCACTCGAGCGCACGGCTGGAGCGTTTCCTGCAAGCCTGTGCCGAGGGCAACATGCGCGTGGCGAACGCCACGACACCTGCACAGTACTTCCACCTGCTCCGCCGGCAGGCGAAGCGCACGCGGCAGCGCCCGCTCGTCGTCATGACGCCGAAGAGCCTGCTTCGGCACCCGCTCGCCACCTCGACGCTCGCGGACCTCGCGGAGGGACGGTGGCAGCCGGTGATCGACGACGCCGCGGTGGAGGGCCGCCGGGACCAGGTGACGCGTGTCGTCTTCTGCACTGGCAAGGTCTACTACGACATCCTGGCGGAGGCGGCGAAGCAGCAGCCCGCGCCGCACGCGCTGGTGCGGGTGGAACAGCTCTACTCCTTCCCGTGGAACGAAATCCGGGAGACGCTGGCGCGATACCCGAAGATCAGGGAGCTGGTCTGGGCGCAGGAAGAGCCGCGGAACATGGGTGCCTGGACATATCTCGAGCCCAAGTTGCGCGAGGTACTCCCGCCGGGAGCAGCGCTGGTCTACGTGGGCCGACCCGACCGCGCGAGCCCGGCCGAGGGGTATCCTGCCGCCCACGCACTCGAGCAGAGCCGGATCGTCACCGAGGCGCTTTCGTCGCGAGGCGCGTGACGCGCCTGGCTTGCACGACAAGAAAGGGCGGTCCCGTCGGGATCGCCCTTTTGCATTTCAACAGGCCGGCACCGCGCGTTGGCCTATCGGTCCTTCTCCAGGATCGGCCGCTCGGACGCCTGACGGGCGACATCCTTGAGCGGCTCGGAGAGGTGATCACCGTAGTGCAGCAGGAAGACGCCGCGGCTTCGCTTGGCCAGGAGAAACGCCATGAACGGCGTATCGGCCTTCGCCGCGTTGCACTCGCGGCAGGCGAGGACCAGATTGTCCGGACGGTCGTAGGCCGTCTGGCCGCGGCGGGGACGCACGTGATCCAGGGTGATGAGTTCGGGCGGGGTTTCGATGCCGCAATAGGCGCACACCGAACCGTGCTGCGAGAGAAGCCACTCACGATGCGATTGCATGCTGCGCCCGGCCGAGCGGTGAAACACGGGGGCAGTTCCGGCAGATGAGCGCCGGCGAGGACGACGAGCCACAGAATCCTTTACTACAGGTTGTTTAGGCATTGTTTCCGGCAGGGTCCCAATGGCCCTGCCACTCCAACGTCAATGAAGCT
This sequence comes from Gemmatimonadota bacterium, assembly GCA_017889745.1. Taxonomy (GTDB): domain Bacteria; phylum Gemmatimonadota; class Gemmatimonadetes; order Gemmatimonadales; family GWC2-71-9; genus JAGGAG01. Next base: position 11,928 of record JAGGAG010000005.1, on the reverse strand, counting down.
ACCCAGAGAGCGGCCAGAATGACAGTCTCGCGTGCGAGGTTGGTGTTACTAGCGACTCTGGCCGCCGGCGCGTGCCACCGGCCGGCCGGGGGGCCCGACGCCGCGAATGCGCGACGGGAACTGGCCGAGCTGGTGAAGGTGTACGAGGAAGCCTCGAACCAGGGGGACGCGAACGAGCTCGCCGCGCTCTATGGCGAAGAGGCGCTCCTCCTGCCGCCGGACGGGGGCATCGTTGCGGGCCGGGACTCGATCATGGGCTTCTGGGAGGACGGGCTCGAGCGCGGCCTCACGCTGGATACCCTCCGGGTGGTGGCGCATGAGCGGGACGGTTACGTGATCGGGACGTATCACATGGCACCGACCGACGACGCGGCCGCCGATTCGGGAAAGTACGTGATGTGCTTTGCGCTGGGCGACGAGGGCTGGCAGCTCATGGCGGACATCTGGAACGCGACGTCGGCGGACGGCCCGGACGACAGCGACGACGCCGACCCGCGCACGCGGATCATCCGCGCGGCGAGCACCCGCCCCCACTATCGCTTCATGACCATCGACCACAGGGCGATGAAGAGAAGGACCGTGGATGCCCATCCGACGACGCTCCAGCGGGTGAAGAGCCGGCGCATGCCGCGATCGTCGGACTGATCGAGGCGCTCCATCCGGAGCTGATCGGGCAGCAGTGACACCAGCCACACCAGGGTGCTGGCCGCGAGCAGCACCACGCCGCGCTCGAGCCATGGGGTGTCGAGGATGGAAGTCTGGTGGGCCCGTATCATGAGGATGCCGGTGACGGTCAGGCCGGTCCCACCCACCAGCGTGAAGATCACGTCGGTCAGCAGGATGCCACGGGCGATCGTGCGGAACCCGACCTCGCGCCGCCGCCGGTAGAGAAAGTACGCCCAGAAGCCCGTCACGGTCACGTTGCCCACGAGCAGCACCGCCGACGTGACATGCAGCGTCCTCCAGAGCTGGTAGCTATCCATTGCGCGCCTCGAAGGGCCCGCGCAGCAGGCCCAGTGAATGGCGCACGCGATCCATGCGCTTGTTCACGGAGAGCCGGCCGGGCACGAGCACCCGAAATCCGTCGAGCGCTTCCGCGGCGAGCCTTGCATCGAGCGCGTCCACGGTGTCGCGGAGCGCCGCGCCGATCCGCTCCGTCAGCACCCTGCGGTCATCCCCTCCCTCGTGGAGCCACGAGCTCCCCACCAGCGCCAGCGCCTCCGGAAGCTGCTCGCTCACGAACGGATAGCGAAACGCGACCGGACAGATCCGCAGCGGGCCGGCATGACGCACGGCGAGATGCGCCGCCCCGCGCTCGAGCCGCGCGGGCACTTCACCGGCGGGGCGCCTCCTGCCCTGCGGGTATATCCAGAGCGCGGCCCCTGGCCGCAGCGCGCGATCTGCGGCGTGCAGGTCCTCCCAGGCGCCCATCAGGCTGTCGCGTCGCACCGGCAGCGTCCCGATGCGCCTGAAGGCGGGATACCGGTCGAGGTTCACGGCTTCCATGAGCACGTGACAGGTAAGCCCGAACTCCTGCGTGAGGATGAACGAGAAGAACCCGTCCCACCAGTTGGTATGGTTCGACACGAAGAGCACCGGCACGGCGCGATCCCATCCCGACGGCTCCTCCTGCGCCGCCCACCGCACCGACGCAAAGTGCCGGCGGAACAGCCCGCGGAAGTAGCGCGCAAACGCCCAGACCGCGAGCGGGCTGGGCGCCTGGCAGTCGGGCGGTACCCTGGTCGAGCGACTCACACAGATCGCTCGGACGGGTGCGACACGCTCCAGCGCCGCTCCGACCACATGGCGCGGCCCAGCACCATGAGCTTCCGCGGGGTCGAGACGTACGCACGCGCACGAAAGACGTCGTAGTCGATGCGTTCGATGGCGTCCAGTATCCCGCCGTAGGTCCGCTGCAGCAGCCGCACCGTGAGCCGGCTGCCGTCGTTGGGAAACAGGGCCACAACCCGGCCGCCATCCTCGAAGTAGCGGCGCGCGCGCGCGACCTGCGACCGCATGAAATGGCGGAACGCCGGGGTCACGCGCCGCGTCTCGAGCGTGGCGCGTGACAGGCCGAAGCTCGCCAGTTCGTCGGCCGGGAGGTACACCCGGTCGTTGTCGAGGTCCTCGCCCACATCACGCAGGACGTTGGTGAGTTGCATGGCAATGCCGAGCCGCATGCCTGCCTCGCGGAAGCTCCCCGGCGCCGCGCCCAGCACCGGACCGAGCATGAGACCGACACCGCCGGCGACGTAACGGCAGTACTGGTGCAACCGGCTGAAGTCCGGCATCTCCACCCGCTCCAGGTCCATGGCCACGCCATCGAGCAGCTCCAGCAGCGGCGCCAGCGGCACGTCATGCCGGTGCAGGGTGTCCGCCAGCGCCAGCCAGCGCTCGCTGCCTGGCGCCGCACCGCCGTGGATCGACTTGACCTCGAGAGCGAGCTCGGCCAGGTCCTGGCGCACGAGTGCCACCGGCCGGTCGCCGCGCGCATCGACCAGGTTGTCGGCATGCCGGCAGTAATCGTACAGCGCAAAGATGGCGCGTTGCTTCTCCACCGGCAGGAAGCGGCTCGCGAAATGGAAGCTCTTCGCCCAGGCGGCGGTGACATGCTCCGCCTGCCGGTAGCTCCGGTGCAGCGCGGCGTTCATGGCTGCGGGACCTCCTCGCGGATCCGCTCGGCGACGCACTCGGCGGAGATCAGCACCATCGGCAACCCGCAGCCCGGATGGGTGCTCTGGCCAACGAAGAACAGGTTCTTGAGCGTGGCGTGCCGGTTGTGCGGACGGAAGTATCCGATCTGCATGAAATTGTGCGACAGCCCGAATGCCTCGCCGCGCTTGTTGCCGTACTGCATGCGAAAGTCCTCCGGTGTCACCAGCCGTCGCGTGACGATGTGCTCCCGGAGCCCCGTCATGCCGAGTGTCGTCTCCATGCGGTCGAATGTCTGCTGCTCAACGCGCGGCCCCTCCACGCTCCAGTCGACCCACCGGGACCGGTCCTCCGGCTGGCTGGGTGCCAGCACCAGCACGAAGAGGCTCTCGCCGCCAGGCGGCGCCTGGCTCGGGTCGGTTCGCGACGCCGCCACGACGTAGAACGGCGGGTCCGCCGGCATGCGGTGCCGGACGAAGAGGTCGTCGCAGCCAGCCTTCATGTCACGGCCGACGACGAAGTTGTGGTGCTGCAGGTGGGGCCAGGTGCGATCGGTGCCGATGTACATGAGCACCACCGAGCAGCTGAAGCGCTTCTGCTCGATACCAGGATAGGGTGCCTGCAGCAATTCGTCGTAGGCGTAGGGCAGGTCGGCGTTGGCCACGACGAGGTCGGCCACGACCCGGGTGCCGTCGGCGAGGAGCGTGGAGCACACCTTGTCCCCGCTCGTCTCGAAGCGCCGCACCCGAGCGCCATAGCGGAAGGTGACGCCCAGTTCCCGCGCCAGGCGCTCCAGCGCGAGCGCCAGCTGGAACATGCCGCCCATCGGATAGAAGATGCCCCCCGCGATCTCCACGTACGGCAGCAGGGAGTAGATGGCGAGCGATTCGTACGGCGAGAGGCCGAGGTACAGCGTCTGGAAGCTGAGCGACTGCTGCATTCGCTCGTCCTTGAAGTACCTGCCGACCATCTTCTGGAGGTCGCCGAGCGCTCCGCTCGTGAGGATGCCGACGTTGGCCAGGTCCAGCATCGAAATGGGCCGGTGCACGTTGCGCCCGATGAACGCTAGCCCATCACGGTACATCCGGCCGGTTCGCGCGAGGTACGCCAGGAGCGGGGGACCACATCCCGGCTCGAGGATCTCGCACTCCTCGATGAGGCGATTGAGGACGCTGCTGCGATCGTGGCTGGTGCCATCGGGAAAGTGAATGCGATAGCAGGGGTCGACCTGCACCAGGGTGAGGTAGTCCTCCAGCCTCCGGCCGACATCGCGGAAGAGCTTCTGCCAGTACTCGGTCATCATCACGAGCGAGGGACCGGTATCGAACGTGAATCCCTCCGACTCCCACCGGCCGGCGCGGCCGCCCGGCTGGTGGTGCTGTTCCAGGACCGTGACCGCCCAGCCGGCATGGGCCAGGCGCACTGCGGTGGCGAGGCCGCCGATGCCGGCGCCGACGACCGTGGCCGTCCGGCGCGGCGCGGCTGGCGCCGCACGAGACGCGAAGCCGGTGGTGCCCACCGGTGATGGACGAGCCGCAACGTCAGTCATGGGGCGCTGTGGTCCTCTGGCTGCTTCAGGAACCGGCCGCTCCGCGCGCCTGCGCGTCGGGAGCTACGGGGGTAAACGACTCCAGGCCGATGCGATAGCCGGCCGACCTGAGGAGATGCTCGAAGGGAGCGACGCCCCCGCCGCCGATCACGACGAAGGCGCGGGGAGGAAGCCGCGCCGGCAACTGGGTGAGCGCCGCGACCTGTGGCTCCACCAGCCCCGGGTCACTGGCGCTGAACGCCACCGCCCTGGCCTGGCGCTTCCAGGCCGCTTCGACGACGTCATCGACCGGGAGGTCGGGCCCGAGGTACTGTACCTGCCACCCGAGTTCCTGCACGTCGGCGAGACTGGCCAGGAAGCCCCACTCATGCCGCTCGCCCGGCAGGCACGCCGCCAGACACACCGGCCCCTTGCCGCGTGCGTCGCGCAGCCCCGCCTTGAGGGCGTGCACCACCACCTCGCTGGCCATGTGCTCGGCCGCCACGGGAATCTTGCCGAGCGCCCAGAGGTCCCCGACAACCTGCGCGAGCGGCAACACCACTTCCCGGGCAAATCCGCTCAGGCCACGGAGGCGCAGCTGTTCGGCCACGAGCGCCTCGAGGCGGTCCCGGTCGAACGACACCACGGCGCCCAGCAGCGCCCCATGCGTGGTCTCGTCGATATCCCGGGCCTCGGCGCGGCTCAGGACCTCCTCGATGGGCTGCACCGCGAGGTCCCCGATACGCTCACCACCCTCGATGAGTCGCGCAAAGGCCCGGAGCAGTGCCACCTGTTCAGCGGTGTAGGCGCGGTATCCGTTCGGGTGCCGTGCCGGACGGACCACGGCGTACCGCCGCTCCCAGGCGCGCAGGCGCGCCGGGGCCAGGCCGGTGAGCTGCGCAGCCTCGTGAATTTCGTATGTCCGCTCCCCCCCGGCCACCGCCCTGGGGTACGGGTTTCGTCGCGTCATGGCACGGTCACCGAGGGCCAAAGTTCCAGTCCGAACAGCCGATACACTCCGCCCTCCGAAAAGATTCCCCGCCGGTTATCTTTGCGACCGCGACCAGCCTCGTGCCGCGCTACCGCCCCGTTGAAAGGAGCCCGCCCTGCCGGTGGAAGCCACCCGCCCCGCCGCGCCACGCGCGTCGACCAGCCTGACCGTCGACCCGTGGGTGAGCATCAATACAGTCCGCGTCCTGGCCATGGATGCGGTGGAACAGGCCAATTCGGGGCACCCCGGCACGCCGATGGCCCTGGCGCCCGTTGCCTACCTCCTCTGGACCCGGCACCTCCGGCACAATCCTGCCAACCCGGGCTGGGAGGACCGCGATCGGTTCGTCCTGTCCTGCGGTCACGCGTCGATGCTTCTCTACGGCCTGCTGCATCTCAGCGGATATGATCTCCCGCTGGAGGAAATCCGCAACTTCAGGCAGTGGCACTCCAGGACGCCGGGGCATCCCGAGCGGGGGCACACGGCCGGCGTCGAGGTTACGACCGGACCGCTGGGCCAGGGCATCGGCAACGCCGTCGGCATGGCGATGGCCGAGCGGTTCCTTGCGTCCCGGTTCAATCGCCCCGATGCCGCCATCGTCGATCATCGCACCTGGGCGCTGGTGAGCGATGGGGACCTGATGGAGGGAGTGGCCAGCGAGGCGGCAAGTCTGGCCGGACATCTCAAGCTCGGCAAGCTCGCCCTCATCTATGATGACAACCGGATCACCATCGACGGCAGCACCGGGCTGAGCTTCACCGAGGACGCGAGCCGCCGCTTCGAGGGCTATGGCTGGCGCGTGCTGCACGTGGCCGACGGGAACGACCTCGACGCCATCGACACGGCCCTGGCCGCCGCTCGCGCCGACTCCGAGCGGCCAACGCTCATCGTGCTTCGTACCGTCATCGCCGATCCGGCCCCGACCAAGCGCAACACCAGCGAAGCGCACGGCGCGCCCCTGGGCGCCGACGAAGTACGCCGCACCAAGGCCATCCTTGGCTGGGCCGAGGACCAGAAGTTCGTGGTGCCCGAGGCGGCGTATGCCGACATGGGCCGCTGCCGTACCCATGGCGCGGACGCCCAGGCCAGCTGGCAGGCGGCGTTCGAGCGCTACCGCGCGGCGTATCCGGCTGATGCCGCGGACTACGCGCGCGAGCAGCGCGGTGAATTGCCCGCCGCCTGGGACCGCGACCTGCCCACCTTTCCCGCGGACAAGGGCGGCGTGGAAACCCGCAAGGCCAGCGCCGCGGTTCTCCAGGCGATCCTGCCGCATGTCGGCAATCTCGTCGGCGGATCAGCTGACCTGGCGGGAAGCACCGGTGTCGGACAGAAGGTCGGCGGTGCGTTCGGGCCCGGGGTGGCAGGACGCGTGGTGCACTGGGGCGTGCGCGAGCACGCGATGGGCGCGTGCATGAACGGCCTCGCGGCGCACGGTGGCATCCGGCCGTTCGGCAGCACCTTCCTCGTCTTCTTCGATTACATGAAGCCGTCCATCCGGCTCGCGGCGCTGATGGGCCTCCCGGTGATCTACATCGGGACGCATGACTCGATTGGCGTGGGCGAAGACGGCCCCACGCACCAGCCGGTCGACCAGCTGCCGATGCTGCGGGCCATACCCGGACTCGTGACACTGCGGCCCGCCGACGCCAACGAGACCGTCGCCTGCTGGAAGGTGGCGCTCGAGCGGCGCGATGGCCCGACCGCCATCGTGCTGACGCGACAGAAGGTGCCTGTGCTGCCGCGCCTCGCCACGGCGGCCGACGTGGGGCGCGGTGCCTATGTCGTGCATGAGCCGGCCCCGGCGCCCCGGGCCATCCTGATCGCCACCGGCTCGGAAGTCGGCGTCGCCATGAGCGCGGCAGAGCAGCTCGAGCGCGAAGGCGTTCCGGCACGGGTCGTGTCGATGCCCTCATGGGAATTGTTCGCTGCCCAGCCGCGTCAGTATCGGGACCAGGTCCTGCCGCCAGCCATCCCGGCGCGCGTCGCCATCGAGGCGGCGAGCCCGTTCGGCTGGGAGCGGTGGGTCGGCACCGAGGGTGCCATCGTCGCAATGCGTTCGTTCGGCGCCTCGGCGCCTGCCGAGCGTCTCTTTGCCGAGTTCGGGATCACGCCAGCCGCCGCCGCCGCCGCCGTCAGGGACCTCCTCACCCGGAGCGATGCATGAGCGACAATCCATCGGCCACCGCGAATCCCCTCGTGGCGCTGAGCCGCCTGGGACAGAGCCCGTGGTACGACTTCATCACGCGCGAGCTGGTGCGCTCGGGCGAACTGGCCCGGCTGATTCACGAGGACGGGCTCAAGGGCATGACCTCGAACCCGACGATCTTCGAGAAGGCGGTCGCAACCAGCACCCTGTACGATGCCGATATCCAGCAGCTGGCGGACCAGGGGCGCCGCCCCGCGGAGATCTTCGAGGCGCTCGCCGTGGCCGACGTTCAGGCCGCATGTGACGTCTTCCGTCGCGTGTTCGACCAGGACCCGAATGGCGACGGGACCGTCTCCCTCGAGGTGTCGCCAACCCTCGCGCACGACACCGACGGCACAGTGCGCGAGGCCGAGCGGCTCTGGGCGGCGGTGAACCGGCCGAACGTCATGATCAAGATTCCCGGCACGCGCGAGGGCCTTCCTGCCATCACCCGATGTCTGGCGGCGGGCATCAACGTCAACGTGACGCTGCTCTTCTCCGTCAGTCGCTACCAGGAAGTGATCGACGCCTTCATGACCGGGATGGAGGCGTTTTTTCGGACCGCTGTCTCGAGCACGCAGCGCGCACCGTGCAGCGTGGCGAGTTTCTTCGTGAGCCGGCTGGACGGCAAGGTCGACCCACTCCTCGAGCGCGCCGCCAACAGCGGGCATCTCTTCGCCGGCCAGCTTCGCGGCCTGATCGCCATCACCAATGCCGCCACGGCGTACGAGCACTTCCGCCAGTCGCTGCACCTTCCCCGCTGGCATGCGCTCTCCGCCCGGGGCGCCTACCCGCAGCGCCCGCTCTGGGCCTCGACCAGCACCAAGGACCCGCGCCTGTCCGACGTCTACTACGTCGAGGCGCTGATCGGTCCCCGCACGGTCAACACGCTGCCGCCCGAGACCTTCGCGGCCTTCCGTGAGCACGGCCAGATCTGCCTGCACCTCGACGACCACATGGCGCAGTCGGCCCAGCGGCTGGCGGCGCTCACCGAGTACGGGATCGACCTGGGCGCCGTCACGCGCGACCTGGAGGCCGATGGCGTCGCGAAGTTCGCGGCGTCCTACCGCTCGCTCCTGGCGGGCATCGAGGCCAAGGCCGGCGCACTGGCGGCGCACTGATGTGGCGCTTTCTGCGCGGCATCTCGCTCACCTGGTGGATCGTCATCGCGATGGTGATCGGCATCTTCATCGGGTGGGCCGACCACACGCTCTGGACCGGCACGGATGTCGCCGCGAAGCTGCAGCCGCTGTCGACGATCTTCCTGCGCCTCATCAAGTCCATCGTCGTGCCGCTCGTGTTCTCGAGCCTCGTGATCGGCATCGCGGGACATGGTGACGACCTCAAGCGGGTGGGCCGTCTCGCCTTCCGCTCCATCGTCTACTTCGAGCTCGTCACCACGCTGGCACTCGGCTTCGGCCTGCTCGCGGTGAACCTCTTCCGTCCCGGTGACGGCGTGGATCTCTCGACGGCGACGTCCGAGCAGGGCAAGCAGTTCGCCAGCAGCCAGGCAACGCTCTCCGGCGTGCTGGAGCACACCTTCCCCTCCAGCTTCTTCGACGCGGCCGCGCGGAACGAAGTGCTCCAGGTCGTGGTCTTCGCGGTGCTCTTCGCGATCGCGCTGGCGCAGGTGAAGCCGGGCCGCCCGAAGGAGATCACGCTGGGCTTCTTCGAGGGGCTGGCCGACGTGATGTTCAAGTTCACCGGCCTCGTCATGCTGTTCGCACCGATCGGCATCGGGGCGGCGGTCGCCGTCACCGTCGGGCACAGCGGCATCGGCGTGCTGCGCAACCTGTTCAACCTCGTCGGTACGCTCTACGCGGCCCTCGTCGCATTCATCCTGCTCGTGCTGGTGCCGGTGGCGCTGCTGGCGCGCATCCCGCTGCGCCGGTTCTGGTACTGGGTCAAGGAGCCCTGGCTGATCGCGTTCTCCACCGCGTCATCGGAGGCGGCGCTCCCGCTCGCGTTCGAGAACCTGGAGAAGTTCGGCGTGCCGCGCCGTATCGTGGCCTTCGTGCTGCCCACGGGATACTCGTTCAACCTCGACGGTTCCACGCTGTACCTGGCCGTGGCCTCGGTATTCGTCGCCCAGGCGGCCGGCGTGGAGCTCACGCTGGGCCAGCAGCTGGTCATGATGCTCACGCTGATGCTTACCAGTAAGGGAGTTGCCGCGGTGCCACGGGCGTCACTCGTCATCCTGTCCGGCACCCTGTCTACCTTCGGACTGCCGCTCGAGGGCGTGGCGGTGATCCTCGGGGTCGATGCGCTCATGGACATGGCGCGCACTTCGGTGAACCTGCTGGGCAACTGCCTGGCGTCGGCGGTAATGGGCCGGATCGAGGGCGATCTCCGGATCCCGGAGGGGGCCGCGCTCAGCCAGCCCGCCGAGGTCGCAGGCTGAAACTTCGCCCCTGGCGATATCGTCGGGGCGCCGGGTAGCTGCGGGGGGATCTCGCCGATCCCCCCGCTTGTCGTTCCATCCCTGAGGGAGTCATGCGCACACTGTTCTCGCTGTCCCTGGTTTCCGTCGCCACCGCAGGCATGCTCGCCGCGCAACGGACGCCGGCCGTGCCGGTCCCGCTCCGTTCCGCGCCAATCGCCAACGTGAGCTACGAGGTCACCTTCAACCGCGAACTGGCCAAGCGGCGGGCGATGTCGGTCACGATGACGTTCGACGTGAGCAGCACCCAGCCGGTGCTCCTCTCCCTTCCGGCCTGGACACCGGGCGCCTACGAGATCACCGACTTTGCCAAGTGGGTGTCCGACTTCGCACCGACGCGCGGCGGGCAGGCGCTCGAGTGGGACAAGCTCGACTACGACACCTGGCGCATCCGCTCTGCCGGGCCGGGGCCGGTGCAGGTGTCGTTCAACTTCAGGGCCGACACGCTCGACAACGCGATGTCCTGGGCCCGTGACGAGTTCCTGCTGTTCAACGGCACGAATGTCTTCATGTACCCCGAGGGCCAGCCGTTCTCGTTTCCCGCGACGGTGCGCATCAGCACCGAGAGCGACTGGATCGTGGCGACGGGCATGACCTACGGCGGGGCGAAGGGCAGCTATCGCGAAGGGAACTACCACGACCTCGTGGACATGCCATTCTTCGTGGGCCGGTTCGACTACGACAGCGCGCAGGTGGAGGGTATCACCGTGCGCCTGGCCACCTATCCCGCGGGCAGCCTTGCGGGCGCGCCGCGCGCCGAGACATGGACCCGCATCCAGAAGATGTGGCCGCCGATGATCCAGGCCTTCGGCGACAAGCCGTTCCGGAACTACACGATCATGCAGATCGCCGACTCGAGCTACCAGGGCGCGAGCGGCCTCGAGCACCAGAACTCGCACGTGGACGTAATCACGCCGCTGGCGCTGGGCAACCCGTTCCTCGACGGCCTCTACGCGCACGAGATCATCCACGCGTGGAACGTGAAGCGGCTTCGCCCAGCCGACCTCTATCCCTACCGCTACGACCGCGCACAGCCGACGCCCTGGCTCTGGGTGAGCGAGGGAATCACCGACTACTACGCCGACCTCGTGCTCGTGCGTTCGCAGCTCGTGGAGCCGTCGAATTTCTTCGCGACCACCACGGGCAAGATCCAGAACGTGAACGCGACGGCCCCGGTGGCGCTCCAGGATGCCTCGCTCTCCACCTGGATCCACCCGACCGATGGCACCGGGTACCTGTATTACGACAAGGGCTCGCTGGCGGGACTGATGCTCGACATCCTCATCCGCGATGAGAGCAACAACCGGCAGTCGCTGGACGATGTGATGCGGAGCCTCTACAACAGCGCCTACCGGAAGAACCGCGGATTCACGGCCGATGAGTGGTGGGCGGCGGTGAGCAAGGCGGCCGGTGGCAAGACCTTCACTGACTTCAACCGCCTGTACGTGGACGGCCGGGCGCCATATCCGTGGGACTCCATCCTGCCGCTGGCGGGGATGCGGCTCGCCCGCGAACCGCGCGTCGGGATCCAGTCCGAGCCGGACAGCAACGGCATCCGGGTGGTCGCCGTGCAGCCGGGCACCTCGGCAGCCCTCGCAGGAGTGAAGCCGGGCGACTATCTGGTGTCCGTGGGCGATGTCGTGATCACGCAGCCCGACTTCGGGCCGGCGTTCCGCCAGCTCTACGCCGACAAGGCCGACGCACCGTACGTGATCACGGTGCGCCGCGGCACCGAGACGCTCAAGCTCGACGCGAAGATCCAGTTGTCCAACCTGAAGGTGGAGGCGGACCCGAACTCGAACGAGAAGGCGACGCGCATCCGGGACGGGATCCTGACCGGCAAGACGGGATCGTAGCCTAGCGCATGCGCTCGATGCCAAGAATCACGATCGCCGGCGTCAGGGTCTGTCCCTGCGCCGGCGCTTGCTGTATCCGCCGCACCACACCCATCCCCGACGTCACCTGGCTAAAGGCGGCGAACCCCTCTCCATCGGGGTTCCTCTTTCGGGCGAAGTCGAGTTCGGGCTGGTCGTCGATGCAGATGAAGAAATCCGACGTGGCGGTGTCGGGCCGAGCCTAGGCATTGTGAGGGAAGAGTGAAGAAAGGTCCGCCGCCGTCAGGGGCTGCGGAG
>JAGGAG010000175.1 GCA_017889745.1 Gemmatimonadota bacterium | reverse complement strand
GTGAGGCCCCCGGGTTCGGCGCCCACCTGCACCATGAGCAGGGCCCGCAGCATCTCGGCCGCGCCGTTCATGAACTCGCCCAGGTCGGCGCCGGAATCGAGCACCCGTTCTACCAGCCGGAACACCCCGGCGGCGTCCCGCTCCACCACGATCCGGCACACCTCGGCATAGGACTCGTCGGCGACCAGCCCCAGCACCTCGCGCACCCGGTCGACCGTGACCGCGCCCTCACCGAAGCTCAGGCACTGGTCGAGGAGCGACAGGGCGTCGCGCATGCCACCGTCGGCGTGACGCGCGATCAGGGTCACCGCGTCAGCGTCCGCCTTGATGCCCTCGATGCCCAGCACTTCCGTGAGCCGGTTCCGGATCGCGGCCGGGCCGATGCGGCGGAAATCGAAGCGCTGCAGCCGCGACAGCACCGGGGCGGCGGTCGACGCGATCTTCTGCGGCTCGGTGGTGGCGAAGACGAACACGACCCGCGGCGGCGGCTCCTCGAGGATCTTGAGCAGCGCATTCCACGCCTCGCGCGTGAGCATGTGCGCCTCATCCACGATGTAGACCTTGTAGTGGCCCTCCTGGGAGGCGGCGTACATGGCGCGCTCACGGAGCTCGCGGGCATCATCGACGCCGCGATGGCTGGCCGCGTCGATCTCGACCACGTCGAGGCTCGCCGAGCCGCTCCAGGTGCGGCGGCAGTTCTCGCACTCGCCGCACGGATCGCCGAGCGCATCGCGATTGGCGCAGTTGAGGGCCATCGCGAGGATGCGCGCCGCCGTGGTCTTGCCGACCCCGCGGGGGCCGGTCAGCAGGTAGCCATGGCCGACACGGCCACTCGCCACGGCACCCCGCAGCACGGCGGTGACGTGATCCTGGACCAGCAGGTCACTGAAGCGCTTGGGACGGTAGCGACGGGCGAGGGCGATCATGGGGGGAAATAAAGTGCCTCAGGCTCCCCGAAGCGATACCGGACATCGCTTAGCGCTGCTACCGGCAAGGTCCTGACGCGATTCACGCGCCGGCACCCTTCGGACCTGAGGCGGTTGCAAAATAGGCGGCAGGGCGGCCGGAGGACAAGGCGGCAGGATCGATCTGTCGTTCCCGTTACGGTCCTGCCGCCTCGTGGCCGGTACCTGCTCCGCCTACACCACCAGCCCCTGCCGCCGCTGCAGTCGCAGTGCCTCCCAGCGCTCCGCTACCACGCCGCCGATCAGGAACACGACGGCCATGTAGTAAACCCAGAGCACGAAGAGGATCAGCGCGCCGAGCTGAGCCCCGCCGCCGAAGGCGGACGCCGGGAGCACCGACCGGGCGAGGTACAGGCCGTACAGCCGCTTCGCGACCTCAAAGCCGAAGGCGGAAAACGTTGACGCGATGAGCACCGAAGTGACGTTCATGCGGCGCGGGGAGGCGAATCGGTACATGACAAAGAAGAGGGAGATGGAAAACACGAACGCCACGATTTCGGCGAACAGCCGGCCAACCGTGCCGACAACCAGGGCGTACGCGGGAATGGCCGCTTCGCTCCGCGAGCGCAGAAGGGTGAGAGCGGCACTCAGCACCGTATTCACGAGGAAGAGCGTCGCCACCGTCAGCGCCAGGAGCGCGTCGCGCGACTTGCCCCTCAGGTAGTTGCTGATGAACCCGCGACTCGTGCCCGGCCGCGATCCGACGTCATAGACGAAGTTGAGCGAGTTGCGCATGCTGGCGAACAGGCGGGTGCTGAACCACAGGAACGTGGGCACGACAACGAGGGAGAGGTTGCCCCGGTTCTGGAAGATGCGGGTCAGCAGTCGTTCGACCGGGCCGAAGGGATCGCTGCCCGGCGTGCTGTTGTGCGGCGGCAGGAAGCGATGAAACAGGACGTCCGGGTCGAGCGTGGTTCCCTCGGGTGCGAGGCCTTGTACCAGCACGGTGAAGAGGACGAGCAGGAGGAGCGCGAACGGCACGGCGGCCAGCAGGGCATCGAAGCTCAGCGCGCTCGCCAGGAACGGGACGTTGTTCTCGTCGGCCGATTCGAGGGTGCGCCGGATGAAGCCCCAGACGGAGCGGTGCCAGCTCCGCACCCGGGCAGGCGGGGTCAGGCGCCCTGTTCCTCCGATGCATCAGCCACGCCGCGCCGGCGCGAGCGGGCGCGAGCGAGGCGCTCCTCCAGTTCGGCCCGCGGCGTCACCGGCGCACCTTCCTCCTCCTCTTCCTCGATGCCCTCGTCATCGAGCTCGAGCGCCTCCTCGGCATCTTCGAGCCAGTCCTCGACCCGCTGCCGGCGCTCGCCAAGATGCTCGGTCAGCTCGTCCATCTTCTCCTCCGCCATGGCCCGCAGTTTCCGCAGCCGCCGCTGCACCCCGCGCCGGGTCTGCTCCCCGGTGGCCGGAGCATAGAGCAGTGCGACCGCCGCGCCGGCCAGCGCACCCCAGAGAAACCACTTGGCGGAAACGTCTCCACCCCGCTCGACATATACGACCTCGCGCCCGCGCTCGCGCATGATGCACCCCCTGTTGTGCGTCGCCCGTTGGTGGCCGACATGGAATACTAGACGGACGGCGCCCCCGGCGAAGCGCCGTCTAGGCGAAGTCGCCCGGATCGGCCGGCGGTGTGGGGACACTGCCGCTGCCGGAGCGTCCCATCGCAGCGAACGTGAGCTGCTTGCCCAGTTCCACCCCGGGCTGGTCGAATGGATTGACCCCGTACCAGGCCCCGGCGAACCCGGTCGCGATCTGATAGAACATCAGCAGCTCGCCCACCGTGTCCTCGGTCACCTCGGGAAGCCGCAGCAACATGTGCATCCGGCCCGCCGATGCCAGCGCGCCCGAGGTGGCCTGGCACTCCGCCGCGAGCAGCTCGTTGAGTGATCGCCCCGGCAGGTACGACAAGTCGGCGGGGAGCTCCGAGCGCCCGGGAATGACCACGTCGACGCCGTGGTCGTCCACGGACACGAGGGTCAGGACCTTGTCGAACGGCCCTTCCATGAACAGTTGCACCTGGCTGTGCTGGTCGGTGGCCCCCACGGCACCGACGGGTGTCGGCCCTGCGAAGACCTCGGCCCCCCGCCGGTCATGCCGCTTGCCCAGGCTCTCCGCCCAGAGCTGGCGGTACCACTCCGCCACGTCCCTCAGCCGGTCGCTGTAGGGCATGAGGACGTCGATGCGCGCGCCGAGCCAGGTATCGGCGGCCCAGTGCAGCGCGGCATGCAGCGCCGGACGATTGGCCAGGAGGTCGGGCGACTCCGCGTCCCGAAGGGCACGCTCCGCGCCGCTCAGCAATGCCGCGATGTCGATGCCGACGAGCGCCGCGGGCAGGAGTCCCACCGGCGACAGCACGCTGAAGCGCCCGCCCACCGGCGGCGGCACGTCCACCGTCGCGATCCCCTCGCCCCGGGCGATCTCGCGCAGGATGCCGCGCTCCGGGTCGGTCGTAAACACCAGGTGGCGCGTCGCCGCCGGGCCCAGCGCCTCCTCGAGCCAGGCACGCACGACGAGGTACTGCGCCATCGTCTCCGCCGTCGACCCCGACTTGCTCACCACGTTGACCAGCACCCGCCGCGGATCGATGCGACCCAGGGCGGCATGCACGCTCGCCGGGTCCACGTTGTCGAGGATCGTGAGCCTCGGGTAGAAGTCGCGGCCCTCGTCGTCCAGCTCGTTCCAGGCCGGCGCGCGCAAGGCCGTCAGCAGCGCCCGTGCCCCCAGCGCCGAGCCGCCGATGCCCAGCACGAGGACGTGGTCGAATGCCTGGCCAACCCCGCTCGCAAACTGGGTGATGCTCCGGATGGCACTGCCCTGCTCCGCCAGGTCGTAGAACCCGTACTCACCGCCGGCGCGGCGGGCACGAACCTCGGCCTGCACCCCCGAAAAGCGCCGGACCAGCTCCGCCAGCTGCGTGCGCGAGAGCCCATGTTCGCCATCGAGGCCATCCTGCAGCATCCGTCCGTATTCGAGTCGCAGCATAGCTCAGAGCTCCACGATCAGGCCGTCATGTGCCGGGAAGACATTGGGTGGAAGCTGCGCCAGGAGCTCCGCATGTCCCGTCTCGTGGGTCAGGTGCGTGAGCCAGGTCCGCCGGGCACGGACCGCGTGCGCCACCTCCACCGCCTCGCCGATGCTGAGGTGCGTGGGATGCGGGCGCCACCACAGCGCATTCAGCACGAGCACCTCGAGGCCCTGCAGCTGCGCGCGTTCGGCCTCGGGAACTTCCTTCACGTCCGTGAGATACGCCAGATCCCCGATCCGGTAGCCGAACACGCGGCCATGGCCATGGCGGAACGCGAGCGGGAGGACCGGAACGCCGGCGACCTCCTGCCAGCGCCCGGGCTCCAGCGCGTGCGGTGCCAGGAGTGGCTTGGAGGTGCCCTCGTAGGCGGTGACGCCGGCGTCGAAGATGTAGCGGAAGCTCTCGCGGAGTTGCGCCAGGGTTTCGGGCGCTCCGTACACCGGCAGAGCCCTCCGCTGCCTCACAGAGAAGATCCGGAGATCGTCAATGCCGTTGATGTGGTCGGCGTGCTCATGGGTGTAAAGCACCGCATCGACATGGGACCGTCCGGCAGCGACCAGCTGGAGGCGCAGTTCCGGCGGGGTATCGATCAGGAGCGTGACGCCATCGACGTCCACGAGGGCGCCGGTGCGAGTACGGCGGTCGCGAGAATCGGAAGAGAGGCAGACCGCGCAGGAGCAGCCGATCTGCGGTACCCCGAATGAGGTCCCCGTTCCGAGCAAGGTCAGCCGCACGCTCGCTACACAGCCTCGACCTTGAGAAGGTTGGTCGTGCCGGGGGTGTCGAACGGCACACCCGCGGTGACCACGATGCGATCACCGAGCGTCGCAAGTCCCCGTGACAGCAGTTGCTGCCGTGCCACCGGGAGCAGCGCGTCGTACGACGGAAAGTGCTGCACCAGCACCGGGACCACGCCCCAGACCAGCGAAAGCTGCCGGAAGGTCTCGGGCTCGGGCGTCACCGCGAGAATCGGCACCGAGGGCCGGTAAGCAGCGACGGTGCGTGCGGTGAAGCCGCTGGACGTGAGGCACACGATGGCGGGC
>JAGGAG010000174.1 GCA_017889745.1 Gemmatimonadota bacterium | reverse complement strand
CGACCAGGTCTACCTGATCACGCAGACGACCGCGCAGCGGATCCTCCAGGAACTCAAGCTTCCGCCCGCGCCGGCGAGCACGGCCGTGGTGCCCGGAGAAGCGGTGATCGCGTTCAGCCTCGGCCTGCAGGCCGAGGACGCCGGGGACAAGGCCAAGGCCGCGAGCCTCTACGAGCGCGCCCTGCAGAGCGCGCCGGATTTCTTGGAGGCGAAGGATGCCTTGCGACGCGTGAAAGGTTGATCGCCATGACGGTTGCAGGCTATCTCGCGACACTTCCCCCCGACCGTCGCGCCGAGGTCGCCAAGGTACGCCGGGTCATCAGGAAGCACCTGCCGAAGGGGTACAAGGAAGGCGTCGAGTGGGGCATGATCTCGTATGGTGTGCCGCTCAGGGTGTATCCCGACACCTACAACGGCAAGCCGCTCTGCTACGCCGCGATCGCCGCCCAGAAGGGCTATTCGAGCCTCTACCTCATGAGCGTGTACGCCAGCGCGGCACTGACGGCTGAACTCAAGGCGGGATTCAAGAAGGCGGGGAAGAAACTCAACATGGGCAAGTCCTGCATCCGTTTTCGCCGCGCGGAGGAGCTCGACCTCGACACTATCGGACGGATCGTCGGGAAGGTGCCGCCGGCGAAGTACGTGGCGCTCGCGGAAGCGGCGCGACGTCGCTAGGCGGCCGCCACCGCGCGCCGGAGCCCTGCCAGGACGCCCGCGTGAACCGGAAGGATCAGCGCGATCAGCTCCAGGTTGTACTGGTGGAACCACGGCAGGACCTTGATCACCAGTGCGAGCGCCGCGCACCCCGCGACCGCCGACGCAAGCGTGAGCGAGGCGCGACCGGCCCCTGCCCGGCCCCGGAGCGCGAGCGGGATCAGCACCACGAGGGCGAGGGACAGCGGCGTCAGCAGCAGCACGTTCTCGTTCTGCCGCGACGACCAGTGATCGGTCAGGAACCAGAGAAACAGCAGCAGCAATCCGAGAAACCCCGCCAGGAACGACCAGGCGCCGGCCAGCGCACCGAACCAGCGGCGCGCCCGCCGTGACGTGCTGGCCGCCCCGCCCAGCCACGCAAGCATGGTTCCCATCAGGAGGCCGCCCAGCGCAAGCGGCACCCACGTCGCCTTCGGCGCCGCCGGATCAACGAACCGGGAACTCCGGTTGAGGTCCTCGGTGCCGCGCACCAGCGGCACATCCTGCCCCGAAACATCCACCACCCGCGCGTTCCGCAGGTATTCCTCGAGCCGCCGCGGAAGGAACATCGACTGCCACGCGGTCATGCCGGTATCGACCGGGTGCCCAAGCGCGAGGTTGATCGCCACATAGAGCGGCAGGTTCCAGCCCAGGATGCGCCGGGTCTCCCAGCGCCACGTGTGCCCCGAGGGCATCGTGTCGAAGCGCGCCTTCAACTGGCCACTGAGGGCACCGTCGATGGCGTCGCGCACGCGCGTGGAGCAGTTGTCGAGGTAGTAGTTGTAGTGGTAGCCCCGGTTTGCGGGGATGTCGTTCCAGGCGAGGAATTCCTGCAGTGCCGCGCCCTGCCCCGGCGTGAGTGCCAGGTCCTGCAGAACCATCGAACGGTCGCGGTACACATAGAGGGCCAGGTCGCGATCGGTCCTCCGGGCACCCATCGAGTACCACATCTGGCCGCGGGCGAACCGGAGGATGAAGTTCTCCTGCCGGAAGTCGAAGAGCCCCCAGTTGTACGATTGGCTCAACCCGTGATCGCGGTCGGTGACCACGATCGTGTTGTGCCCCCACAATTCCCAGACCTCTTCACCGGGTCCGACCGTGAGCAGGCCCACGCTGAGCCCGCGGCCACTGTCGGCCGGCAGGGCGGGCGGGACCGCCTGCGCCATGGCCCGACCGGGCAGCGCCAGCAGGAGGAGTGCAGGACCCCAGGCCCAGCGCAACCTCACAACGCCACGTCGCGACCGTCTTCCGCCGACTTGTAGATCGCGTCCATGACGCGATGGAGGGTGACGTGCTCGGCGAGGTCGGTGCCCTTGGCCTCACCGGCCACGACCGCGAGGAAGTGGGCCCACTCGGCACGGTACGAGGAGAGCCAGGCATTCTCCCGGGTAGCCGAACTGCGGGGCGACACGTCGGTCGCGACCCCATGCAGCTCCTTCCACACCGTGAGCGGATTGATGGATGCGGCACCGCGCTCCGCCCGCAGCCCCATGCCGAAGCGCTCCCCTTCGCCCAGGTGATGCCAGGTGACATCGTAGAAGATCGACGCGCCGTTGTCGCATACCACGAAGGCGGAGCCCGACCGTTCGACGCCCCGGTCGCGCGATGGCTTCTCCCAGGTGGCACTGACCCGGACGGGGGCCGGGTTGCCTGCCAGCCAGAGGCCGAGATCGAGCATGGCAAGGCCCAGGTCGAGCATCGCGCCGCCACCCGACTGGTCCCGGCGCTGCCGCCACGCCGCCTGCTGCCGGCTCGGCCGGAAGACATGCCAGCTGCCGCGTACGCTGTCGACCTGGCCCAGTTCGCCGCTCTGTACGAAGCTCCTGACCAGCTGCGCGTCGGAGCGGTATCGGTGGTTCATGTCCACCATGACGACCTTGTTCTTCTTTTCCGCCGACTTGACGATCCGCTGCGCCGAGGCCGCGCTCATCGCCAGCGGCCGCTCGACGAACACGTGCAGGTTGGCCGCGAGCGCCGCCAGAACATGACCCTCGTGCAGGTGCGTCGGCGAGCAGATGACGAGCGCATCGAGCGACTCGTAGTCGAGCACCTGCTCGATCCCCTCGAAGGCATCGGGGATGCCGAACCGGTCGGCCAGGGCCCGCGCCTTCGCGCGGTCGGGGTCGGCCAGCGCCACGACCTCCACTCCTTTCGTGCGCTTGAGCACCGGCAGGTGTGCCACCTGGGTCACGGCCCCCGCGCCGATGATTGCGAGCCGAAGCGGATCGCTCATGACGTCACCCCTTGCTGTCTTGTCGGCGCTCAGTAGCGCCGGACGATCGTGGTTCCCGCATAGTACGCCGTGATGATGTCCGACGCCTTCTGACCGGCGCGAGCCCGGCCGATGGCCCCCCACTGGCACAAGCCCACCCCGTGCCCCGATCCATGGCCATCAAGAACGACGCCGGTCACCTTCCCGCCCGTGGTGCGCACGTTCATGGCAAACAGCGTGCTGCGGAGCAGCTGCCCATCGGGGAGCCGCAGCACCTGCCGCACCCGCGGCCCCTCGACCGCCACGGTACGCTGGCGCAGCACGATGTCCAGCGCCGCCACCCGGCCCGACACGGTCCGGCCGTCGATGGCGAGGTTCCGGAGTCCCTCGGCCTCACTGGCCGGCACCTGAGCCACCACCGGCAGCGTCTTCCGGAGCGTGGCCCGCAGCACCTCGCCGCTCCATTCCTCGCGCCACGTGAAGCGCGGCGAGATGCTGCAGTACGCCGCGCCGCCCCGGGGCGCATCGTCGATGGACCGGAGGTAGGGCCGGTTGGCGCCGAGGAAGATCTCGGTGCCAAGCGCCGTGCGCCCGCCGCAGGTGGAGGAGTAGAACGCGTCGATCAGCTCGCCCTGGTACGTCACTACCTGTCCACGGGTCATCGCCACTGCATCGCGTCCCAGCGCCGTCTCCGCGCGGACACCGCCATAGACCTGGTCCTCGACGCTGCCATAGAGGTCGAAGCCCTCCGCCTCGCGCCGCCCTACGTTCCGCAGCGCGTAGGTCCGCGCGACGATCGTCTGGGCCCGTAGCGCCTCGACGTCCGCCGGATCCCTGATGCCCGACTCCACGCTCACCACGCCGGCGAGATAGTCCTCGATGCCGACGCGGTTGATCGCCGTGACACCCGTCCGGTCGCGTGTCAGCACGACGTCCCCGCGGTAGTCGCGGCCATTCACGCGCACGAAACCGCCCGGCGCGGCGCGGACCACGAGGGTCGCCGCCTCCGCCCGCGCCGCGGGACCGGCGCCGTTCAGCAGCACCTTGCCAGGGCGCGGCGATACCGTCGCCGCGATGTCCGGGGCCAGTCGCGCCACGAGGCCGCGATCGGTTCCGCTCACCGCGACACCGGCGGAGCCGCCGATGTCCAGCGACGCAGCGCCGACCACCAGGCCGATGCGAAGCGATGGCTCCGCGCCCGCCCGCCCGTCGCCGGACGGCGCGGACGGGACGGACACCTCACTGCGGATGCACCCGGCGAGCGCCAGCAGCAGCGCCGCGGTGACGGCCCGCCGCTCAGCCGCGGTAATTGCCAAACTTGAGCTCGATCCCGAAGTCCTCGCCGCGCAGGAATGCCATGACCAGCTGGAGCTCGTCGCGCGACGGACTCGACACCCGCACCTCGTCACCCTGGATGCTCGCCTGGACCTTCTTGAACCCCTGGTCCTTGATGGCCTTCGTGATCTTCTTCGCAATGTCCTGCGCAATGGCCTGGGTCAGCGTCACGGTACGACGCACCGACTCGCCGCTGCCCGCCACGATGTCACCCACCTTGAGGTTCTTCACCGGCACGCCGCGCTTGATCATCTTGGTCTGCAGCACGTCCACCAGGGCATCCATCCGGAACTGGTCATCCGCCGCCAGGCGGATCTCGGCCTTTTCCCGGACGAAGTCGACGGTGCACTTCGTGCCCTTGAAGTCGTAGCGCTGGGTGATCTCCTTCACCGTCTGGTTGACGGCGTTGTCCACTTCCTGGAGATCGGCGCCGGTGGAGATGTCGAAGGAGCTCGTGGTAGCCATGTGTCCGGGTTGACGGTGATGCGTAAGTCTAAGCCGGGGGCCGGTCTGCGCGAAACCGGCGGGCTGGTGCGCGCCGCCGGCCGGCGCCACCCGCGTCCGCCGCCCCGGATGAATATTTATCCACCCCATTGACAGAACACCCGGTGCGCTTGTAGGCTGCCTCATGCAGCGAATTTGCATGTGCCCCCAGATGTGTATCGGTCACTCGGCAGG
This sequence comes from Gemmatimonadota bacterium, assembly GCA_017889745.1. Taxonomy (GTDB): domain Bacteria; phylum Gemmatimonadota; class Gemmatimonadetes; order Gemmatimonadales; family GWC2-71-9; genus JAGGAG01. The sequence continues at coordinate 120 of JAGGAG010000174.1, read as the reverse complement.
CGAGTGGACGGACGTCATGGCGCATGCAATGGAGAGCCGCCGACCCTAGGTCGCCGCTTCCACGACATCCCAGGCCCGGTCCACTCAGTGGACCGGGCCTTCTTGCTTGTCAGTCACCAG
>JAGGAG010000173.1 GCA_017889745.1 Gemmatimonadota bacterium | reverse complement strand
GCAACAGAGCCTCCGGAGCCATCCCCATTCGCCGCACCACCGCTGCTACCTTCGCGTTCACCGTTCACCGTTCACCGTTCACCGTTCACCGTTCACCGTTCACCGTTCACCGTTCACCGTTCACCGTTCACCGTTCACCGCTACACCGTCTCCGCTGCGATGGCGTGCTCGACCATCACCCGCGTGAGCGGGCGGCGCAGCAGGGTGCGGACGCGGAGCGTGAGGATGGCTGCCACGACCGCGAGCGCGGCGGCGAGGCCCCACCAGAGGCCCACCGGGCCCATGGCGGTGCGGAAGCCGAGCACGAGGCTGAGCGGGATGCCGCAGAGCCAGAAGCCGCCCAGGTTGATGAACATGGGCACCCGGGTATCGCCGGCACCGCGGAGGATGCCGGCGGTGACGGCCTGGGTGCCGTCGAAGAGCTGGAACACGCCGGCAACGGGCAGCAGTGCCGCGGCGAGCGCAATGGTGGGCAGATCGTTGGTGTACAGGTGTGCGAGCGGCTCCGGGATGAGCACGAACACCAGGCTGGTGAGGGCCATGAACCCGACGCCGTAGACCATTGCGGCGCGGGCGGCCCGGCGTGCACCGGGGAGATCCGCGGCACCGATGGCGTGGCCCACCAGGACGGCGGCCGCCTGGCCCACGCCGAGGGGCACCATGAAGGTGAGCGACGCGAGGTTGATCGCGACCTGGTGAGCAGCAACGGGAATCGTGCCCAGGCGTCCCATCATCAGGCCCACGGCGCCGAAGGCGGTGAACTCGAGAGCGGTCTGGATGCCGATGGGCAGGCCCAGGTGGAACATGCGCCCGAGCGGCGCCCATTCGAGTGCCTCGCGGCGCAGCGGCCGGAGCGCCGGCCCGAGTTCATGCCAGGCAAGGCCCAAGAGGACGAAGGGCAGGGCCCAGCGCCCGATGGTGGTGGAGATGGCGGCCCCGGCGACGCCGAGCGCCGGGGCACCCAGGTGACCGTAGATCAGCACCCAGTTGAGGAAGCCGTTGAGGATGTTGCCCGCGATGATGCAGATGATGATCGGGCGCATGGCGCGCAGCGCCTGAAGGCTCTGGCGCAGCACCACGAACAGGTAGAGCGGCAGCACGCCGGGCGCGGCCCAGCGGGCATAGGCGCCGGCCAGGGGCACCACCTCCGCCGGCTGGCCCATGGCGCGCAGGGCCGCTTCACCGTACAGGAGGACGAGGGCGGCGGGAATGGAGAGGGCGATGGCCAGGATCAGCCCGCGCTGAACGCCGCGGGCCACGGCGGGGTGGTCGCCGGCACCCAGGGCCTGAGCCACGATGGGGTCGAGCCCCATCAGCGCACCCATGCCGAGAATGACGCAGCCGAAGAAGTACAGGTTGCCCAGGGCCACGGCGGCGAGCGCGGTGGCGGAGAGGTGGCCCACCATGATGGTGTCCACCACGCCCATGGCCATGATGCCGACCTGTACCACGACCACGGGCAGGGCGAGGCGCAGCAGGGCCCGGCTCTCTTCCGCAGTGGGCATGGCGCGGGCGACTACATTTGTCATGTCGTTTTTCGGGTTCCTGGTTTCGTCGGCCGAAAGGTACAAGGGTACTCCGTGGCATCACCCGAAAAGAAGAACCGGGTCACCGGCGAAGTGGTGTGGCGCGAGGCCCGAGAGCTGGTCTGGGCCCACCGCGGCAAGCTGAGCGTCGGCGTGCTGCTCATGGTGGTGAACCGCCTGGCGGGCCTGGTGCTTCCCACCAGCTCGAAGTTCCTCATCGACCGGGTGCTGCCGCAGCACCGGGCGGACCTCCTCCTGGAGCTGGCCCTCGCCGTGGGACTCGCGACGCTGGTGCAGGCGGCGACGTCGTTCGGCCTGTCGCAGGTCATGAGCATCGCGGCGCAGCGGGCTATCACCGAGCTCCGGAAGTCGGTGCAGGAGCACATGCTGCGGCTGCCGGTGAGCTACTTCGACTCGACCAAGACCGGCGTACTGATCTCGCGGATCATGTCGGACGCGGAAGGCATCCGGAACCTGGTGGGCACCGGGATCGTGCAGCTGCTGGGCGGGCTCATGACGGCCAGTATCGCACTGGGCGTACTCTTCTGGCTCAACTGGAAGATGACCACCATCACGCTGGTGGTCCTGATGGCGTTCGGCGGGGTGATGGCGGCGGCGTTCAACCGGCTGCGGCCGATCTTCCGGCAGCGGTCGGCGATCAACGCGGAGGTGAGCGGCCGGCTGGCGGAGACGGTGGGCGGCATCCGGCTGGTGAAGACGTACACAGCGGAGCGGCGGGAGCGGCAGGTGTTCGGCAAGGGAGTCCACAAGCTGTTCCGCAACGTGGCGGCGACGATCACCGCGATCTCGTGGGTGACGGCGGTGACCACCGTCATCATCGGCATCGTGGGCATGCTGCTCATCGTGATGGGCGGGCGGGCGATCCTGAGCGGCCAGATGACGCTGGGCGACTTCATCATGTACGTGTTCTTCATCGGGCTGGTGGCGGCACCGCTGGTGCAGATCGCGTCGATCGGCACGCAGGTGAGCGAGGCGTTCGCGGGGCTGGACCGGATCCGGGAAGTGCGCGGGCTGGCCACGGAGGACGCGGGCGATGCGCAGCGGCGGCCGGTGCCGATGATCGACGGCGACGTGCTGTTCGACGACGTGAGCTTCAGCTACGTGCCGGACGTACCGGTGCTGCAGGACATCAGCTTCCACGCCCCGGCGGGGTCGACCACCGCGCTGGTGGGATCGAGTGGCTCGGGCAAGAGCACGATGCTGAGCCTGATCCTGGCGTTCAACCGGCCGCAGATCGGCCGGGTGCTGGTGGACGGGATGGACCTGACCACGCTGCGGCTGCGCGACTACCGGAGCCAGCTGGGTGTGGTGCTGCAGGACAATTTCCTCTTCGACGGCACGATCGCCGAGAACGTGGCGTTCTCCAAGCCGGGTGCCACGCGGACGGAGATCCTCGCGGCGGCGGGGCTGGCGCACTGCGACGAGTTCGTGAGCCGGTTCACCGAGGGGTACGACACGGTGGTGGGGGAGCGGGGCGTGAAGCTGTCAGGCGGCCAGCGGCAGCGGGTGGCGATCGCGCGGGCGATCCTGGCCGATCCCCGGATCCTGATCCTGGACGAGGCGACGTCGAGCCTCGACAGCGAGAGCGAGGAACTCATCCGCGACGGCCTGCGGCGGCTGCGCACCGGGCGCACGACGTTCGTGATCGCGCACCGGCTCTCGACCATCGCGAGCGCGGACCAGATCCTGGTGCTCGAGGGAGGACGGATCGTGGAGCGCGGCACGCAGCCGCAGCTCCTGGCGCTGAATGGCCGGTACCGGCAGCTCTACGACAAGCAGTACGGGCTGGAGACGGACCGGTTCATCAACCCGGGCGAGGACTTCACTCCGGAGCCGGATTCACCGGCGGTGGCGGCGGTGCAAACGAGGGGGCCGCTCTAGAACTGCGTGAACGGTAAGCGGTGAGCGGTAAGCGGTGAGCGGTGAGCGGTGAGCGGTGAGCGGGCCCTCCTAAGCCGAGATCACAATGAGGTCAGCCCGGGCGCTTTCCACGCGATTCCTTCCCAGCGCCTTGGCGCGGTAGCAGGCGGCATCGGCGCGGTGGAGCAGGTCATCGGGCAGTTCGGGCGCGGGCTCGGCGGTGGCACACCCGACACTGATGGTGAGGTCGATGGGCTCGGCGTTCGCATCGCGGCCCAGCGGATCATCGGCGACGGCGCGGCGAACGCGCTCGGCCACGGCCGCGGCCTCGGGCGCCCGGGTATGCGGCAGCAGGACCAGGAACTCCTCACCACCCCAGCGGAAGAGCACGTCGTGCTCGCGCAGGGCCCCCGATACCCTCCGGCACATGAGATCCAGCACCTCGTCGCCGACTTCGTGGCCGAAGCGGTCGTTGAGCATCTTGAAGCGGTCTATGTCGAAGAAGAGGAGTGACACCGGGCGGGAGAGCCTGCGACTGCGGTCGCCTTCGCGGCGGTAGAGCGCCCCGAAGGCGCGTCGATTCAAACAGCCGGTGAGGGCGTCGCGCTGGGCGCGGGAGTGATCTCGCTCGCCGAGACGGGCCAGCGCCATGGCGAAGGACATGCCGAGGGCCATGGCGACGAGCAGCAGCAGCCCCATGAAGGTCAGTCCCTCGCGCAGGTGCGACATGACCACCTGCGCCTCGGGGGAGGCCCAGAGCGGGTTGGCCGAGACGCTGTGGAGCATGAGCGCCACGCCGCGGGCCACCATGATGGCCAGGAGCACGTTGATGGCGGTGACGAGCACGGTGGCGCGGGTGTAGCTCACCGTGAGGCGCGGTGGCGCCGGGACCTGCTGGTCGACCCACGTCCGCACGCCGGGCCCGCACAGCCGCAGCACGATGGGCGCCAGCACCGCCATCTCCAGGAAGTCGCCCACCAGCCATCCCTGCCAGATCCGCGCGCCCGAGAGCACGTCGAGGTGGCGCACCTCGATCCAGATCAGCCCGGCGAGGGAGGAGGCGGCGGCGGCGACGAGGCCGACGCCGGCGAAGAGGGCGAGGTCGCGCGCGCGGGGCAGGTCGGGGTGGATCTGGAGCAGCACCATGGTGCCCCACACGATGAGGACCTCGACCGGCGTGGCGCAGGCGAAGAGGAGCGACTGCGAAATGGTGAGGCCGCCGATGAGCGCGCTGACGAGCCCGGCGGCGTAGCCCGGGATGATGCCCCACATGGGCCCGAGCCAGATGGCCAGCAGCAGGGAGAAGAAGAGCGGGGGATAGACGGTGAGCCCGACGGTGGCGTCGCCCAGCTGGATGGGGATGCCGCTCCAGTTGAGGCGCGCCTCGAGGACACCCAGCATGATGGCAAGTGCGCTGACCCCGAGCCAGACGAGCCAGAGGTGACGCACGCCTTCATGAGCGGTTTCGCGGAGCAGCTTGACGGGCCACCAACTGGGGCCTGCGTACTCACCTGCGCGCATTCGTGATCTCCTTCTCAGGAACGACGCGACAGCTCACAATGTAGCGGATCGGCGCTCCGCGGAAAGCGCCATCCCAACGCCTGCAGGACCCGGGCGACCCCACCCGACCGCAGAAGCGGATACCGCCTCAGCCTCCAGCCGCCGTGGCTTCGTACCTGTCCACTCTAGCGGATACCAAGCAGCTCGACATC
>JAGGAG010000172.1 GCA_017889745.1 Gemmatimonadota bacterium | reverse complement strand
ACCTCCACGTTCCCCTGGGACAACATCCGCAAGATGTCCGACCTGGGCCTTCTCGGTGTGCCGTGGAGCGAGGAGATGGGCGGGGCGGGGATGGACCAGTTGTCCTACTACGTCACGATCCACGAGCTGGCAAAGGTGGACGCGAGTCACGCGCTGACGATCAGTGCCCATACGAACCTGGGTACGTCGCCGATCATGGACTTCGGCACGGATGCGCAGCGCCAGAAGTACGTCCCGCTGCTGGCCTCGGGAAAGGTCCTCGGTGGCTTCGGGCTGACCGAGCCGGGCGCAGGCAGCGACGCCGGTGGCACCGCCACGACGGCGGTCGACAAGGGTGATCACTACCTGCTCAACGGATCCAAGATCTTCATCACCCATGCGGGCGTGGGTGAGATCTTCAGCGTGACGGCACGCACCGAGCCGGGGAAGGGCAGCCGTGGCATCACCAGCTTCCTGGTAACCAAGGACACCGTGGACCTGGCCGAGGCGAAGCGGGTCGGGGTGGGGCACGCCGCCGATCTGCCCAAGATCAAGGGCGTCCGGGCCGGCAAGAAGGAAGACAAGATGGGATGGCGGGCCAGCGACACCCGCGAGCTGGTTTTCGAGGACGCCATCATTCCCAAGGAGAACGTGCTGGGCAAGGTGGGAGACGGGTTCATCAACTTCCTCAAGACGCTCGATGGCGGCCGTATCGGCATTGCGGCACTGTCCCTGGGCATCGCCGAAGGGGCCTACGACGAGGCCCTCAAGTACGCCGGCTACCGGAAGCAGTTCGGGAAGGCGATCGGGGCGTTCCAGGGGGTGAGCTTCCAGTTGGCCGACATGGCGCTCGAGATCGAGGCCGGCACCCATCTCCTGTACCATGCCGCGTGGCTCAAGCAGAACGGCAAGCCGTTCAAGAAGGAAGCGGCAATGGCCAAGCTCTTCTGTTCCGAACTGGCCATGCGCGCCACCACGAAGGCCGTCCAGATCTTCGGCGGCTACGGCTATACCACCGAGTATCCGGTCGAGCGGATGATGCGCGACGCCAAGGTGTGTGAGATCGGCGAAGGGACCAGCGAGATCCAGCGACTGGTCATCGCCCGGCACATTCTGGGCGACGTCGTAAACGGCTGATATTGCCCTAAACGATTGCTCATCTTACCTTTAGACAGTCTTGCAGCGCGGCACCACCGATCGCCCGCCGGCCAGTCGGGCAGCAAACTCGGAGTGTAACGCTCATGTTGCCGCCCCCCGCGCCAGTCCGGCGCCGGAGGCCTGATGCTCGGAGCAGTGCCGCCGGTGAGCGGACTTGCTCCCCCAACCTTGCGCATGCCGTGTCCCGTTGCCTCAGTGGCCGAAACAGCCGCAGGGGTAACATGTGGGTGCGGCTGAGGTTCGCTCGTGAAGCGCGAGATCCTCATCAACGGGAGCCAGCGCGAAACGCGCCTGGCGATCCTGGAAGATGATCGGCTGGTCGAACTCCTCGTCGACCGCCCCGATCACCGCCGCACCGTCGGCGACATCTATCTCGGACGGGTCGACGCCGTCCTCCCCGGTATACAAGCCGCGTTCGTGGACATCGGGCAGGAGAAGAGTGCCTTTCTCCATGCCTCCGATCTGCTGGAGCCCGACGAGGACGACGACGAGCCGTCCGAAGACGACACCGACGAGCTGGATGCCGTCGATCAGGAGCAGGCCGAGGAATCCGGCGAGGCCGAACCGGGCAGCAGTGACGACCAGAAGGCCTGGCGCGGGCGCCGCAAGCGGGGCAACGGCAATGGCGGCAACGAGCCCCGCCAGCGCGAGGTTTCCAGCCGGAGGCAGCTTCCCAACATCGCCGAGATCCTGAAGAAGGGGCAGAACCTCGTCGTTCAGGTGACCAAGGAGCCCATCAGCACCAAGGGCTGCCGGGTTACCGCCCAGATCTCACTCCCCGGCCGCTTCCTCGTCTACATGCCCTTCGCCTCCAAGGTGGGGGTGAGCCGCAAGATCGAGAGCCGAGAGGAGCGGGCGAAGCTGCGCGAGATGGTGGGGCGTCTCCTCCCGCCCGACTCCGGAGGCATGATCGTCCGGACCGTGGCCGAGGGGGTGACGGAGGAGAACTTCCAGCGCGAGGTCGACTCGCTGCTCAATCTCTGGAAGAAGATCAACCGGAAGAAGACCTTCGTACGGAAGGCGCCGGCATTGCTGCAGCGGGAAACCAGCCTGACGCGCGGCATCATCCGCGACCTGTTCAGCTGGAAGGTGGACGCGCTGCAGGTGGACTCGAAGGAACTGCACCACGAGATCGACCAGTACCTGCAGCAGGTCGATCCCGAGCTGATGCAGCGGGTGCATTTCTACACCGAGTCCACGCCGCTCTTGGCGGCTCGATCATCATCCAGCCCACCGAGGCGCTGACCTCGATCGACGTCAATACGGGCCGCTACACCGGCAAGAAGGATCCGGAGAAGACGATCCTCCGCACCAACCTCGAAGCCTCTCGAGAGATTGCGCGGCAGATCCGCCTGCGGGACATCGGCGGCATCATCGTCTGCGACTTCATCGACATGGAGACGCGCGCCAACCGGGATAGGGTGCTGCAGGAGCTGCGCACGCACCTGGGCCGCGACCGGGCGCGCACCAAGGCGCTGGCGGTGTCCGAGCTGGGCCTGGTGGAGATGACGCGGCAGCGGGTGCGCCCGTCGCTGTGGCACTCGATGACGACCGACTGTCCCACCTGCGCCGGTACCGGGCGGGTGTTCACGCCCGAGGTGGTCGCGCGGCGCCTGGAGCGCTCGCTCAAGCGGGCCGGGCATGAGCACCGGGAACGGCAGCTGACGGTGCGGCTCCATCCCGAGGTGGCGCTCTACCTGCTGGAGGAGGAACCCAAGCTCCTCCAGACCCTGCAGAAGCTGACCGGGCTCGACCTCGAACTGCGGGACGACCCGATGATCCGGCTGGACGACTTCCGGCTGATGAGCAAGCCGGCCGGGCGAGACGTGACGCAGCAGTACGCCGTGGCGTGAGCAGGCCGGTGGCGGACCAGCCCCACTTGCCGGAAACCCGCCCGCCATCTATACTTGCGGGCTAGTTTTTCACGTAAACGCATTCGGCAGGATGTCATGTCTTACGCAATCTTCCGTGCGCTCGGTAAGCAGTTCCGGGCCGAAAAGGGCAAGACGCTCAAGCTTCCGCTGATGGTCGCGGAGCCGGGCGCGAAGGTGACGTTCGACGAGGTGCTCCTCTCGTCCGACGGCACCACCATCAAGGCGGGCGCGCCCCTGGTCAAGGGTGCCAGGGTCGAGGCCGAGGTGGTGGGCCACGGCAAGGACGAGAAGCTCTATGTCTTCAAGTTCAAGCGCCGGAAGAACTATCGCCGCAAGACGGGACATCGGCAGAAGCACACCGAGGTCCGTATCACCGAAGTGAAGGTGGGCTAAGCCATGGCACACAAGAAGGGCGTGGGCTCGAGCCGCAATGGCCGCACCAGCAACCCGCAGTATCTTGGCATCAAGAAGTACGGTGGCGAGAAGGTACGCGCGGGGAACATCCTGGTGACGCAGAAGGGCACGAAGTTCCATCCGGGCAAGAACGTCCGGAAGGCCACGAACGACACGCTGTTCGCGCTGGTCGACGGCGTCGTGAAGTTCGAGTGGAAGGACAAGGACCGGAAGAAGATCTCGGTCTACCCCGTGGAGGCACAGGCTACGGTCTGAGGCCGGGGTTCCTGAAGCAGCAAGGCGGTCGTGGCTCCGTGCCCGACCGCCTTTTTCGTGGCCGCAAGCCGGCTCGCGCTAGCTCCTCAATGCCACCACGCGCTCCGGAAAGTCGGTGCAGATCCCATCCACGCCGCACGCGATCAGCCGCTTCAGGTCGGCCTCGCTGTTCGCGGTCCACGCAATGATCCGCCGGCCGGCGCGGTGCACTTCATCCACCAGGGCGCGATCGACCATGACCTGTGCCTGCCACAGCACCGTGGCGCCGGCGGCGGCCAGCACCGGCAACGGGTCGATGAGACGGGCGTCGAGCAGCACGCCGCGCCGGAGCGCACCGTCGCGTTCGCCCAGGCGGCGCACGATCCGGTGGTCGAACGAGTGCACCGCGTAGCGCTCCGGTTCCGGCCCTGCATGCAGCGTGTGGAGGAGCACGGCATCGAGGTACTCCTCGAGCCCCTTCACCTCGACCCACACGTCCATACCTCGGAGCAGGGTCAGGATCTCGCTCAGGAGGGGCACCGTCTCGCCGTTCGGGAGGTGGTGCCGCTGAACCGCTTCCAGCGCCAGGTCGCCAATCCGGCCGAGGCCCTCGAGCGCCGGATCATGGTGCACCACGATCGCCCCATCGCGGGTGGCGTGGATGTCCAGTTCCACCCCCTCGGCGCCCAGGGTCTTGGCCCGGCGAAAGGCAGCGCGGCTGTTCTCATGCTCGTGGCCGGATGCGCCACGATGTCCGATACTGAGCGGTCGAGCCATGAAGTCCGGATGTCAGGGATGACGACGATTGCTGCGAGGTGACGCAGCTTGTTGCACTCAAATATACTTGCGGCAAGGTGCCATCGGCACTCACCCCCGGTTCGGCATGCCGGCCCGGTTCCTTAACACTACCCAACTCTCGCCGTCCACAGCTCGTACATGGTAGCGATGACGGAATCCGAGCCGCTTTCCGACGCGTCCCTGGCAGCGGCCTGGCGCGCGGGCGATGAAGGTGCAGCGGCGGAGATCGTCCGGCGGCACGCCGGGGCCGTCGCGCGCTTCCTGTACAGTTCCGGGGCGGGTCGAAGCGACATCGACGACCTGGTCCAGGAGGCGCTCTTCCGGGCCTTCCGGAAGCTGGATACCTGGCGGGGCGAAGCGTCGCTCCGAAGCTGGCTCTGCTGCATCGCCGGCAACCTCCTGAAGGACGAATACCGGCGGCAGCGCGGGCGGCGGGTGGTGTCGATCCAGGACGACCAGGTCATAGATACGGCCGACCCTCATGAGGAAGCAGCGGCGAACGACTTGGAAGCGCAGCTCCGTGCGGGCCTGCAGTCGCTGCCGCGACTCCAGCGCGAGGTCTTCCTGATGCGGGCCCAGCAGGGCTGCGAATATGGAGATATCGCCGCTGCCCTGGGGACGACCCCGGGTGCAGCGCGGGTGCACTACCACCATGCCGTGAAGCGGCTCAAGGAGCTGGTGTCGTGAGCATGTGCGAGGCGTGTTCGGACCGGATGCCTGCGGTGGCATCGGGGCAGAGTGAGTGGTCGGTGGCCGAGCGGGATCACCTGGCCGGGTGCCGGGACTGCGCGGCTGAATGGAAGCTGGTGTCGGCGGCGGCGGCGCTCGGACGGAGTGTCGCAGTTGACCCGGGGGTCATCGGGCCGCGGCTGCTCGAGCGGGTCCGCGCTGCCGAACACCAGGAGCGGCGCCGACGCTGGCTGCGCCGGTCGGCGCAAGTGGTCGGGCTGGCCGCCGCCGCCGCGCTCTTCCTGATGATGGTGCCGCGCCGCGGAAACGGCCCGGTACGGCAGGTGCCGGTCACCGCGGCGAGCGAGGCAGCCGACCTGCAGCTGGCGGAGCTCGACGGAGCCGCCCCGGCGGAACTGCAGGCAGTGCTTGCCGAGTTCGATGAGCCTGAGGTGCCGGCGAGTGCGCTGGATGGCCCCGATGTCGAGGGCCTGGATGTGTCACAAGTGGAGCGCGCGCTGCGCTCATGGGAGGAAAGCTGAATGTCATACGGGAGACGCTCGCTGCTCGGCCTGCTGGCGCTCGTGGGCACGGCGCAGCCGGTGGTGGCGCAGGACAGCATGCCGACCCAGGGCATTGGGGCAGCGGAATTGCGCCAGCGGATCGAGGAACGGTTCACCGAGCGGGTGAAGCTCGAGCTCGGGCTCAATCAAGAGCAGACCGCGAAGCTGAAGCAGGTGGCAGGCGACTGGTTCGCGAAGCGGAGGGCGATGGAGGGCGAGGAGCGGGACCTGCGGCAGGCGCTGGCCGGTCAGCTCCGGCCAGGGGTGGCGGCCAACTCCGACAGCGTGAGCCGCCTGGTGTCCCGGCTCCTGGATCTCAAGGTCCGGTACGCCGAGACGTATCGCGAGGAGAACAAGGAGCTTGGTTTCCTGACGCCAGTGCAGCGGGCCCAGTACTACTCGCTGCGCGAGCGGCTGCTCGACATGCTCAAGCAGGCGCGCCAGATGCGGCGGGCACAGTCGGGCCAGCGGCCCTACGGCCGCCCGTAGCTTCAGCCGGGGAACTTCTCCTCGTACAGCCGCTGCGCCCGATCGATGGCACCGCGGGCGGCAGCGGCATTCTCGAATCCGCGTGTTTCCGTCGTCGTTCCCTCCAGGTCCTTGTATACCCGGAAGAAGTGCTCGATCTCCTTGAGGTAGTGCGGCGGCACGTCGCCCAGGTCATGCATCTCGGCGGCGTACGGATCACCAAGGGGAACGGCCAGTACCTTCTCGTCGGCCTTGCCGCGGTCGACGAGGTGAAAGAGCCCGATCGGGCGAGCCTCGACGAGGCACCCGGTGAACAACGGGATGGTGCTCAGGACCAGGATGTCGAGCGGATCGCCGTCATCGCCCAGGGTGCGGGGGATGAAACCGTAGTCGCCGGGGTAGTGCACCGCGCTGTAGAGCACGCGGTCGAGGCGGAACATGCCGATCTCCTTGTCGAGTTCGTACTTGTTCCGCTCGTTGGTGGGGATCTCGATGACCGCCGTCACCTGATCGGGCGGCGATGATCCGGCCGCAATGTCGTGCCAGGGATGGAAGTGCCGGATGGGCGTACGGGACATTCAGTGCTCCATTGGCGGATGCAGGGAAAATAGGCGCGACTGGCATGCCTTGCGCCCGGAGGCCCTGCCTTTGACCTTTGTGCCAAGCCCGGGTGGCGGAATGGCAGACGCAGTGGACTCAAAATCCACCGGGGGGCAACCCCCGTGCGAGTTCGACTCTCGCCCCGGGCACTGCACCTGGAACAGATCCGCTGGTCTATCGAGTAAAACGCACCGGCTCATCACACATGGAGGACTCATGAAGGCTCGCTGGTTTGCTCCCGCGCTCCTGCTCGCCACCGTGACCGCACCGGCGCACGCGCAGTTCGCCATCGACCTCCTCGTTGGTCCCAACTGGTCCTCCATCAGTGAGGTTCCCGCCGGGGTTCCGCCCGGTGGCACTTCCAGCAGTGACGTCGGGTACTTCCTGGGGGGGAAGATCCGTTTCGGACACCTGCTGTACATAGCGCCGGGGCTCAACTACCAGTACCAAAGCTTCAAGGTCGAGGTCACGTCCCCCACAGCCATCACCGACAACATCGGCATCAGCTCGTTCATGATCCCGCTCGAGGTGGGCGTCAACCTGAACGCGAAGGTCGTCGCGTTTCAGATCGGGGTGGCAGGCACGATGACGCTCAACAGCTCGGTCAACGACAACGAGTTCGGCGTGACCAAGGACGAAACGAACAACACCCGCTGGGGCTGGATGCTCTCAGGCAACGCGCGCATCCTCATGCTCGCGTTGAACCTCGCGTGGCAGCAGGACTTCACCGAAACGTTCAAGAACGACCCGACTGATGCCACG
>JAGGAG010000171.1 GCA_017889745.1 Gemmatimonadota bacterium | reverse complement strand
CATGCCAAGCTGGCGCCGCACGAGGCCGAGCCGGCGATAGGCCGGCCGGAAGTCCGGACCCCATTCCGAGATGCAGTGCGCCTCATCCACGGCGAGCATGGCCGGCACGCCGATCTGTGCCCGCAGCGACGCGGCCGACGCCACGAGGCGCTCAGGTGACAGGTAGAGCAGCCGGATGCTGCGGGTGCGGAGCGCCTCCGTGACCACCACACGGTCGACAACGGACGTGGAACTCGTCAGTGCAGCCGCCGCGATTCCTCGTCGCTGGCACGCGGCGACCTGGTCGGTCATGAGGCTGATGAGGGGCGACACGACGACCGAGATGCCGTCGAAGAGGAGTGCCGGAACCTGGAAGCAGGCGGACTTCCCCGCGCCAGTCGGCAGCACCGCAAGGGTGTCCCGGCCATTCAGGACGGCGCGGACGACCTCCCGCTGGGACGGTCGGAAGTCCGGGAACCCGAAATGACGCCGGAGGATGGCGCGCGCGTCGACGAGTGTCGGCATGCCCGCATGCTGGGCCCGGCGGGCCATGCCCCCGTCACCCGAATCACGCGGATGCGGCCCTGATTCCCGGCCCCTTCGGTCAGGGCCGGTGCGCTGCTAGCTTTCGGAGGCTCCCACACGAGGGCGGTATGAAGGACAAGCAGCTCGAGGCGCTCATCAAGAAGAACATGGCAAAGGCGGAGAAGCCCAAGTCAAAGGCCCGTCCCACCTACGATTCGACGCTCGATGCGACGCGTCGGCCGGAGCGGCCGGACCAGCAGGAGCACGAGGAGTTCTTCGACGAGATGAAGCGGCGGGAGTTCTAGGCCTCACCCAAGTCCGACGGCGCGCAGCAGCCGCTCGGCAGCCACGCTGGGCGGCACGGATCCGTCTGCCACGCCCCGGGTAACCTCGCCCAGCAGGCCGTGCACACTCTCGTGCAATTCGAGGCCCGCCCGCACCCGTTGCTCCACCAGCACCCACATCCATCGCACCCGCTGTTCCCGGCGGCGTGCCGCCAGTACCCCGCTCTCCACCAGCCCCAGCCGGCGCTCCAGCAGCGCGCTCCACACCTCGTCGAGTCCGGTGCCGTCCAGCGCACTGCATGTCAGGACCGGTGGCGGTCCCGCAGCATCGCGCCCGCGCATGAGGTGCATGGCCGTGCGATAGTCCCGGGCCGTGGCCATCGCGCGATCGGCGTTGGAGCCATCGGCCTTGTTCACCGCGATGACGTCCGCACGTTCCATCAGGCCGCGCTTGATGCCCTGCAGTTCGTCGCCCCCGCCCGGGAGCATCAGCACCAGGAAGACGTCCGTGAGGTCCGCTACCGAGGTCTCCGATTGTCCGACGCCCACCGTTTCCACGATGATGACGTCGAATCCCGCGGCCTCGCAGAGCGCGATCGTCTCCGGCGTGCGCGGCGCGACGCCGCCCAGCGTGCCGGCCGTCGGTGATGGACGCACGAATGCGCGTGGATCGCCCGCCAGGCGCTGCATGCGGGTCTTGTCGCCGAGGATGCTGCCGCCCGACACCGCGCTGGAGGGGTCCACCGCGAGCACCGCCACGCGGTGGCCCCGCGAGAGCAGCCGGGCGCCCAGCCCGTCGATGAAGGTGCTCTTCCCCACGCCCGGCACGCCGCTGATGCCGACCAGCACCGCCGGCCGCGCCGCCGGCCCCAGCCGCGTCAGCAGGTCGCCCGCGCGCGCGCGATCGGCGGGCGCCGTCGATTCGATGAGGGACACGGCACGCCCCAGTGCCGCCGGCTCGCGCCGACGCACCCCGTCAATCAGTTGCCCGAGAGTCTGGTCCGGCCGCCTCGGTTCACTCACTTCGGCGCGTCCGGTGCCGCGAAGATCCTCGCCTCGCTCAGGCCAAGCCGCCGCGCGAGCTCGGCGAGCAGGTCGCGCGCCGCGTCCGGGATGACGGTGCCCGGGCCGAAGATCATGCTCGCACCGGCCGCCCTCAGCGCCTCGTAGTCCTGCGGTGGTATGACGCCACCGGCCACGATCATGATGTCCGGCCGCCCGTGCGCTGCGAGCGCCTGCTGCAGTTCCGGTACGAGGGTCAGATGCGCGGCGGCGAGTGAGCTCACGCCAATGACGTGCACGTCGTTCTCCACTGCCTGCCGCGCCGCCTCGTCGGGCGTGGCGAAGAGCGGGCCGATGTCCACGTCGAATCCAAGATCGGCGAACGCCGTTGCGATGACCTTCTGGCCCCGGTCGTGGCCATCCTGGCCCACTTTCGCCACGAGCAGCCGGGGCCGACGCCCCTCGAGCGCGGCGAAGCGGTCGACCGCGTTGCGAACCGTCACGATGCCCTCGTCGGTGCCCGCCATTTCGCCTCCATAGACTCCGCTCACCAGGTGCACCGGCGCCGCGTGCCGGCCATACACGGCCGCGAGCGCCTCGCTCATCTCCCCGACGGTGGCCCGCGCCCGGGCCGCATCGATGGCCAGGGCCAGCAGGTTCCCCTGACCCGTCCGTGCCGCCGCGGTGAGCGCCTCGAGCGCACGCGTCGTCGCCTCGGCGTTCCTCGTGGCCCGCAGCTCGGCCAGCCGGGCCACCTGCGCCGCACGCACGGCCCGGTTGTCGATGCGCAGCACCTCAGGCAGTTCGTCCCGCTCCGGACGGTACCGGTTGACGCCGATCAGCGCCTGGCGCCCGCTGTCGATGCGGGCCTGGGTGCGCGCGGCGGCCTCCTCGATCCGCAGCTTCGGAAGGCCCGCCTCGATGGCGCGGGCCATGCCCCCGAGCTTCCCGACTTCGTCGATGTGGCCCTGTGCGCGCCGAGCCAGCTGGTCGGTGAGCCACTCGACGTAGTGGCTTCCGCCCCAGGGATCCACCGTCACGCAGGTGTCCGTCTCCTGCTGCAGGAACAGCTGGGTGTTCCGGGCGATCCGCGCCGATGCATCGCTCGGGAGCGCGAGTGCCTCGTCCAGTGCGTTGGTATGCAGGCTCTGCGTGCCCCCCTGCGTCGCCGCCATGGCCTCGATGCAGGTGCGCACCACGTTGTTGTTGATGTCCTGGGCCGACAGGCTCCACCCGCTCGTCTGACAGTGCATGCGCAGCGCCGAGCTGCGCGGGTTCGCCGGCTTGAACGGCTGCATGAGGCGGGTCCACAGGAGCCGCGCCGCGCGCAGCTTTGCCACCTCCATGAAGAAATTCATGCCGATGGCGAAAAAGAAGCTGAGGCGCGGCGCGAAGGAATCGATGCCCAGTCCGGCGTTGAGCCCGGTGCGCACGTATTCCACGCCGTCGGCCAGCGTGTAGCCCAACTCGAGGTCGGCGGTGGCCCCAGCCTCGTGCATGTGATAGCCGCTGATGCTGATGCTGTTGAAGCGGGGCATGTGTTGGCTGGTATAGCGGAAGATGTCGGCCACGATCCTGAGGCTCGGGCCGGGCGGATAGATGTAGGTGTTCCGGACCATGAACTCCTTGAGGATGTCGTTCTGGATGGTCCCCGCCAGCTGCGCCGGCTTCACGCCCTGTTCTTCCGCCGCCACCACGTACAGCGCCAGCACCGGGAGCACCGCGCCGTTCATCGTCATCGACACGCTCATCCGGTCGAGCGGGATGTGGTCGAAGAGGATGCGCATGTCCAGGATACTGTCGATGGCCACGCCCGCCATGCCCACGTCGCCGGTGACACGCGGATGGTCGGAGTCGTACCCCCGGTGGGTGGCGAGGTCGAACGCGATGCTGAGGCCCATCTGCCCCGCGGCCAGGTTCCGCCGGTAGAACGCATTCGACTCCTCGGCGGTGGAATAGCCGGCATACTGCCGGATCGTCCATGGCTGCCCGAGGTACATCGTGGGATACGGCCCGCGAACGTAGGGCGCGCCGCCCGGCATGGTCGAGACATCAACGCCGTCGAGCAGCTCCGCGCCGACGTGCGCCGGAATGGTGATGCCCTCCGCCGCGGTCGAGGCATCGTCGGTCGCGACGGCGCCGCGGCGGGCGGGCGGGCGCCATTGGACGTGCTCGAGACTGGGGATCCGGCTCATGACACCCCCCCGGCACGCAGCGCGTGTTCCATGGCCGCGGCATCACGCAGTTGCTCGAACGGCAGCGCGTCGGGCCGGAACGGAAACGGTCGCGTCGATCCTGCGTGCTCGGCAATCTCGCCCGGTGCGGGCGGAGCCACCTCGCCCGCAACGGGATGTTCGCTAACGCCGATGATTGGATGACGGCGGGAGCGCACCCGCTCGTGGCGCGCGGCGGCCGCCTCGGAAATGCGGCGGCTCAACTGCCCCGACTCGATGGCGGCGACGATCCCCCCCTCGGCATCCAGCCGGCGGAGTTCCTCCCACGCCCCTTCGGCCAGCTCGGCCGTAAACGTCTCGAGGAACCAGCTTCCCTCCGCCGGGTCGAGCACCCGGCGCAGCGACGCCTCGTCGCGCAGCACCAGCCCGGTCGTGCGCGCGAGGCGCAGTGCAGCCGCACCCGGTTCCGCGGTGCGGGCATCGTGCGGCAGCAGCTGGAGGATGTCGGCCCCGCCGATCGCGCCGGCAAAGGCCACGGTTGTGTTACGGAGCGCGTTGTTCCACGGATCGTGGCGGGTCAGCGAACGGCGACCAGTGCTGGCAACCAGGCGGAGCGGCGTTGGCGCAACCCCGGCGAGTTCGAGCACCCTCGCCCACACGAGCCGCGCGGCGCGCAGCATCGCGGCGCTCTCGAAGAAGCGCGGACCACACGGCAACCGCACCTCGATGGCGCTGGCGGCCCACGCCGGGTCCGCGCCTCCGTCGGCGAGCGCGCGCAGATAGGTCAGGGCCACGGCCAGCGCGGCCCCGAGCGTCATGACCGGAGTGCCGCCGGCATCGAAGAAGCTCTCGCCGGACGCGCGGAGAAGCCGCATGCTCCTGCCCGCGACTGGACGCGCGGCACCCAGTTGCGCGAGCGCCGACTGCATCTGTCCGGCCGTTCCGCCGTGCCGGAGCGCGCGCCCTATGGGATCGACTCCGAGGGAAAGCGGGTTGCGGGGGAAATCGAGGCCCGCTGGCAGGGGGTGCTGCAGGTCCTCGAAGGATAGCTCGACATCACGCAGGTCGAGCTCGCTCAGCGTCCGGGCGAACTGCTGCCCGGGCCCCTCACCACGACCCGAAAGGAACTCGAGCGACTGGACGCCCCCCGCCAGCGCCGTGGCGAGCACTTCAGGAGAGGTCGCGGCCGGGAACTGCTGCCGAATGCACCATGCGCCGGC
>JAGGAG010000064.1 GCA_017889745.1 Gemmatimonadota bacterium | reverse complement strand
CCCAGCGCGGCATGGACGGCGGCACGCATCACCTC
Source organism: Gemmatimonadota bacterium (assembly GCA_017889745.1). Classification (GTDB taxonomy): domain Bacteria; phylum Gemmatimonadota; class Gemmatimonadetes; order Gemmatimonadales; family GWC2-71-9; genus JAGGAG01. The sequence continues at coordinate 13,297 of JAGGAG010000064.1, read as the reverse complement.
GACCGGCGCCTGCTTTCCGGGGAACCAGCGGGAGAAGGCCGCCGCCCCCTGCCGCACCAGCACCTCGCGCCCGTCGGCGGCGGCGAGCCCGCGGGCACGCGCGCGCCGCACCCAGCCGGTCTCTCCTCGCGCATACACCAGGTCGAGCGCGACCGTGGCGTGAGGCGCGACACCGGCCGGGATCGGGTCCGGGTCTCCTGCACCCAGTCCGAGCGGCGTCGCGTTGACCAGCACGCGGCATTGGGACGGCTCTGCCGACCAGACCCCCAGAGAGGCCTGCGCCCAGGCGGCGAAGCTCGCGGCCCGCGCGGGCTCGCGCGAAGTCACCGCGAGCGCCACGCCCCGCTCTCGCGCGGCGGCAGCCACTGCGCGCGCCGAACCGCCGGTGCCGGCCAGCAGCCAGGGACCATCGGGCGCATGCAGGCGCTCGAGCGCCGCCAGGATGCCCTCGATGTCGGTGTTGTCGCCGATGACCGGTGCGTCACCACCGCCGTCGCTCCAGAAGGTGTTGCACGCGTCGATGGCGCGGACCCATGCCGACGGCTGGCCGGCGGACCGCGCCGCCACCGCCTTGTGCGGGATCGTGATGTTGCCGCCGCCGCCGGCCCGCGCGAGCGACGCCATGAGGCCGGGCAGGTCCGCGGACGAGCAGCGCAGCGGTACGTACACGGCATCCAGCCCGAGCACGCGGAACGCGGCGTTCTGCATCGCGGGAGACAGCGAGTGCGCCACCGGATCGCCCAGGATCGCGAAGATCCGCGTGCTTCCGCTCACCCTCACGGAATGCGCTCGCGTTCCAGGCGCTGGACCACCGCGTCCAGCAGGCTCTTCAGTTGCGTGTAGGTATCGCGATAGTCGGTGAGGCTGCCGCCGTACGGATCGTTCACCTCCGCCGCGGCACCGGTGCGTCCGGCGTACTCCCCGAGCAGGTAGGCACGGTCGCCATAGCCGAGATCACTCACGCGCTGCCGGTGTGACCGGGACATCGTGAGAATCAGATCGACCGACGCCGCAAGGTCGGGAGTGAGCGGTCGCGCCCGATGGGCGGAGAGGTCCACGCCGTCCTCCAGCGCCACGAGGTAGCTGCCCTCCGAGGCCGGCGCGCCCGCCCAGGCCCCGGTCCCGGCCGACCCGACGGTGATCCCCTCGACCCGCCGCTCCGACAGGAGGCGGCGCAGCAGCGCCTCCGCGAGCGGGCTGCGGCAGGTGTTGCCGGTGCACACGAACAGGACATTCACGGAGCGAGCCTCCCCACCATGCGGCGCAACTCGGCGCGCGGTATGGCACCGTCACGAATGATCCGCGGCAATGGCGCCGTGCAGTCCACCAGCGTCGACGGCGGCACGTTGCCCAGCACGCCGCCATCCAGCACCAGGAGCTCGCCCGACGCCTCCGCCTCGCCGAACGCCGTGACGATGCCGTCCACCCCGGGCGCCGTCGGGCGGCCCGGACGGTTGGCGGACGTGGACGTCAGCGCGTGACCCATCAGGCTGATGACCAGCGCCACCTCCCGCTGCGACGTATGCCGCACGGCGATGCCGCCTTCGGTCCCGCGCAGTTCCGGCGGCAGCCGGCCCTCGCCTCCGGGCAGCACCAGCGTCAGTGGCCCGGGCCAGCAGGCATCGGCCATCGCGCGCGCCGAGGCATTGAACGCCAGGCCATACTCCTCGGCCATGCGCCGGCTCGACACGAGCAGGAGGAATGGCTTGCCGGGCGGCCGTCCCTTGAGCCGCGCCAGGCTCGCGAGCGCCTCGCGGTTGGGCGCGGAGCCCAGCCCGTACACCGTTTCCGTGGGGTAGGCGAGCAGCCCTCCGGCGGCGAGGTGCACCGCCACCACCGGCGCGGCCGCGCGCGCATCCTGCTCCGTGCTGAACGGGAGGATCATGCGTCCCGCCGCGCCAGGTACTCCGCGAACTCGAGGTCTTCTGCCGTCGTCACCTTCAGGTTGCGGGGATCACCCGCTACGATCCGCACGACACCCCCGAGCCGCTCCACCAGCGCCGCGTCGTCGGTGCCCGAAACGCCATCGCGTCTCGCGCGCGCATGTGCCTCCTCGAGCACCTGACGGGAAAATCCCTGGGGGGTCTGCACGCGCCGCAGCGACTCCCGCGGAACCGTGCGCGCGATGCGATCGGGATCGGCCGCGTCCGTCTCCTTGATCGTGTCGGTCACCGCGACCGCCGGCACCACCGCATTCCCGGCGCGGACGCCTTCGATGACGCGGTCGATCAGTGCGGCATCGACGAACGGGCGCGCGGCGTCGTGTACCAGGACCACCCGGCACGCCGGCGGAAGGGCCGCGACACCGGCGGCGACCGAATCGCTGCGCTCCGCGCCGCCGGCGACCAGCGAGAGCATGGTGCCGGCATGAGGCAGCAGCCAGGCCGGCGGTGCCGCCGCGTCGACCGCGCGAAGGACGACGGCCACGTGCGCCACCGCCGGGTGCCGAACGAAGGGCCGGAGGGACCGCAGGAGCATGGGCACGCCCGCGATCTCGAGGAACTGCTTGGGCCTGTCGCTGCCGATCCGCGTTCCCTGCCCCGCGGCGACGATGACGACGCCGACATCACGCGGCGAGGGCACGCGCCAGGTCGCCGATGTGTTCGAGGCGCACGAGCGTCACCCCGGCCGTCGCCAGGCTCGCCTGCGTTGCCCCGAAAACCCGCGTGAACCCGAGGCGTGCCGCCTCGGCAACGCGCCGCTCGAGGCCGGCGATGGGCCGGATCTCGCCACCCAGCCCGATCTCGCCAAGGAACAGCGCGTCGGCGGGAGCGGGCCGGTTGTTGAGGCTCGAGAGGAGCGCCGCCGCGATCGCCATGTCGGCGCCCGATTCGACCAGCCGCACGCCGGCGGTGGCCTGGACGAATACGTCGAGGTCGGCGAAGGAGATCCCGGCCCGGCGCTCGAGAACCGCGAGCAGCACCGCCAGGCGGCGCGGATCGAAGCCGGTAGCCACGCGCTGTGGCGTGCCGTACCCGGCGCGGGCCGCGAGGGCCTGTACCTCCACCAGCACCGGCCGGGTGCCTTCCATCAGGGCCGTCACGGCACTGCCGCTCACGTTGGCCGCGCGCGCCGCCAGGAACAGCGCCGACGGGTTTGCCACCGGCACCAGTCCCTGCTCCGACATGGTGAAGACGCCCAGTTCGTCCACCGGCCCGAACCGGTTCTTGGTGGCGCGCAGCAGGCGGTAGTCGAGCGACGTCTCGCCCTCGAAGTAGAGCACCGTGTCCACGATGTGCTCGAGCGTCTTGGGGCCCGCGATGCCGCCGCCCTTGGTGACGTGCCCCACCACCAGCACTGCGGTGCCCGACGCCTTGGCATAGCGCATCAGGATGCCGGCGCACTCCCGCACCTGGCCCACGTTGCCCGGGGCGCTTTCCAGCGAATCGGTGGACACGGTCTGGATGGAGTCGAGCACGAGCACGTCGGCGCTGATGGACGCGGCGGCCTCGAGGATCGGCTCGAGACGCGTCTCACCGATGGCATGCACCGCACCGGCGCCGCCACCCAGCCGCTCCGCTCGCAACTGCAACTGCTCGGTGGATTCCTCGCCGCTGGCGTAGAGCACGACCCGCCCCGACTGCTCCAGCCGGCCCGCCGCCTGCAGCAGCAGAGTGGACTTCCCGATGCCGGGCTCCCCGCCGATCAGCGTGAGCGACCCGGGGACGAACCCGCCGCCGACCACGAAGTCGAGCTCCTTGAGGCCCGTGCGCCACCGTTCCAGCGGCGTGGCCGACACGTCGCGAAGCCTCTGCGGCACGACGAAACGTGATCCCCCCACCGCGCCCTGAGTGCCCTTCGCGCCCTGCGGGCCCTTTACCGAGACCGGCTCCTCCGACACCGCGTTCCACGCCCCACATCCCTCGCACCGACCGGCCCACTTCGGGTGCTCATGGCCGCACTCGGTGCAGCGGTAGACGGAGCGCGGCCGGGCCACCTACTCGCCCTCCTCGCGCTGCGTCAGGTTGTCGAAGCGGGTGTACTCGCGGTTGAAGCGAAGGTGGATGTCACCGGTGGGGCCGTTCCGGTGCTTGGCGAGCATGACTTCGGCGACGCCCTTCTTCGATTCATCTTCGCGGTCGTAGTACTCGGCCCGGTGAATGAATATCACCAGGTCGGCGTCCTGCTCGATGGCACCCGAGTCGCGCAGGTCGGAGAGAATCGGCTTCCGGTCGCCGCCGCGCTGTTCCGAGGCACGCGACAGCTGCGAGAGGGCAATGACCGGAATGCCGAGTTCCTTCGCCAGTCCCTTGAGCGAGCGCGAGATGTCGGAGATTTCCTGCACCTTGTTATCGGCGTATTCCGGGCTGCGCATGAGTTGCAGGTAGTCCACCACGATCATGCGGATGTCGCTGTCGGCCTTGAGCCGGCGCGCCTTGGAGCGCATCTCCAGCAGCGTAAGTGCCGGAGTGTCGTCGATCCAGACCGGGCAGCTCTGCAGCACGCCGGCCGATCGGGCGAGCTTCGTGAAGTCGAAGTCGCGCAGCAGGCCCCGCCGTACCAGGGAGCTGTCCACTCGTGCCTCGGCCGTGAGCATGCGCTGCACCAGGGCTTCCTTGGACATTTCGAGCGAGAACACCGCCACGCCGAAGCCCTCGACCGCCGCGTGAGTGGCGATGTTGAGCACGAACGCCGTCTTGCCCATCGACGGCCGCGCCGCGATGATCGACAGTTCTGACGGCTGGAACCCCGACGTCAGGTTGTCCAAGTCTGTGAAGCCGCTGGGGACCCCGGTAATCGATTTGCCGCTCTTCTGGAGCGTTTCGATGCGCTCCATCGTCGGCCACAGCATTTCCTTGAGGCGGGTGAAGCCCTCGTCGCGCCGCTGCTGGCTGACCTGGAAGATCCGCGACTCGGCGACGTCGAGCAGCTCGTTCGCCGTGGTGTGCCCGCCGTACGCGTCGGTGATGATGCCGGTCGCCGTCTCGATGAGGCGGCGCAGGATCGCCTTTTCCCGGACGATGCGTGCGTGGTACTCCACGTTGGCCGCCGTGGGCACCACGTCCGCCAGCTCGGCGATGTAGTCGTAGCCGCCGATGGTCTCGAGCTCGCCCCGGCGCGTGAGTTCGTCGCGCAGGGTGATGTGATCGATGACGCTGCGGCGCTCGGTGAGGGCCACCATGGCGCGGTAGAGGCGCCGGTGCGCCTCCTTGTAGAACATGTCGTCGGTGAGGAGCTGCGCGCCCTGCAGCGCGGCGTCCTGGTCGAGCAGCATGGCGCCGAGCACGGCCTGCTCGGCGTCGTTGCTCCAGGGCGCGGAGCGCCCCGCGAAGGTGTCAGCCGTCGAGGAGCTGGCGGGCGATTCGGACATCATCCCAGGTTGGCTTCTTCCAGTTCGGATTCCGCAGCAGCGCCGCAGGGTGGTAGGTCACCACCAGCGGGATGCCGTTCCAGCGATGCACCTTCCCCCGCAGCTCGCCCAGGCTCTTCCTGACGCCCAGCATTCCCTCGGCCGCCGTGCTGCCGAGGGCGATGAGCACCTTCGGGCGCACCAGCGCGATCTGCCGGTGCAGGTATGGCAGGCAGGCGGCCATTTCGTCGGGCAGCGGCTTGCGGTTCTGCGGCGGCCGGCACTTCACGATGTTCGCGATGAAGGTGCTCGGCCGCGGACTCTCGATCGCCTCCAGGATCTTGTCGAGCAGCTGGCCCGCCTGCCCCACAAACGGCCGGCCCGTTGCATCCTCGGTGGCACCGGGGCCCTCGCCCACGAGCATGAGGCGGGCTTCCGGGTTGCCCTCTCCCGGCACCGTGCGGGACCGGCCGTCACACAGCGCGCACTTGCGGCACGAAGCGACCAGCTCCGCCACCGCCGCGAGGCTGGCGCTGTCGCCGAGCGCATCACTCACCAGCGCCGGGAGGTCGGTGACGACCGTCAGCCCGGGACCCGGAATCGGCGGCGCGTTCTCGCTCCACTTCGCGGCTGCTCCGGCACGCGTGGCCACGATGTCGAGCCGTGCCACTCCTGCCGCCAGTCTTGCCGCTTGCATTGGCGCGCCTGCTGCCCCGGCAGCCTGGGCGCCTGCCGCCGGGAGGACAACCTCCGGACCGCCCAGTTCCACCTGCTGCGCGAGGTACCTCCGGCGCAGGCCGTCCCGCTCAGCCAAGGCGTGCCTCGACCGCATCGAGGATCGCTTCCGCCACTTCACGCTTGGTGCCGAGCGGCACGATGGTACTGCTGCCGTCGCGCCCGAGGATCGCCACCCGGTTGGTGTCCACCTCGGTGCCGGCGCCTGGTTCGAGCGCATCGTTCACCACGATGAGGTCGAGCTCCTTGCGTTCGAGCTTCTGGCGCCCCTTCGCGAGCGCATCGCCGGTCTCCAGCGCGAAGCCCACGATGATGCTCTCCGCCCGCCGGGCATCGCGCGTGGCCCGGAGGATGTCCGCCGTGGGCTCGAAAGGTATGGCCAGTGCCCCGTCGATACGCGAGCGTTTGGAGGCGCTGAACTCGCGGGGTCGGTAGTCGGCCGGCGCTGCCGCCATCACGAGGATGTCCGCGGCGGGCAGCGCCTCCCGTACCGCCTGCTCGAGTTCGGCGGTGGAATCGATGCGGGTCACCTGCACGCCCACCGGCGGCTCGAGCATCACCGGCCCGGAGATGAGCTGCACGTCGGCTCCGCGCTCCCAGGCGACCTCCGCCAGCCGGTACCCCATCTTGCCACTGGAACGGTTCGTCACCACGCGCACCGGATCGATGGCCTCGCGCGTGGGGCCGGCGGTCACCACCACCCGCTTCCCTTCGAGGCGGCTGCCCCGCCGCAGCAGCCGCGCGGCGTGCGCGGCGATGGCGGCGGGCTCGCTCATGCGGCCCGGGCGGCTCGACGGTCCCTCTGCCAGTGGCCCGATGGCAGGCCCGACGACCGTCACGCCGCGTCGCTCGAGCAGCGCCAGGTTCACCTGCGTCTGTGGGTGGGCGAACATTTCGTCGTTCATGGCGGGGGCGAGCAGGACCGGCGCCGTGGCCGCAAGCAGCACGCTGGTCAATGCGTCGTCAGCGAGCCCCTGCGCCATGCGCGCGATGAGGTGGGCCGTGGCGGGCGCCACGATTACCACGTCGGCCTGCTGGCCCCAGCGCACGTGACTCAGGGCCGCGTCGCGATCCCACAGCGAGGCCATCACCGGCCGTCCGGTCAGGGCCTCGAAGGTAACCGGCCGCACGAATTCCGCCGCGGACCGGGTCAGCACCACGTCGACCCGCGCGCCGGCTTCGGTGAGGTGCCGGGCGAGATAGCAGCTCTTGTAGCAGGCGATCCCGCCCGACACGCCGAGGACGACGTGTCGGCCGGACCACACCGTCACGCCTCGGAGCGGCGGCGGCGCACCAGCTTGTAGTTGAGGTCCCCCTCGGCCAGCTCCTCGAGCGAGCGCGTGGTGAGCTTCTCCTCCATCTGGAGGTGGTCCTTCGGGAAGTCATTGAGGTAGCGGGCGAACTTCGCCGCCACCAGCACGCCGAGATACTTGTTGCCGGCCTGCTTGGCCACCTCGGTCGGGGTGATGATCCGCATTGTCCTGCCTCCTTACGATCCTGCGTTCACGGACGGGTGCGTGCGCGCTTCCGTCTCTACCGCCTGCCGGAGTTCCTGCAGTGTCTCCGGCAGGTGGGCCAGGCGATGTACGCGCCGCGACTCGGCCTCGATGATGCTATCCACCTGCTGTACCGCATGCTCGAGATCGTCGTTGACGATCACGTAGTCGTATTCGCCCGCCGCGAGGATCTCGTCCGCGGCCCGATCCAGCCGCCGCCGCAGCGCCTCGGCCGTCTCGGTGTTGCGGCGCACCAGCCGCTCGGCCAGCGACGCCCCCGACGGCGGGAGCACGAACACCTCCACCGCGCCTGCACCGTTGCCCCGCAACTGCCGCGCACCCTGCAGGTCGATGTCGAGCACCGCATGCCGGCCCGCCGCATGGATCCGCTCGATCTCCCCCCGCAGCGTCCCGTAGAGGTTCCCGCCGTACTCCGCCCACTCCAGGAAGGCCCCCGCCGACACGCGGCGCATGAACTCGTCCCGGGGCAGGAAGTAGTAGTGCTCTCCCTCGCGCTCGCCCGGCCGCGGTGCCCGCGTGGTGGCCGAAATCGAGTACCCGACATCGCGCCGGTTGGTCACCAGCTGCCGGGCGATGGTCGTCTTGCCACCTCCCGATGGCGACGACAGCACCAGGATGAAGGGCGTCACTCGAGGTTCTCGAGTTGCTCGCGGAATTTCTCCAGTTCCCCCTTCATGGCGATGACCGCCTGCTGGATCATCGCGTCGTTCGCCTTGGCGCCCATCGTGTTCACTTCGCGGCCGAGCTCCTGGGCCAGGAAACCCAGCTGCTTGCCGGCCGGCTGGTCGCCCGACACGGCGGCGCGGCAGGCCACCAGGTGCTGCCGGAACCGCACCAGTTCCTCGGTGATGTCGAGCTTGTCGGCGAGCAGCGCGATCTCCTGCGCCAGTCGCTGGTCGTCGATCGGCCGGCCCGCCAGCAGCTGGGTCACCGATGCGTGCAGCCGGTCGCGTTCCCGCACCAGCCGCTCGGGCGCCCGCTCGGCGATGATCGCCGCACTCGCCTCGAGCGCCGTCAGTCGCGCCAGCAGGTCGGCGCCCAGTGCCGCGCCTTCCCGGGCCCGCATGGCGCGGCACTCCGCCGCGGCCCGCGCCACGATCGGCTCCACTTCGGTGAAGGCGATCTCCGTGGCCTCACCGCTGCGGCTGACCAGCACCTCGGGCTGCCGCGCCACGAGCTCGAGTGTCACCTCTCCCGACAGGTTGAGCGCCGACTTGAGCTCCCGCAACCGGCTCGCGGCGGCCTCGGCACGCGGCAGGTCGATCGCCAGCGTGGCCTCGCGCTCGGGATACTCCGTCCACCGCGCCGAAAGCGCCACGTGCCCCCGGTCGAGATCCTTGCGCACCCGCTCGCGCAGGTCACCCTCCACCGCCGTCAACTCATTCGGGAGCTTGGGCGCGAAGTTGAAGAACCGATGGTTGACCGTGCGGATCTCGATCCGCAGGCGCCCGCCGGCGACCGCCCCCTCCGCCGCTCCGAACCCCGTCATGCTGTGCGGCAAGCCCGGCCCCCCGTTCGTGGGAAAGCGGAGAAAGATAGCTTCGAAAGTGACGCGCTGGTAGGCTCGCCCCGCGGGACGACCGCGATGTTGATGACTGGCGCAAGTGCCTGCAGAGATTCACGATGCGGCGCCAGGTTCGGCTAGTTCAGGAACCCCCAGCGGACACCGAACGTGGTGGCGAGCGCCGTGACCGGGAATCCGGGCACGTAGCCCGGCACTTCGGAGAGCAGGTTGGCCCGGGAAAAGTAGACCACGAAGCTCTGGATCTTGAGCTCGATCAGGGTCTCGAGGTACATCTGTGACGGCAGCACGAGCGGTGACCCGCCGGGCCCCAGGCCGAGTGTTCCCCCGCTCCACCGTTCGAACCCAAGCGACGCCTTGAGGTCGAATGCCCCGCTCGGGAACGTGCGCAGGAATCGCGACCGCAGGGTGCCCATCACCCGTGCATGCTCCGGCGGCTGCCCATCGGGCACCACGTCCATGGCGCTCGAGTACCACGCATCTACCCAGAACCAGTTCGTCGGACTGAGCCGTCCCCGCGCCTGGAACCAGTTGGTCGCCTGCGAGGACGGAATCGTTTCTACCGTGAGCTGTGTTTCCTGGTACGCGATGGGACTGAACGCCGAAGTGCGCGCGATCCCCACCTCCACGCCGAGCACCCTGCTGTCCCAGCCGACGCTGCCCGACGCCTCGAATACCGATTGCGCCGTGTCCGCCTCGATGCTCGGTGCCTGCACCACCGAGCCCGCGCGCGCGCTGCCGCGGAGAACGACGTGGCTGAACGGCGCGATCGATGCCTGGGCACCGGCCCACGCGCTCGAGCGACTGCCCGAGAGCAGTTGATAGACGGCGCTCGCGTTCACCCCGACCCGAGCCGACGGCGTCCAGCCCGCCGTGGCACCGAGGTCGACCACGGTCCAGCGCGTCCGGTACGCTGCCGACGCAGTGGCGTTGAGCGTGGGCGCGCGCCACGACGCGTTGGCCGTCACCGACCAGATGTCCTGGTTGATGATGTTCACGCTGTCGCTGCTGAAGGCGGTTCGCCCGATGGTCAGGTCGAGACCCGGCCCGAGGCCGTCGTCGCGCTTCCGCAGGAAGCCCCTGAGGAACAGGTCGCTACGGCCCCCGACCGTGCCGAGCACCGTGCTGCCCGTCGTCCGTGACACCTCGTCCTGCCGCTTGGGCGACGAGGTCACGTACTGCGCCACGAGGCCGTATTTCGGCGAGGGCACGTAACTCAACTGGGCCCAGGCCTGGGCGTTCAGGTAGAAGTTCTCGCTGGAGCCGCTGAACTTTCCACTGTTGTAGTAGTCGCCCGCAATGCCGAAGCTCAGCTTGCTCACCGAGCGCTTCTCCAGCTGCGCCTGAAAACGCGTGAGGCTGTTGGTTCCGCGCCCCAGGCCGATCAGCGAGCGCGGCACCACCCGGTCATAGCGGCGTGAGTACAGATAGACGCGGAGCGAGCCAGGCCACGGCTCTATCTCCACGCGTTCGAGCAGGCTCAGGGCAAAGATCGACGGATCGACGGAAACGCTGTCCGGTCCCGCGGCGACGTACGGCAGGCCGTCGAGGAAGTACTCCACCGACGTGGCGCCGCGCGCGTGATAGTTGGGGAGGGCCGCGGTGCCGAGCCATCCCGTTCGCCAGAGATACGACCCTGGCACGAGCGCCACCAGGTCGCCCAGCGTCTGGGCCATCGCCCAGTCCATCGAGTCCCGGGTGAAGACGATACGCGCGCCGGACGCGCGCGGTCCCTCGGCGCCGATGTACGGGAGTGGCGGGACCCTGGTGTCGTTCCTGGCGGTGGCGGCGAGATAGCGGTCGGTCTGGATCGCCTGCCGGCGGGCCACCGAGTCGGCGCGCAGGGAGTCGGCCCGGATGGAGTCGGCGCGGATGCTGTCGGCCAGCTGCTGCACCTGCCCCTGCAGCGGCGCGGCGAGCAGCATGAGCATCGCGGCAAGACCGAGTCGCGGGCTCAGGAGACGGCGGTGCGGCTCCGCGGCCACGCTGGGCGATCAGCCTTGTCGCGCGAGGACGAACTCGGAGAAGAGCCGGACGCCGACGCCGGTGGGACCCTTCACCCGGCTCGCGTCCTCGCGTTCCGTATAGGCGGTGCCCGCGATGTCGAGATGGGCCCAGGGGAAGCCATCCACGAACTCGCGCAGGAACCAGCCCGCCGAGATGCTCCCCCCCGGCCGGCCGCCGCTGTTCTTCACGTCGGCGATGTCCGACTTGTTGAGCTCGCGATAGTCGTCCCAGAGCGGCAGCGGCCAGGCGCGCTCGTCGGCCCGCTCGCTCGCCGCGCGTACTTCGCTGATGAGCGGCTCATCGGTGCCGAAGAGGCCCGTGGCGGTGTGACCCAGGGCCACCACGATGGCGCCGGTCAGCGTGGCGATGTCGATGACGCAGGACGGATTGAGCCGGCGCGCATAGGACAGCGCGTCCGCCAGGATGAGGCGCCCCTCCGCGTCGGTGTTGATGATCTCGATGGTCTTGCCCAGGTGGCTCGTCACCACGTCGCCCGGCTTGATCGCCGTGCCCGACGGCATGTTCTCCGTGGACGGGATCAGCCCGACGACGTGCACCTTCGGCTTGAGCCGTCCCAGCATCTCGAACGTGCCGAGTACCGCCGCCGCGCCCGACATGTCGTACTTCATCTCTTCCATGTTGAGCGCCGGCTTGATCGAGATCCCTCCGGTGTCGAACGTCACGCCCTTGCCCACCAGCACCACCGGCGCGCCCGGGGCGCCCTGATAGTCCAGCATGATGAAGCGCGGCTCTTCCACGCTGCCCTGCGCCACGGCGAGCAGCGCCCCCATCTTCTCCTTGACGATCGCCGCCTTGTCGAGGACTGTCACCGGGATGCCGTGACGCTTGGCGAGGTCCTGCGCCGCGCCGGCGAGCGCCGTCGGCGTCAGCTGGTTGGACGGGAGCATCTGGAGCCCGCGTGCCAGCGTCTGGCCGGCACCGATGGCGGCGCCGCTGCGATGGCCCGCCTCCCACGCGGCGGTATCGGCAAGTGCCAGCAGGTCGACCCGCTCGAGCGGCGCCTTCGGCTCTTCCGCCGGGCGCTTGAGTTCGGTGAAGTGCCATGCGCCCTGCGCCAGCCCCTCCGCCACGGCCTGTGCCGCCTCCCGGGCGCCCACCTGCCCCAGGGCTTCGGGCGAGACGTACAGCGCTGCAGTGCCGGCGCCAAGCGCGCGCCCCCGCTTCGCCGCGGTGGACGCAGCCCGTCGCAGTGCCGCCGTACTGCTCTCCTCGCTCTTGCCCACGCCGATCAGCAGCACGCGAGTGAATGGGGCGTCGGCATAGGCGAGGAACGTGTCGTCGCGCTTGCCCGTGAAGTCGCCACTCTTGTATGCCCGGCCCAGCGCGCCGGAAGTGGCGCGGTCGAGCGCGGCGAGCGAAGCGGGAAGGTCGCCCCGTGGCACGACGACGGCGAGCAGGGGGGTCTTGTATTGCGACGGATCGGCGGAAACGACGCGGGATTCGAAGGCCATGGTCCTCTCGTACGGCGGTCAGCGGTCTGTGGGCGACGGTCGGGCGGTGCGCCGCCGAAGGTCCTGGAAGTGCTGCTCTACGGGCCCCGTGTATCGCGCCCGGGGTCGGATCAGTTCAGGGTCTCGCGACTGCTCGAGCACGTGCGCGATCCAGCCGGAGGTCCGGGCCACCGCAAAAACCGGGGCAAAGGCCGCGATCGGCAGGCCTGCCGCGATATACACCACGGTCAGATAGTAATCGACATTGGCCCGGAGCCCGGTACGATGCACCACCGCCTCCTCCACCGCCCGTGCCAGCTCGAAAGTGGCCATGGCGCCCGACGCCCCACATGCCGCTTCCGCCAGGCGACGGGCGGTGGGGGTCCGCGGGTCCTCTCCCCGGTATACCGGATGCCCGAACCCTGCCGGCTTCTTCCCCGCCTGCGCCAGCTTCTCCGCCACACCGGCAGCCCGGTCGGATGAGCGAACCTCACCGAGAAGCCGCGCGACGGCCGGAGTGTGGCCGCTGTGCTTCGGTCCGGCCAGCGCGCCCATCGCCGCGGTGACGCAACTCGTCAGATCGGCACCCGTGGACGCCGCGACACGGGCGGCGAAGGTACCGGGGTTGAGCTCGTTGTCGGCGCGCAGGGTGAGCGCCGCGTCGAAAGCCCGCGCCACCTCCTTCGGCGGCTCGGCACCCGTGGCCACCCGCAGGAAGCCGTGTGCCAGGCCCTGCCGGCCCCATCGTGGTGACGCACCGCCACTCCGGCGCACA
>JAGGAG010000170.1 GCA_017889745.1 Gemmatimonadota bacterium | reverse complement strand
CGACCTGCTCAAGCGCCTGGGCAAGACCAGCGAGTTCGTGGACGGCATGCGCGTGACCGACGCCGAGACGATGGACGTCGTCGAGATGGTGCTGGGCGGCCTCGTCAACAAGGAGATCGTCAACCTTCTCAACCGGCACGGCGGACGCGCCGTCGGCCTCACCGGCAAGGACGGCGACCTGATCCGCGCGCGCCGCATGTACATCGAGCGCAAGACGCCCGACCTCGAGGTGCCCGAGATCATCGATATCGGCCACGTCGGCGAGGTGGTGAGCATCGACCCGTCCGTGGTGAACATGCTCACCCACAGCGACTTCATCCCGGTGATCGCTCCGATCGGCATTGGCGTGGACGGTCACTCGTACAACATCAACGCCGACCTCGTCGCGGGCAAGATCGCCCAGGTCCTCGGCGCGGAGAAGCTGATCCTGCTGACCAACACGCGCGGCCTGCTCGACAAGCAGGGCAACCTGCTCACGGGGCTGACTCTGGAGAAGGTCGATGCGCTGGTGGCGGACGGGACGATCACCGGCGGCATGCTGCCCAAGATCAGCTGCGCGCTCGACGCGGTGAAGGGCGGGGTGAGCTCGGCGCACATCATCGACGGGCGGGTGCCGCACGCCGTGCTGGTCGAGCTGTTCACCGACGAGGGCATCGGCACGCTGATCCGGCGGCGGTGAGCACCCGTCGCGGCCTGGAGGCCGCCTACGGCGCCGTCACCGCACCGCGGAAGCCGTCACGGACCTTGCTCGCCCGCGGCCCGGCGCAGAACTCGCGCCCCTGGACCGAATCGCGGCACTGCAGATCGAGGAACAGTCGTACGCCGGCGCCATCACGGTCGGGCAGGCGCGACAGAGTGAGGCTGTACTCCGCGTCGTCGTTCGGCGGCGCCGTCGAGACGATGCTCTTGCCCGCCATCCTGATCATGGTGGTGGCGTTGGCCCGCACATAGGCCTCCGCCTTGCTCCAGAACCGATCGCACTCCGCCGCGTCCTTGCACGCCACCACGGTGTCGAGCAGCGCCACGCGGGACTTGGCCTGCGGGGCGGCCTCGGCGGCCTTTTCGGGCGTCCTGAGCTGGCGGAAGCGCTTCAGGTCGCGGTCGTGCTTGTCGATGATGGCCTGCCGGCTCTGCTCGTTCTTCACGATCGCGGCATAGCCTTCGTCGATGACGTTGCGGAGCGAGTCCAGGTTCTCGAGGTGCTTGCGCGGTATCGGGTTGCCCTGCCGCTCGATGTCGGCGGCCTCGCGCTGCATCTCCATGAGCCGGTCCTGCTGCTTCGCGATCGTGCGGCGCGCCACGTCGATCTGCTTGTCGATGGCGGCGATCTTGCCGTCGCGCGCCATCACGATGTCGTCCTCCGAGCGGAAGGTGCGCAGGAGCACCTCGTCGGCCGCACGCTGCTCGGCCTCCAGGCGCTTCTGCTCGGCGCGCAGATCCTCGAGCTGCTTCTCGCGGGCCGTCTCCTCGGGCGTCTTCACCGCCTCGGTCTTGTTGATCGTCATGCCGCGCTTGTCGAGCTCGGCACGCTCGCGCTCGGCGACCTCGGGCGGCACGCTGTCGGTGTAGTGGACGTTGCCCTTGTCGTCGACCCACTTGTAGAGGCGGGACTCCGCCGGCAGGGCGGCGAGGACCAGAAGCAGGAAGATCCAGTGGCGCATGGAACCAGTGCTCTGCGGATGTCGATCGATGGCGCAATTATACGGCGGGGCGCCGGATGGCACGCCCGCGACCCTTTATCGGCGAGGCGGGCGGATCCCTGACCCGGGGGGCCGCCGAGTCTTCGCGGCCCCGTGAACGCTGGACTGCCACGGCGGCTCCGCCGCCTCGCAGTGACGTTGTGATCGATGCCGGCGCTGGCCGGCGACCTGGCAGAGAGGACTACGGGCGCGCCCCGCACCGGGCGGCGCCCGGGGATTGCGGCGTCAGGACTGGCCGGTGATGCGCTGGTACTTCTCCATGAGCTGGTCCTTCGTCTCCTCATGGTTCGGGTCGGGGATGATGCAGTCGACGGGGCAGACCTCGACGCACTGCGAGGTGTCGTAGTGGCCGACGCACTCGGTGCAGAGACTGGGGTCGATCACGTAGATCTCGTCGCCCTGGGAGATGGCGCCGTTCGGGCACTCGGGCTCGCAGACGTCACAGTTGATGCATTCGTCGGTAATGAAAAGTGCCATGACTGCTGCTCCTTACAGCGGGGGCCGACCGCCGCGCTCAGCGGTAGATGGCGCGAAGGGCGCGCTGGACGACCGGGTGTACAAACTCTGACACATCGCCTCCCAGAGCGGCAATTTCCCGCACCAGGCTCGAGGAGATGTAGGCGTACTGCTCGGCGGGCGTGAGGAAGATGGTCTCGATCTCCGGGGCGAGGCGCCGGTTCATGCTCGCCAGCTGGAACTCGTACTCGAAGTCGGACACCGCGCGCAGCCCGCGCAACACCGCCTGCGCACCCTGCTCGCGCACGAAATCCATCAGCAGGGTGTGGAAGGGCCGGATCTCGACCTTCGGCATCCCCTCGGTGACGGCGCGGACCATTGCCACGCGCTCCTCGAGCCCGAAGACCGGCTGCTTTCCGGGGTTGGCGGCCACCCCCAGAATGACCCGGTCGAACAGGCGGGCCGCGCGGGCAATGATGTCCGCGTGCCCGTTGGTGATCGGATCGAAGGTGCCGGGGTAGACGACGGCGACCATTGGACGGCCTGCAGGATCGAAACCGCGCGCATCCTAGCAGCGACCCCCAGGGCGCGGTAGGGAATCGGTCAAGCCCGGGTGGCTTCCAACCCTGCCGTTTGTGGCTACAATGGCTGCCACGTCACGGATGACGCCGCCATGCTGCACGACACGGACGCCTCTGCCCCGCCCGATTCCGGCCTCGCCTGCCTGCTCCTGGTCGCCCGCTACCACGGCCTGGCCGCCGAGCCGGGGCAGCTCCGCCACCGCTTCGCGGAGCCCGGCGCACCCCTCGACGTTCCCCGGCTCCTGCGGGCCGCGCGCGACCTCGGCCTGAAGGCACGGGAGATCGCCAGCACCGCCGGGCGGCTCCGGGACGCCCCGCTCCCTGCCATCGCCGCCTGCCGGGACGGGCGCTTCGTCGTGCTGGCCGCGGTCGGCGCGGACCGGGTGCTGCTGCACGACCCGCTGCAGCGCACGCCGGTGGTCATGCCGCGCGACGCGTTCCTCCGCCAGTGGGGCGGGCGCCTGATCCTCCTCGCCCATCGCGCCGCCCCGCCCGGCAGCGAGGGCCGCTTCGGCTTTCGCTGGTTCCTCCCGGCGCTGGTGCGATACCGCCGCCTGTTCGCGGAGGTGGTGGTCGCGTCGTTCTTCATCCAGCTCCTGGCCCTGGTCACGCCCCTGTTCTTCCAGGTCGTGGTGGACAAGGTCCTCGTGCACCGCGGCCTGACGACGCTCGACGTGCTCGCGGTCGGCCTGCTCGTGGTCGCCGTGTTCGAGGTGACGCTCGGCGGGCTGCGGACCTTCCTGTTCGCCCACACCACCAACCGCGTGGACGTGCTGCTCGGCGCGCGGGTGTTCCGCCACCTGCTCGCGCTGCCGCTCGGCTACTTCCAGGCCCGCCGGGTCGGCGACTCGGTCGCCCGCGTGCGCGAGCTCGAGCACATCCGCCAGTTCATCACCGGCACCTCCCTGACCCTGCTGATCGACCTCGTCTTCACGCTGGTCTTCCTCGGCGTGCTGGTCCTCTACAGCCCCCCGCTGGCCGCCCTGGTCATGGGCTCGCTGCCGCTCTTCGTGCTGCTGTCCCTCGCGGTCACGCCGCTGCTGCGCCGCCAGATCGACGAGCGCTTCCGGCGCGGTGCCGAGAACCAGGCCTTCCTCGTCGAGTCGGTCACCGGCGTCGAGACGCTGAAGGCCATGGCGGTCGAGCCGCAGATGCAGCGCCGCTGGGAGGAGCAGCTGGCCGGCTACGTCGCCGCGAGCTTCCGCGCCACCACGCTCGCCAACGTCGCGAGCCAGGGGGCGGCGCTGATCAGCAAGCTCACCTCGGTGGCGATCCTCTGGCTCGGTGCCACGCGGGTGATGGACGGCGACCTGACCGTGGGCCAGCTGGTCGCGTTCAACATGATCGCCGGGCAGGTCACGGGGCCGATCCTGCGCCTGGCGCAGGTCTGGCAGGATTTCCAGCAGGCGGGCCTGTCGGTCCGGCGCCTCGGCGACATCCTCGACACGCCGGCGGAGCCGGGCCACCAGCCCGGCCGCTCCAGCCTGCCGGCGCTGCGCGGGGCGGTGCGGCTCGACGGCGCGAGCTTCCGCTACGGGCCCGAGCGGCCGCTGGTGCTCGACCGGGTGTCGCTCGAGGTCGCGCCGGGCGAGGTGGTCGGCGTCGTCGGCCGGTCCGGGTCGGGCAAGAGCACGCTGGCAAAGCTCGTCCAGCGGCTCTACGTGCCGGAGACCGGACGGGTGCTGGTCGACGGCGTGGACCTCGCGCTGGTCGATCCCGGCTGGCTGCGCCGCCGCATCGGCGTCGTCCTGCAGGACAGCGTGCTGTTCAGCCGGTCGGTCCGCGAGAACATCGCCCTGGCGGACCCCGCGCTCCCGCTCGAGCGCGTGGTGCACGCGGCCACGCTGGCCGGGGCGCACGAGTTCATCCTGCAGCTGCCGGAGGGCTACGACACCGTGCTGTCCGAGCTCGGCGCGTCGCTGTCCGGCGGGCAGCGCCAGCGCATCGCCATCGCACGCGCCCTGGTCAACGACCCGCGCATCCTGATCTTCGACGAGGCGACCAGCGCGCTCGACTACGAGTCCGAGCGGGTCATCCAGCAGAACATGCGGGCGATCTGCCGGGACCGGACCGTGATCGTCATCGCACACCGGCTCAGCACCGTGCGCGCCTGCGACCGTATCATCGTGCTCGACGCCGGCCGTGTGGTGGAGCACGGCAGCCACGACGAGCTGCTGCGACAGGACGGCGTCTATGCGCGGCTGCACGCGCTGCAGTTGGGGGTGGCGACGGCGGGGCATGCCGCAGGCCGGCCGGCATGGGCCGAGGCACGGTGACGGGAGACGACGGTGATCACGATCTTCGGGACGACCTATTTCACGATCGGCGCAGGACTGGTGGTGCTCGTGCTGGCCGCGCCCTTCCTGTTCTGGTTCTCGGTCTGGCTGCTGCGGCCGAACATCGAGGGCAAGCCGCGGCGCGTGCGCTGGCTCACGGTCGGCGGCACGACGCTCGGGCTGCTGCTGCTGTTGGCGGT
>JAGGAG010000249.1 GCA_017889745.1 Gemmatimonadota bacterium | reverse complement strand
GCTGCTGTCGGGTGACGGCGAGGTACCGCTGCCGCTGCGCCAGGACGGGCTGGGGGTGGATCGCACGCACCGGGACGCGCGGCTCGCGCTCGGCCTGCAGCGGGACGGCAAGGTGCTGGTGGCGATGACGCGCTTCGAGCTGGGCGGGGTGCCGGCGAACATCCCGCTCGGGCTCACGACGCCGGAGATGGCGGCGGTCATGGGCGCGCTGGGCGCGTCAAGGGCGGTGCTGCTGGACGGGGGAATCTCGAGCCAGATGCTGATCCGCTCACCGGGGGGTACGGAGACGTGGACGGGGTGGCGGAAGGTGGCGCTCGGGCTGGTGGTGATGCCCCGGGCCCGGTAAGCGGTTGAAATTCTTCGACGAAAAGGACAACCCGACACCAACCGGCGCCGTGGACCGGTTCATCCGCCGGTTCTCGGGGGTGAGTTACGCGCTGGCGGTGATCGTCGTGTACGTGATGGCGGCGAGCGCGCTGGGCCTGGCGCTGGTGCCATCGTTGCTGCTGGTGAACGCCACGGGCCCGCGCCTCTGGTCGTGGGACAGCTGGCTCCGGTGGCCCGCGCTCGGGGTGCTCGGCGGGAGCGGGCTGTTCCTGGCCGGCTTCGCGCTGCTCATCGTGGTGCCGATCTACAACCTCCTGCTCCCCACTCGCCTGCGGCCCTTTGACGGCGGCTACTTCACGGTGGCGGCAGTACCGTGGTACCTGCACAACGCGCTGTTCTACCTGGTGCGCTTCACGTTCCTCCCCTTCGTGACGATGACGCCGATCGGCACCCTCTTTCTCCAGGCGATGGGGATGAAACTGGGGCGGCGGGTACGGATCAGCAGCGAGAACTTCTCCGACCCGAGCATGATCACCCTGGGTGACGACGTGGTGATCGGGGGCAGCGCGACGCTGTTCTGTCACTACGGCGGGGCCGGGCGGCTGGTGATCGCGCCGGTGGTGGTGGGCGACCGGGCGACGATCGGCGAAAAGGCGACGGTGATGGGTGACGTGATCATCGGCGAGGGCGCCACGATCATGGCGCACGCGGTGCTGCTGCCCGGGACGCGAGTAGGCGCGCGCGAACGGTGGGGTGGGGTGCCGTCGCGGCGGATCACGGCGGAGGAGTGGAGAGACTACAAGGCGACCCTGCCCGGGACGGGTGCCGGGAGCTAGGAGCGTCGCGGCGCACGGGTATGGGCGGCCGGAGCGCTCGGAAGGAGTGCCCCTGCTCAAGGAGTCGCGGGGGGCGCGTCACTGGGGCGGCTCCTTCGGCTCGCGCTCAGGTCCACCCGGCAGCCAGACCTCCTCGAACGGGCACCCGCTCATCGCGCTCGGGGCCTCACGAGCCGCGCCGATTCGCGGCGTCGCGGCGGACGGTTTGCCGCTTGCCCTTGATTGTCGTGGCCCGCAGCGCCGCGATCACGTCGTCCACCAGTTCCTCCGGCAGTTCCACCAGCGAATACTTCTCCGCGATCTCGATGCTGCCGATGCTCTTCGCCTCGATGCCGGCCTCGTTGGCGATGGCGCCTACGAGATCGGCAGGGCGCATGTTGGAGGTCTTGCCCGACCCGACGAAGACGCGGACCATCTTCGGGCCGCGCGGTGCGGGCTTCTTCGCGGGCCGGTGCGCTCCTTCGGCGTGGCGATCGGGCCGCTGCACCTTCTCGCGCTTCTCCCGCTTCTCCTCCGGCGCCGGGGGAATCTCGGTCGGCTCCTCACCCGCTTCCGCCTGATGGGCCAGCTGCACCGCGGCCGCGGCGATGTCCATGATGTCGAACTCTTCCGCCAGCGTCTCCACGACGACCCGGTACTTGTCGAGCCCGCCGGCTGCGATGGTTTCGCGGATGTCGGCGCGGGTGAGCTCCAGCCGCTTGGCCTTGATGTCGTGCACCGTGGGCAACGGCGCCACGGTGATCTTCAGCCTGGTGAGCGCCTCGATGCTGCGCAGCAGGCGGTGCTCGCGCGGCTCGGCGAAGGTGATGGCCACGCCCTCGCGGCCGGCGCGGCCGGTGCGGCCAATGCGGTGCACGTACGTCTGGGGTGACTCGGGGACGTCGAAGTTGATGACGTGCGTGACGTGCTCGATGTCGAGCCCGCGCGCGGCCACGTCGGTGGCCACGAGGACGTCGACGGTGCCGCCGCGGGTGCGCTTCATGACCCGGTCGCGCTGGAGCTGGTTCAACCCGCCGTGGAGCGCCTCGACGCGATAGCCGCGCCCGGAGAGGCTCTCGGCGAGGCTGTCGACCTCGTGCCGGGTGCGGCAGAACACCAGCGCGAGCGTGGGTGACTCGAGGTCGAGCACCAGGCCGAGGGCCGGCACCTTCTGCGCGCGGGAGAGGACGTAGGCGGTCTGGCGCACCTTGGGAAGCGAGCCGGCGGGTGTCTTTTCGCGCAGGACGAGCACCCGCACCGGATCGTCGAGGTGGCGCTCGGCGATCTTGGCGATGCGCGCCGGAAGGGTGGCGGAGAAGAGCGCCGTCTGCCGCTTCGCGGGGGCCGCCTCGAGGATGGCCTCCAGCTCGTCGGCGAATCCCATGTCGAGCATTTCGTCGGCCTCATCGAGCACGATCGCGAGAATGCCACCCAGGTCGAGCGTGCTGCGCCGGATGTGATCGAGCGCGCGGCCGGGCGTGGCGACCACGACGTGCACGCCGCGGCGGAGCACCGAGATCTGCTGGCTGAACGACTGTCCGCCGTAGATGGGAACGGTGCGGGCACCCACGGCGCGGCCGTAGCGATGGAAGGCCTCGGCGACCTGCATCGCGAGCTCGCGAGTGGGCACGAGGACCAGCACCGCTGGGCGGGACGGGGCCGGTGCCTCGGTCGAGAGACGCTGCAGCAGGGGAAGTGCGAACGCGGCGGTCTTGCCCGTGCCGGTGGCGGCCTGGCCCAGCAGATCACGGCCTTCGAGCAGCGGCGGGATAGATTCGCGCTGCACCGGGGTGGGTTCTTCGTAGCCGAGCGCGGTGAGGGCCTCAACGAGAGCGGACGAGAGGCCGAGTCTTGCGAACGTGGTCATGGGGGAAGATAGGCGCGGGGCGCGCGCGAAGTACGTCCGGCGCTCAAGGGGTGCCCCTCCT
>JAGGAG010000248.1 GCA_017889745.1 Gemmatimonadota bacterium | reverse complement strand
GCTGGTCGCCCGGTCCGCCATGCCCAGCAGGTCTTCCTTGGCCTTGCCCATGTTCTCGGCGAAGGCCGTCGCCACCCCGTGGGCGACCCGGTCACGGCACAACGCGAGCAGCTGGGCGGCGTCGGCCGAGATGGATTCGGAGGGCGCAGCGGATTGGGCCGCGAAGGGCACGACATTCGACGAGGAACGCTTGGCCATGGGCGTGGATTCCAGTGACGCGATCATGCCCCGTGACCTCGGTCGCGGGGCAACCCCCAACTCGGCTGTGAAACACCGGCTTTGCGGTCCTCTTGGACGCCTTCGCCGGCCCTTCGGCGGTCATTTTTCTCAGTCCTATCCACTTGATATGTCTCGTCGCTCACTGCGCGGCTCCTTGCGCTCGAGGCTGCTCGCTACGGTTTCTTCACAACCTCTCGGTTCTGGCGACGATCCGCGCGTGCCAGCCAGGCGTCGAGCGCGTTTCCGAACGCCTGCCGGTCACGCGGACCCAGTGCGGCCGGTCCTCCGGTGTCGATTCCGCTGGACCTCAGGGTGTCCATGAAGTCGCGCAGTGTGAGTCGCTCGCGGATGTTGGCCTCGGTGTAGAGCTCGCCGCGGGGGTTAAGCGCCTGCCCGCCCTTGGCAATGACCTCGGAGGCCAGCGGGATGTCGGCGGTCACCACGAGATCACCGGGGTCGAGTCGACGGACGATCTCGTTGTCCGCGACGTCGAACCCGGCCGGGACCTGGATGGAGCGGATGTAGCGCGAGGGCGGGGTCACCTGGGGGTGGTTGGCCACCAGGGTCACCGGGATGCAGAGGCGCTGCGCGGCGCGGAACAGGATCTCCCGGATCACCCTGGGGCAGCCGTCGGCGTCGACCCAGATCTGCATGGCTGGAGGGCGGGGTTCCGGGACGCGGCCTGGGTCAGAGGCGCCGCGTCCCGGACCCGGCGGGTCAGTCAGCGGGTTGCGCCGGGGCGGGTGCGGGCGACGGGTCGGGCGCAGTCCAGGCGTCAGCGGCCGGGCCGGTCCCTGCGGCGAGGGCCTCCCCGGCGGGGGAGACCGTGGCGGAGTCCTCCTCCGGCAGCGGCTCGAGCACCATCACCAGGGCCCCCAGGGGCGGGACCCCATCCAGCTGACGGGTTCCGAGCGCACCCCGCCCTGGTTGCCGACGTTGCTGCCGCCGTAGTACTCGGCGTCGGAGTTGACGGCCTCCCGGTAGAAGCCGGGCTTGGGCACGCCGATGCGGTAGTTGTTCCTCGGCACCGGCGTGAAGTTGAACACGGCGGCCACGATCTCGTCGCCGGTGCGGTCCTTGCGGATATAGCTCAACACCGACTGCGAGCTGTCGTGGCAGTCGATCCACTCGAACCCGGCGCCGTCGAAATCCACGTCGTGCAGCGCCAGGTGCTCCCGATGGAGCCGGTTGAGGTCGGTGAGTATCTTCTTCACACCCTGGTGCGCCGGGCGCTCCAGCAGGTCCCAATCCAGCGGCTCGTCGAAGTTCCACTCCCGGCCCTGGCCGAACTCGCAGCCCTGGAACAGGAGCTTCTTGCCCGGATAGGTGAACATGAAGGTATAGAGCAGACGCAGTGACGCGAACTTCTGCCAGGCGTCGCCGGGCATCTTGTCCAGCATCGACTTCTTGCCGTGCACCACCTCGTCGTGGGAGAAAGGCAGGACGAAGTTTTCGGTGAAGGCGTAGAGCAGCCCGAAGGTCAGCAGGTCGTGGTGGTAGTGCCGGTAGATGGGGTCCTTCTCCATATAGGAGAGGGTGTCGTGCATCCAGCCCATGTTCCACTTCATGCTGAATCCCAGGCCGCCCAGGTAGGTGGGGCGCGACACCGCCGGCCAGGCGGTGGACTCCTCGGCGATCATCAGGCTGCCGGGGTGCTGCTCGTGGGTCACCATGTTGAGCTGGCGGATGAAGTCCACCGCCTCCAGGTTCTCGTTCCCGCCGTACTTGTTGGGGACCCACTCGCCGGCGTTGCGCGAGTAGTCCAGGTAGAGCATGGAGGCCACCGCGTCCACCCGCAGCCCGTCGATATGGAACTCGGCGAGCCAGTAGAGCGCGCTCGAGAGCAGGAAGTTCTTCACCTCGTTGCGCCCGAAGTTGAAGATCAGGGTGCCCCAGTCCTTGTGCTCGCCCATGCGCGGGTCGGCGTGCTCGTAGAGCGCCGAGCCGTCGAAGCGGGCGAGCGCGTAGGCGTCCCTGGGAAAGTGCGCCGGAACCCAGTCGAGCAGCACCCCGATCCCCTGACGGTGCAGGTGATCGACGAAGAACCGGAAGTCGTCCGGGGTGCCGAAGCGGCTGGTGGGTGCGAAATAACCGGTGCACTGGTAGCCCCAGGAGGCGTCCAGGGGGTGCTCGGTGATGGGCAGGAGCTCGATATGGGTGAAGCCCATCTCCTTGACATAGTCCACCAGCCGCTTGGCGATCTCCCGATAGTTCATGAAGTCGCCGTTCGCGTCCCGCTGCCAGGAGCCCAGGTGGACCTCGTAGGTGGAGAATGGGCGGCGCTGCATGTCGGACTCGGCGCGCTGCTTCATCCAGGCCTCGTCGCCCCACTTGAAGCCGCTCGAGGCGGTGATCAGGCCAGCGGTGTCCGGGCGGATCTGGAAGGCGTTGGCGTAGGGGTCGATCTTGACGTGGACATTGCCCGCGCGGTCGCGGATCTCGTACTTGTAGTAGCCGCCGGCGCCGATCCCGGGGATGAAGAGCTCCCAGACGCCGGAGCCGCCGCGCACCCGCATGGGGTGGGCGCGCCCGTCCCAGTCGTTGAAGTCCCCCACCACGCTGACCCGCTCGGCATTGGGCGCCCAGACGGCGAACTGCACCCCGGACACCTTCTCGACCTCCGTGACGTGGGAGCCGAGAAAGCGGTAGGCGTGCCAGTGGCGGCCTTCACCGAAGAGGTGCAGATCGAAGTCG